>CAZGCK010000048.1:1765-22511 GCA_964524175.1 uncultured Bacteriovoracaceae bacterium | reverse complement strand
GACAGGGAACTGGTTATGACTTGAATGAAACTTCAACAACAGTTGAAAGAGGATATTCGTTACAAACCCGATTTAATTTAGGCAGTTCGCGCGGCTGAAGGGCGATGCGATCCCCTACCTGCAGGCCAAAGAGTCCGGCCGGACTCTGAGCCTTGAGTACGGCGACCAACTTTCCGTTTTTCAACGCTTCTTGGGCCTTCGCATTCACGTCCTCGCACTGCTCGGGTGAGTCTAGCCGCCGCTCAACCGTCAGTAGATTTTGCCTTTCGTCGAGGTACTCAACAACCAAGAGATCGGCTGGCGCTTGAACGATGTCTCCGTCTTTGCGAACGAATCCTCTTCCTTTGCATCGGGCGTCTTTGACTTCTAGATGGACAGGCGGCTTAGGTTTTGGAGGAGCGGCCGGTACCTCTTGAGTTTGCTCCGGGGCTTCTGCAATTTCGAACCGAACCAAGGCCGCCTTCAACAAATCAGTGAACTTGCTTGAGCGAATGTTTTCTGAGGATTCAAAACCCAAGACTTGGCTCTTGGTGATAATGCCTTCCTCAATTGCGCTAAACTCAAGATTGACGACCTTCGTATCCATAAAAAGCGTAGCAGTGAGCGAATAGCGATAGTGCTTAAACTGTCCATAAAGAGGCGCATCTTGCTCGCTGTAGATGGGACGCTCGCGTTGCGCAAGGAGCGATAGCATGGATTGCAACTCCTCTTCAGTTGCCGCTACAACCCACTTGTTTGTCGCTGTGATCTCTTGCTTGAGAATCGCCCTAAGCATTCTTATCAAGGATGAATTATCCCGCCCGCCGTCCTGCTGGACTTGCAGCAGGATAACACCCTGAATAGGTGCAGCCTCCGGCTTCGCCCCTGCGGGGCGGGACACATAGGCCATGGTAGCCACCAGCATAAAAACAGTCAGCGATCGAATGACGACCAAAAGAAAATTACTTTTAAAGCATGCAAAAATTTTCATCGCACTCATCCATTGGCTGCCGCAGAGCGGTGCCAGGTAAAGATCGATCCTTACAATCAGCTGAGGGAGCAGTATTATATCTGACTAGATTTAGCAACTACATTTACAGTCAAACCAGCTACTTTTACATAAAAGATGATTTATTTCGATAACTTAGATGTACTATCTTAGTTAACCAAACATGTTTGATCTAGTGATGACTATTGGCACCCACCGTGACTGCCGCAGCAGCCGGGGGAGGGGGCGAAATGCAGATAAAGCCGCTTTCGACTTGAGAAGGGAGAGCAACCAATCCACTTCTGTCTGACTTCAAAGCGTACGCGCTCCGCACATTTGGATTCACCGAGTCGGCCTCCGTCTGTGACCAAATAGCGAGCTTGGTAGAAAGCAGCCTTCCAAGGCCGTTATCCAACAAGGTTTGCAGCTCGCTATCGGCTGTCGGAAACTGAGTCTTGCCAACGGTTTTTCCGTTTAGATCTCTTGGATGCCCCGTAGGAGCTATCCACTTGGTAGAAGCCCCACCACTCGATGATGCGGAGAGATTCTCACAGTACCTATGAGCAAATCTTTGTTCGGCAGCATGAGCTGCGAGTTGCGTGTTAACGAGAATTCCGGAGTTCAGATCTTTCAGAACAACTCCGCCAGAAGGAGCCTTTGATAAGATCTTCCAGACAACAGCTCCTTTCGCGGTACTGAGACTGCAGAGTCTGCCGGATGAAGACTGAGAAATAAAATCTTGGCTGCAAGAAGGAAGTAGACTGCTAGCCACGTCATGAAGATCCACAATGCCTTGGGTGGGCATCTCCGGAAATTTATCGCGCACTACTTTCAACGTTTCCGCGAGCCGAGTCTTCAATGCTGGATTGGACTCACTCGAAGCAAACGCCGAAACCAAAGCGACCAAATTCTCCATTCGATTGTTCTCATAACGCTGACGGATCAAAGAGACATTAACGGGCAACTGAATATCGACCGCAAGCTGTTCTGCGACATATCGCTTCATTTTCTCAATCATCCTTCTGCGGTCTTCTTGCAAAGGCTTCAGCTCTTTGTAGGACTCAGCCCTTCCGACTTTTCCCCACAAAGTCAGTAGGTACTCAACGCTCATGCTGCTTGCAAAAACAGCGTCCATGATTTGTGGTGTGAGCTGGATCCCCTGATTACCGATACTGACCTGAGAAGAGCTCGCAGGAGGCTGCAGGATCGTAGGATTCTTCGTGACGTCCGCAATCTGCTTCAAAGCTTCGTAGGCCAAAAATTGAGCAGGCGGAGAGACAAACTCAGTATAGAACTGAACAAAATTTTCTTTCAATGCAGTAGCCTGTGCTCCGGTTGGATCCTGAACCTTAGCTCGTTTAGAAAGTGGGCTGTACAAAGCGGCCTTCAGTTGATTCAAGAATAGCAGCTGCCCGCCCCCCTTTTCCTTTTTGTCGCTAAATCTCTTCTCTTGCTTAGCAAGCTCCCAAAGCCCGCGAATGGTATCCAATTCTCGGTCCGCGGGCAGCTTAAGCCACTTGCCTATGTCTTGGGCGAGAAGCAGGGCAGGACGATCGGCCCGGCTGACAGCAAGATCAATGCAAGCCCCCATCGCGAACTCCTCTCCCGGCAGGCCCTGAATTCGAGGCGAAATTTTCTTACAGATTTCGATTGCTTCGAAGCTCGGGAAAGCCTTTGGGTTCCTTGCTATAAAGTCAAAAGTGCTCTGCAAAACAGCGTTCTTAAAAGAAGCTGTGCCAGGGATCATATCCAGAATCTTGTCGGCAGTGGATGGGTTCGCTACGAAGGCGCGAGCCAATGATTGAACCATGGCATCGGTATTCTCACCCGAAGCCAGACTACGGACATAGCGAACCTCATCTTCGGGAGTTCTTGCCGAGAAGAGCTTCTTTTTTTCTTGTGCCTTGGCAAGCAAGGGCGCCATCTCGGGGTCGCCCGCTGAGACCTTTTCGATTTCGCCAAAGATGCCTGCCGAAAAAGCCAGGTTCTCATCGACAGTCCTCATCACCACGTCGATAAATTGAGCTTGGCCGCTCAATTTTAACGCCTTACCCACCTCGAGAAAAGTCGACATCTCTTCGCGAACCACATGAAATTTATGTTTTGCGAGTTCTTTTTCTAAGTCCTGCTTCCACTCTTTCAAGAAATCCGGATCAGAGGCAAGCCCGGTCACGCGGGCAAGTTCATTGGCAGAGGCGAGATCGCTGCTGTGTTTAGAAAGAATGACGGTCTTCCAAAATGCCTTGTTCTTTTTCAGGTCTTCAGGGGCCCACTCAAAACGCTGAACCAGGTCCGCAAGAGGAAGGGCAACGATATCTTCTGGCTTGAGCTTGATGTACCTCTCATAAGGAACGTAATACAATGACTCTCCATCGACCTTAGCGCTAGCCACGACGGCCTTGAGCCTCTCTTCTTGAGCCGCAGGAAGCGCTCCATCCCAGGAAGAGGCGCACTTCCTCCCCTTCTTACACCTGAGGAGCACACCAACGGGGACGCTCCTGTCACCCGATGTAGTAGGCTTGTCTATTTGAACAGCCAAGACGTTGCATGGATTATTCACTTCTGTGATTTTTGAATAGTAGTAGATCGGAGGGCCATAATCTCCTTTGTGCCAGCCGGTGCCATTGCGAACCTTGATTCTCTGAACATCCCAAGAAGGAATATGCGACGGCACCATGTACTCGTCCCTGTCGTGCACGTAGATATCTCCCCGCCTATGCCCCCATGCATAAGTATTATAGGTCTCGACGTCGATGCCGCGCTTAACCACTTCTTTGACATAAAGTACGAACTCCCCGTACCTCTCCGCCGCATCTTTGTGGGGGGTCAAGAATTGAATCGCCTGCGGCGTTCCGTTATAAGACCCTCTAATATGGACATGGTCCGAAAAGGCATTGAGTGGCTTCCTCACGTCGTTCAGAAGATCCTCGATTTTCTTACTGACCGAAAGAGATGCCTCTTTAAAAGTATCGCATTGTTTTTGATAGGGGAGCTCTTGAAAACTCGCCCTTCGTTGAACCAGATCCCCAGCTTTTGTGATGGCAGGGTCCTCGAACAAATCCGCGGTCAACCACCTGGACTCTGAAACGCTTGTCGAGTCATTGAAGATCAGCTTGAGAATCTGCGCTTCGTTAAACTGTCGGTTAGTGACACCGCGGTAAAGATAGCCCGAATCCCCGCCCACGTCAGAGGCATCGTCAATGATCGGGAGATCACCATAGCCTAAAGATCTCACTGCCTTGTTTTGATCGAAGATAGTCGTCAGGTGATCGAACTGCCACTGCAGCATCGGGTTCGAACAATTAAACTTAGAAGCAAAAGGCTGAATGTCCTTCTTGTCTACAAGCTTGGCGTAGCAAAGGGGCTGCGCAAGCACTAGCAACAGGTAGAAAAATGATCTTCGCATCGTCGTGCTCCCTACTTGATCTACAATCAGCTCTTAGGCTGTCCACTCAGTGCTGCCGCAGCCGCTTCTTCGGCCTTAGCTTTTGCTACTGCATCGTCGTTTAATGATTTGACTGTGGCACCTGTAAGACTCGACGTGTCTTTGATTGCTTTGCTGAGAGCTTGACCTCCCGTCACTATTCGGTCGATCAGAGCATAAGCTTCGAGCAAATCGTTGATTTCAGGCGCATAACAATGCTCGAGATTTTTTTGAGAGCGCTGTGGGCGCGAAGGGTCGTAGTCAACCATGACGTAGAGGACTCCGTCTGACTCGATCGTTACGCTTCCATATTTTTGAGCATCGGAAATCGCTTTTTGAATCTCGGGCTTTGTTGAATCGGCAATAAGGCTGAAGTCTCTAAATCTAATAATGACTCCGCTTAATTTATGGTCTTGAATGAATTTCTGCGTTTCCGCTCTTCGAATCGATTGCTCGAGAAGCTGAGCTGCCGTTAAGACGCAATGAGCTTGAGAATCCAAGCTGCCAAAATAATTGAGACTGGAATTAGAAAAACCACCTTTTGCGTTCATTTGGACAAAAACGATTCCAAGCCGAATATTTTTCTCTCCGAATTTAAGAGGCGGAATTGCGGGTATTTCAAGAACCATTCCCGGGTGATTCGCCTTAAGGTATTTCTTGGTTTCTTCCGAAATGGGACGCTCGATTTTTATAGGTGCCGCTTCCGTAGAAGCTATTTTATGTGCCTTAACCTTTGAAGTAGCTTGAAGCGCTCCGGCCTTTGGTTTTTTAGATTCTCTTCCCTTCGTCTCCTCAGCCCATGCATGAGTTGAGACAAGCGCGATAAAAATAGGTATCCAAACCTTATTAAGAATCATGGGCAACGCCTTTCAATTGAGATTTAATGACTCTCATTGCAGACGGCGTTCCAGCAGCTCGGTTTTCAAGCGGAGCTAGCTTGAACGCAAAATTTGCCATGGTCTCAAGGCATTGGGAGGTACCCCCTTGAGAGACCCCATGAGTCTCATTGAGTCTGAACTGTCTATTTTTTAGACACCTGCTCAGGCACCCAAATCGGGCCATCCGCTAGTCCTGGCGTGCTTAGATGGACTTGCCTTTTCGAGAGCCTTCTCGACAGATGCAGCTGGTGAGAATTAGGTCTCCAGCATCCTCTCACTGTAGAAAAATCCCGAGGCGCTTTCAGACAGGGGAGACGACTGAGTAATTTTTGCAGCGAAGAAAAAGGGCATTCTCGATCTTACCCAGCCTTGCGTTTTGGGTCTTCGGATTTATCGATCTGTATTTCTTCGCTACGAACATCGCCCGCGATTTCTCGCTCCTCAGTCAGACGCTCCTTGCTCACCCGAACGTTCTCCTTCACGACCGGCCGTTTACTCACTGTCACTTTCTCTTCCATAAGAGGGATATCGATCGTCTGCTCCTTAAACGCGCCCGCTATTTCTGCAGGTTGAGCGACATTCTCGTCAACAGTCGTGCCCCGCTCGATCTTAAGCTCCTCCCTGAGGACCGGCACGGTGAAGTGCTTATATTCGGTATGAACTACCTTGCGGAGCTGCACTCTGCCGCTCTGTTGGATTGTCTTATGAGCTTCGAGCTTCTCCTCCATCAGCGGGACATTGATATCCTCTGGAGAGGATGCGTAGCGATCTCGATACTCGTCACGAGGAGTGGCTTGCAGTCGGCCCTCGTTAATTTGGTCGGTGTTTGTCCACCCGGCATATGAAGCGTCTTTCCACTCCTCGAGGTAGGCCTGATCCACCGACAAATAGATGTTGTTGTCACGAATGTCCTGGATGTCGTCGTAGCGCACGGTGAAGTCCTTTGGAAAAAACATCCCTTTCTGAACAATGAAATAGTCATCAGCGAAAGTGACGACCTTGCCAAGCTTCTCACCGTCGCGAGTAAAGACCGGCATGTCGTTCTCGAAATGAGAGTATTTGCGTAAAATGTCGTTTTTGAACAGCATAGCTGCCTCCTTAAGAAATCATGTGTTGGGTGATTTCTTTTCTAGAGATGCCAATACCGGTCCAATGACCCTGAATGCTGAGAACTATTTTGGAAAATCGTCTGTCGCGCGTGAAGTCGTACATCGAGGCTTCAATGTGGAAGGGACTTCATCAAACGAGGGGCAACGAGCTCATGCTTTGCGGGCGCAACTCCACCTACAAGCTAGATCGTGCGGCGCACAAAAAGTGACCGGTCGACTACCAGCGCTGTTGCGGAGCTTCCTGCCCTAGCTGCAATTGGTTACGCACGACCCGAGCGTAAAAATACGCACGATCGCGAGAACCTAAAAGCTGAGCGAACTTTTCAGTCGGCCCACCTTGCCAGGTCAGAGTCTCATCTTCGTTAGAAACGTTTACGATCCGAGGACCATCCTTATCCAAAAGGCTGATCTGAATCTTCACGATCTCAGTTTTAGGGGCTTTTGTGCGCCCTTCTGTTTCCCCACCCATCATTGGATAGAATTAATTTAGAACAAAACGATTCGATTGTGTTTAGAAAAATTTTTAATTCATCCTCATAAAATAACGCATGAGGGCGGGCCCTATGATTGCAACACCCCTGAACCATGAAAACAACCCATTCTCTATTCGCGCTTCGTGCAGGCGCAGGTATGGCCTTTGGTTTAGCTCTCGCAGCAAGCGTGACACTTGTGAACTGCGGTACCAACGAAACCCCGGTCCCAGCTCTCACCGATCAAAACCCTGGAGCTACGGCTGACATAGGTAATTTTAATTTGAGTTGTGAAGGCCAATCGAGCGGGCAGCAAAAGCAGGTCCCCTTTCAACAACAACAGCAAAGCGGCTGTGGAAAACAAAAGTTCGAGCACCAGCAAAAGCAAGTCGCTCAGCTGGATGTCGACCTAGACTGCAGTTCGGGCAGAGTGCTTGTCAAAAACAAGGGTTTGGATGACAAACAGCAATCCATTCCTATTCAAACGGACGGTACAGTCAAAGGCCAGTTAACCTATCAGCAGCAAATGCAGAGCGATGGAAAGGGGCATCCACGTTGTTGGGTTGAGTACCAGGTCGCTATCGACGGCACAGCCCTATGCGCCAATCGACAACCCCGTCCTTCTCCAACGCCAGACTTTACGATTCTGCCCGGCCCTCCCTCAAGCTCTAGCAGCAATGAGCTCGCCCTCACCACAAAGGTGCTGATCAAGCCAACAGACCTCGAAAAACTCAAGGACTTACCTATTGATCTACCCTTGGGCGCACCCACACCTACTCCGACCGCGTCGCCGAGTGCTTCGCCAAGCGCGTCGCCAAGCGCGTCGCCGAGTGCTTCGCCGACCGCCTCGCCCGGAACTTCGCCTAGCCCCTCGGCCACCCCTAGTCCGTCAGCCACTCCGGTTGTGGTCTGCGAAGTCGAGGATCCATGTCCGATCATCGGCTCGACTGAGCTCAGCTGCCCTCAATAGGACCGCAAAATCGAGTGAGGGCGTCGATGTAAGAGTCGACGCCCTTGCCCGAAATCTGATCCAGACAAACCGGTTCGATCACCGAGATGCGCCTGAATTTTTCGCGTTTGCGAATGTCCGAGAGATGCACCTCGATCGTAGGGATCCGAGTCCCTGCAATCGCATCGCGAATCGCGTACGAGTAGTGCGTGTAGGCCCCGGGGTTAATCACCATGCCTTGCGCCCAGCGACGTTGCGAGTGAATCCAATCGATGAGCTCGCCTTCGCCATTGGATTGAAAAATACGAATCTCAGCTCCAAGCTTGCGCGCATGCGCCCGCAGGCGACGATTGACATCAGCCAAGGTGAGCTTGCCGTAAATCTCCGGCTCTCGCTCACCCAATAGATTGAGATTGGGGCCGTGAACGACAAGGAGGCGCTTGGCTCGGCTCATGTTGCCTCTCGAATCGAATCAATCGCGCGCGCGATTTGAGACTCAGTCACGCGAGGGTCGAGCACTGTTTTGCCGATACCGCTCAGGAGAACAAATCGCACTTGCCCTGTACGCAGCTTCTTCTTATCGAAGCGCACTCGCCTCACGAGATCCGAAGTACTCACTGAAGCAGGAACTTGGGGCACGGGCAACTGACTCAGGTAGGCCTCGATCCGATCATAGGACGAGCTTTGCAGATGCCCGCGAACCTTCGAAAGCAAGGCGGCGGCGCGCATCCCTAAAATCACGGCCTCACCATGGCGGTAATAACCATAACCGGTTTCCTTCTCGAGCGCGTGCCCTACGGTATGTCCAAAGTTGAGCACCTCGCGAAGTCCCGTAACATCTCTCTCGTCGCGAGCGACGACCTTGGCCTTGAGCTTCGCGCAACGAGCAACGGCGATCGAGATCGCGCGAGGCTCGAGATTGACGAGCTTCTCCCAGTCACGCTCAACCGAGCGAAATAGAGACGGATCCTGAATCAGCCCGTATTTGACGATCTCGCCTAGGCCTGAGATCAGCTCCCGCTTGGGCAAAGTGGCAAGAAACTGAGTGTCGCACAATACCAACGACGGTTGGTGAAAGACACCGACAAGGTTCTTTCCGGCTTCGTGATTCACTCCCGTCTTGCCACCGATTGAGCTATCGACCTGAGCCAGTAGAGTCGTCGGCACGCCTACCCAGCGAATCCCGCGCAAAAATGTCCCCGCGATAAAGCCGGCAGCATCTCCGATCACACCCCCCCCTAGCGCAAAAACAACCGAGTGGCGATCGGCGTCCTTCTTGAGAAGCTCGCCATAGAGAGGGTATATTTTTTTGAATTCTTTAAAGCTTTCATCAGCGTCGACCGAGATCGTGTGCACATCGAGGCCAGCTCTCGTCAACGACTGAGTCAGCAAACGGGCGTGGGATTTTAAAGCCGCATCCGCGAGAACAAATGCTCGACTTGCGTTCAGCGCCTTAAGATCCGCACTTGCGCGTGGCACAGCCTCAGGCCCGATCACGATACTGTAACCCCTCCCTTTGAGGAGCGGGACGCGAACTCGATGCAGTGGACGTTTTACCATCAGAGCGAGCTTAACGCCTGGAGGATCAAATCGGCAACCTGCTCTGGAGTCTTTTTATCGGTATCGATGCAAAAGCGAGCGCTTGCGTAAAGAGCACTGCGCTCCTCGAGGAGCTGGCCTATCCGCATTCGCAACGCAGCTCCGGCGGCTCCCTGAAGCAGCGGTCGTTGGAGAGCCTCAGGGCTCAAGCGGCGTTCAAGCTCCTCGGGCGAGGCTTTGAGATAGATCAGCGTACCCAACCGTGCGATGAGCTCGCGATTTTGAGTCGCTATCAATGCGCCGCCGCCCAGCGCGACGACCTGTCGTATGCTCGATGAGCCCAATTGCTCAAGAGCGCGGGTCTCGAGCGCTCGGAAACGAGGCTCCCCTTCGTCTGCGAAAATTCTCGAAATCGACTTGCCCGCGTCCTTCTCGATCTGGGCATCGAGATCGAGGCTCGTGCAACTCAAACGCGAAGCCACCATCGGCGCAGCCGTGGTTTTTCCGGATCCCATGAACCCGCACAAAAAGATGTTAGAGGGGGTGGGCAGTTTTTTTCCACTGTTGGACACGTGGGACCAGCTCCTTCATCGAATCTCCGCCAAACTTCTCGAGCACGGACTGTGCTAGGACAAGCGCGAGAAGGGACTCGCCGATCACCGCGGCCGCGGGGACAGCACAAACATCGGATCGCTCAACATGCGCCTTCACTGCCTCACCTGAACGCAGGCTCACGGACTTCAAAGGCTTCATCAACGTCGCTAATGGCTTCATCGCTGCGCGAACCACGATAGGCCGCCCGGTCGACATGCCGCCGTCTATGCCACCCGATCGGTTGGAGCGGTAAACGACTTTCTCGCGAGCAGGCTTTTTTGCCTGAGCAGATGGAAAATACTCGTCATGCACTTCAGAGCCGGGTGCGAGCGCCATATTAAAACCCAGCCCGATCTCAACGCCCTTGATGGCGTTGAGGCTGAGCATCGCGCGCCCGATCTCAGCTTCTAAACGACGATCCCATTGCGAGTAGCTTCCGAGGCCGACAGGCACGCCGGAAGCGAAGACTTCAAAAATTCCACCTAAAGTATCTCCGGCCTTTTTTGCGGAATCAATCTCGGCGACCATCACGGCTTGGGCCTTCTTGTCATCGCAGCGGACGGGGGAATCGTCTGTCAAAGCATTGAGTTTTTTGACTGCAACTTTGAGATCAGTCCTAGGAGCTGCGGCGCCGCCAATGCTGACCACACGACTCGCGACATGAATATCAAGCTCTTCTAAGAATCTCCGCGCGATCGACCCAATAGCGACTCGCATAGCGGTCTCGCGCGCGCTCGAGCGCTCCAGCACATTGCGCATGTCTTTGTGATGGTACTTGATGCCTCCAACCAGATCCGCGTGCCCAGGCCGCGGGACATCGATCACCCGCCGGACGTCGCCATCATAAGGCTCTGCCTGCATGATGTCTCGCCAGGCAGTCCAATCCCTGTTGAGCAAAAGCAGAGCGATGGGGCTGCCTAAAGTCTTGCCGTGCCTAACACCCGTCATGATCTCTACCGCGTCCGTCTCGATCTTCTGCCGAGCGCCGCGACCATAGCCGTGCTTGCGTCTGAGAGCTTGCACATGGAGGTACTCAGCCGTAAGTGGCAGCCCCGAGGGCAAGCCTTCGATCACGCCAATCAGACCTTTACCGTGTGACTCGCCTGCAGTGAGAAATCTCAAAATGGGGCTCCTTTGCAGCACAATGCGAGGCATTGGGGACTAACAACCCTTGGTTATATTGGCAGATTTTGTATCATCTTCGGGCCAAATAGAAAAGCTGATAATTTAACTCTGACTTAAGCCTACCGACACTTTGCGGCCATGGGCCGATTCGATACGCCAAGATATCCTCTCGGAGGCGCCAGCAAAGGATCGGCCAGCTCAGTCTAACAGCCTCTCGCCAGATGCGCGGCCAACCGCCTCTTAAGGCCAGGCTTGAGGCTGGACAACTGATCGGACGTTGCACCAAACCAGAGCTCCCAAGTCTTGAGCGCCTGCCAAACCAACATGTCGAGACCCCCTACAGTCCTCAAACCTCGCGCACGAGCCTGTTTGAGGAAACTGGTGTTGTGAGGCCGATAAACCAGATCAAACGCAAGAGCACCCGAAGTAACTTTCTGGGGAAGAAAATCAAACTCAGGAAACCCATTCATCCCAAGCGCGGTGGCATTTACGTAAAGACACAGGGTGGTTGTGGGCAATCGGTGAACGTCTACGGTTTCGAACCGAGTTTTTTTAAACTGCTTACCCATCGTCATACAGAGACGGCGAGCTCGTGCTCGATCTCTGTTCACGACAGAAACACATCGCGCGCCCTGAGACCCTAGCACATAGGCGACGGCTTTTGCCGCGCCTCCCGCTCCAAACAGAATGACGTCCTTGCCGGCGACTTTGCATCTCTGTTCTTTAAGCGTCTGAGCAATCCCGTAGATATCGGTGTTGTATGCCTCGATCTTGCCCTGGGAGAACTTGAGGACGTTCGCGGCTCCCATGAGCTTGGCTTCTGGCGAGATACGGTCTGCGAGTTTCGCTGCAGTCTCCTTATGTGGAATGGTGACATTAACACCCCTAAAGAAGCCATTGCGCTTGAAGATCTCAAGAGCCCCCGGAAGCTCTGAAGGAAGCAGATCGAGTCGTCCATAACTCAGAGGGAGGTTTGATTTTTTTGCAAGGTAATCAAAAATCACGGGCGAAAGAGAGTGACTCACCGGATGGCCAATCACTGCGGCGAAATCGCGTTCGCTACGGATACCAATTCTAGCCACTCGTCATATCCTTGAGGCTCTCGTAGAAACCTGGAAACGAGATGTCCACGCATTCAGTGCCGATGATCTCAGTCGGACCTTCTGCGACCAGCCCAGCGATCGAAAATGCCATCGCTATCCGGTGATCATCCATCGAATCAATGCGCGCGCCCTTGAGCTTCTGAGGACCAACGATCGCAAACCCATCCTCAAAAGTCTCGACCTGGGCGCCCATCGCTCGAAGATTCTGAGCGACCGCTTCGATGCGATCGCTTTCCTTCACGCGCAGCTCGCGCGCACCGCGAACCTCAGTGCGCCCTTGAGCTTGGGTGGCAAGCACCGCAAGAAGCGGAATCTCGTCGATGAGCGCAGGGACCTCTTCTTCCTGCACGGACGTCGCCTTGAGGGAGGCCGATGCAATGCGAATTGTACCGATGTCTTCGGGCCGCTCCTCGAGAAGCTGGGTTTCGATTCTTGCACCCATCCTTCTGAGCGCATGGATGAAGCCAATGCGCGAGGGATTGAGCGAGACATCATTGAGTTGCATTTGAGCGCCTGGCACTAGAGTCGCAGCCGCGATCCAAAACGCAGCACTTGAGATATCGCCTGGAACTTTGACAGAATTGGCTTTGAGCTTGTGGCCGCCTCGCACAGTGATCGTGGTTTGAGATACTTGAACGGGAACGCCAAAGTGAGGGAGCAATCTCTCCGTATGATCGCGGCTCTTGATCATGCCGGTGAGAGTGGTCTCGCCATCGGCGTAGAGGCCAGCAAGCAAGAGAGCGCTCTTGAGCTGGGCGCTGGCTACTGGGAGCTCGTAGGCGAGTGGACGCAGAACTTTAGAGCCCTTCATTTTGACTGGAGCGACTTCATCGCGAGTCAGATCCAGGCGAGCGCCCATCTGCCTGAGAGGGGCTGCGATCCGTTTCATCGGACGTCTACGGAGAGAATCATCACCGGTGAGTTGAACCTCAAAAGGCTGTCCCGAAAGAATACCCATCAGCAGACGAATGGTTGTCCCGGAGTTTCCGCAATCCAGAATCGATTGAGGGGCCTTCAGGCCATGCATACCGACGCCACGAATGACAACAGTTCCGTCTTCTTCCTCACGGATCTGCACGCCCATCGCCTCAAGGCATCCCCAAGTCGAGCGGACGTCGCCGCTCTTGAGCAATCCCGTCACGCGAGTCGTGCCATCGGCGAGAGCGCCGAAGAGCAGAGAACGATGCGAGACGGATTTATCGCCGGGAACACGAGGCGAGCCCTTGAGCTGAGAAACGGGAGTGACCGTGTACGTCGACTTCTCCTTCGATTTCATCTTTGCGGGATCTCCGAGAGGTCTTTCATAATCTGCGCGAAATCATCAAACGTCAACGCTTGCTCTTTGTCGCTTTTGGCCTCCTCGGGGTTGGGGTGCACCTCGACCAAGATCCCGTGGGCGCCAACAGCCTTGGCTGCGCGACACAGAGGGCGAATCCAGCGACGGACGCCCACCCCGTGGCTGGGGTCGACCATGATAGGCAAATGCGTGCGCTCGCGAAGCACAGGCACGGCGGAGAGATCGAGCGTGTTCCGAGTTGCGGTTTCGAAGGTGCGGATACCGCGCTCACAGATGATCACGTTGGGATTGCCTTCGGCCAAGATGTACTCGGACGCTGCGAGGACCTCATCGAGGCTCGCCGACATCGCTCGCTTGAGAAGAATGGGGCGCGTAGTCTTGCCGACAGCCTTGAGCAAGTCGTAGTTCTGCATATTGCGCGCACCGATCTGGAGCACGTCTACTTCACGAGCCATCTTGTCGACTTGATCGATGCTCATCACTTCGCTCACGATAGGCATGCCGGTCGCGCGGCCAGCCTCAGCTAAAAGGGTGACGCCTTCCCAGCCCATGCCTTGAAATGCGTATGGGTTGGTTCTTGGCTTGAATGCTCCGCCTCTGAGCATAGTAGCGCCAGAAGCGCGCACGGCCTTGGCGGTCGCCATCACTTGATCGCGCGACTCGACAGAACAAGGGCCAGCGACAACGACAAAGTCATCTCCACCCACCGTGACAGGCCCAACGGTCACGCGAGTGCCCGCGGGTTTTGAGGCGCGCGAAGCCTTGGGCCAATGCTTAGCCGACGAAGGCAGAAGCTCAGGGTTCCATCCTTCGATGTGTCGCACGGGCACTTCCTGCGCCTGCGTATCGCGCGCTTGCTCGGAAGCCGACTCGGTCGATCGGCTCACGTCGTAGCTGCCGATGACTTGAAGGCCGATGCCTTCCTTTCGGAGAGTATCGAGTGCCTTGGCGACGCGCGGGTCAGCTTGGTCACCTTCGAAATCGACATAAAAGAGATGCTCCCAAGCTTTGCCCAAGCGGGGACGAGACTCGAGCTTAGCCAAGTTGATCGAAGCTTCGGCCAGTACAGCTAGGCAGCGAGCGAGCTGCCCTTTTTGGTGAGCTGTCGTGAGAAGCATCGAGGTCTTGCGGCTCTCAGGAGCGCCGCGGCCGCCCAGCGCGCGCGTTTGCTCAGACAGATTGGGCGCTCTGAAGATCATGAAGCGCGTGTAGTTCTCAGGATGGTCAGCGATGTTTTCTGCCAACTGCGCGAGCCCGTAGAGGGGACCCGCCTCTGGCGGCGCGATCGCAGCTTTGGCGGGATCCTTGGCTTCGGCGACTGTTTTTGCGGCTGCGCCCGTATCTTCGAACGGGATCACGCGCGCTCCAACCAAGGTTCCTAGAAAATTACCGCATTCTTGGATAACGAGTGGATGCGCGTAGATCTCGCGGATACCATCGAGGCTCGCGCCTTCGACAGCGAGCAAGCGGTGATCCATGCGCCACTCCACCTCGGAGATGGGCACGAGATCATATTGCGCCAGCAGATCATAGCCATCTCGAACAGTGCCCGCGATGGCGTTGTCGATCGGAAGAATCCCTACATCCGCCTTGCCGCTGATCACATTCATTGCGACTTGCCTGAAAGTCTGCGCTCCGTTGGCCGTGTGCTCGACTCCTCGTTGCTCAAAATATGAGGAGAGAACCTGCCTAGAGTGTGATCCCTCGATACCTTGGTAAGCCGCTGTGATTTTTGCCATGACTGCTTTCCTCGCTCATTCCGGCGTGACCGGTCGTTAAAAAGATTTTCCCACAGGATAGCTTCCCAAAATCTTGCAAGGCCCAAGCTCCGAAAGCGCTTGAGCGACCTTGACGTCGAGTCGATGCCCGGCAAAATCGATAAAGTAGAGATAGTTCCATCTATTCTCGGCATCCGGGCGAGTTTCGACCCGGGACACATCAAGCTGATGGCGCTTAAGGATATCGAGCACGCGCCCAAGAGAAGCAGCCTCGCCTTTGATCGACACTAAGATGCTGGTCTTGTCATCACCGGTAGGTTGTCCATCTGACTCGTTGAGCACCACGAATCGTGTCGCATTGTCGGCCTGATCGCCGATGCCTTCCTCGAGTATCCTCAGCTTGAGCCGCTCGCCCGCTAGGCGGCTTGCGATCGCCGCCGATAGCGGCTCCTTAGCAGCAAGCTCCGCCGCTTTGGCGGTCGACGAGCAAGCCACAGTGCGCGTGTTGGGGAGATTCTTGAGAATCCATCCCCTGCATTGTGCGATCGCGTGCGGGTGAGAGTAAAGCGTCTTGATTTTTTTTCGATCCGGCAGCCTGCTGAGAAGGCAATGGACGATAGGGAGGTAAGACTCACTCTGAATCCGCAGCGGAGTCTTAATCAGCGCATCGAGCGTTTGCGTGACGCCGCCGGCTTGTGAATTCTCGAGAGGAACGACGCCGTACTGGGCGCGTCTGCGAGTCACCGTCTCAAAGACATCTTCGATCTCGGGCAAGGCGAGGTACTCGACCGATCGCCCAAATCCGCGCGATGCCGCTAGCTCGCTGTAAGTCCCTTTGGGCCCGAGGAAAGCAACGGCCATTTGAGTCTCAAGCGATCGACAAGCGCTCATGATTTCGCGATACACAAAAGAAATAGAACCAGGAGGAAACACGGCACGCGATCTTGAATTCAGCCTTTTTAGGACTTTGGCTTCGCGGGCAGGATCGAAGTAGGCTGGGGGCTGCGAGGACTTCTGAGTTTCGCTCGCACGACGCTTTTCGTGGCCGATGGCTTGTGCGAGTCCTGCGCGCTCCTCGAGCAAGTCGAGGATTCGATCATCGATCGAGTCGATCTGCGAGCGAAGCTGGTCGAGTGGAGAGGAGGTGGAGGCTTTGGCCATAGGTTATAGACTCTGAGGAGAGTGAGGAGGGGTTGCAAGCGCCTAGTAAGTTGATTTAAATAGTAATTTTCTCTATCTCCTTAAATAGACAACGCTTTCGGCCGAAATATATAGTACCAACTTAATCTGTCAAATTTAATTTACGTACTAGAGCGCCACTCCCAACGCCTGCGCCAAACTCCTCAAACTTTGCACGAGCTTCTCGAAGTCCTGCGGCAGCAAAGCCTGTGGCCCGTCGCAGAGCGCTTCGGCCGGACGATCGTGCACGTCCACCATCACAGCGTTCGCGCCGACCGCGATCGCACCACGAGCCATCGGCGCGACCTTGTCGCGCTTGCCCGTGCCGTGGCTCGGATCCACGATGATCGGCAAGTGACTTAGATCCTTGATGACAGGTACCGCAGTGAGATCGAGTAAGTTGCGCGTCTGGGGATCATAGCTTCTAATCCCGAGCTCGCAGAGAACCACGTTGGGGTTGCCCTCCTCGAGGATGTACTCCGCAGCCATGAGCCACTCGTCGATCGTGGCAGACATCCCCCGCTTGAGCATGATGGGCTTCTTGAGCTTGCCGCACTCCTGAAGCAAAGAAAAATTCTGCATATTTCGCGCGCCTATCTGAATCATGTCAGCCCACTCGTTGACCATCTCAAGGCCCCTATGATCAAGCGCCTCGGTCACGGTAGGGAGACCTGTCTCAAGACTGGCCTTCTTGAGAATCTTGAGACCTTCAAGACCAAGGCCCTGAAACGCATAAGGCGACGAGCGAGGCTTAAATGCGCCACCCCGCAGAATGTGCGCGCCATGAGACTTGACCAATCTAGCGATCCGCAGCGTCTGCTCCTCGCTCTCCACCGCACAAGGCCCTGCGATCACGACAAAGCGACCCGGCCCGATCGTGACCTTGCCACCCACGACGATCTCCGTGTCTTTGCGCTTAAAGTCTCGGCTAGCCATCTTGTACTCGCGAGTGACTCGAAGCGCTTCAGCGACTCCGGGCAGAAGCAAGAACTCTCCTGGATCGATCGCGCCGCGATTGCCCGTGATGCCAATCGCGACACTGTGATCTCCGGGCATCACGTGCGCAGCGAAACCCATGGATTCTATTTTCTTTCGAACCCCCTCGACGTTCTCAGGGGTGTGGTCTTTCTTCATGAGCACTAGCATTAGAGATCTCCTTTAAATTAAATCGCTGAACGTAAGCTTTTTGCGAGGTCCCCTACTGCTCGAGCCGCAGCTTCGATCGATGGGCTCTCTTCAATCATGCGGACCAGTGCGCTGCCCACGACGACAGCATCTGCCAATCCTGCAACCGCACGAGCCTGAGCTACATCCGAAATCCCAAACCCCACTGCCAAAGGCTGGGTGACGTGACGCCTCACCTGCTCGAGCTCGGAAGCGAGCGTCTCCGAGAGTGCGGCTTTCTCACCGGTCACCCCAGTTCTCGAAACATAATAAACAAATCCAGTAGAAACTGAATTAATCAAGCGCAGGCGATCCTCGCGAGTCGTCGGTGATGCGAGAAAAACCGTTTCGAGTCCCGCTGCTTTGTACACAGGCAAGAGCTCATCAGCTTCCTCCGGCGGGAGGTCGACCATCAGCGTCGCCCCCACTCCGCTAACCACCGCCTCACGCGCGAAGCGATCGATTCCCATCGAGTGAATCGGATTAAAATAAGTGAAGAGCACAAACGGCGTTTGCATCCCCTCTTGTCTCAGTCGACCCGCGATCTTCAGGACCCCCTCTAAAGTCATGCCTTTAGCAAGAGCCCGCTCCGCAGCTCTCTGGTTTACCGGGCCATCTGCGACCGGATCTGAGAACGGCACACCCAGCTCAATCACATCCGCCCCTGCCTGAGCTAGAGCACGGACAATCTTCAGTGTCCCTTCAGCATCGGGGTCACCTGCCGTGATGTATGGGATAAACGCTCGCTTGCCCTGAGTCTTGAGCTCTCTCAAAACTTGTCCGGGTGTTTTCATGGGCGCATCTCCTTTTCGACCATGTCGAGATCCTTGTCACCACGACCTGAGAGATTGACGATGATGACCGAGGTCCTGGGCAGCTCGCGAGCGCGCCTCACCGCCTCGGCCAGTGCATGCGAGCTCTCAAGCGCGGGCAGTATCCCTTCAGTCTTCGCCAACAAAGAGAACGCTTGGAGCGCTTCAGAATCTGTAGCTGAGGTGTATCGAGCGCGCCCTGTATCTTTGAGATGCGCGTGCTCGGGACCCACAGCTTGATAGTCCAGCCCAGCAGAAATGCTATGCGTATCGAGAATCTGACCTTGAGGATCCTGCAGGAGGTAGGTCAAAGTGCCGTGAAAAACGCCTATTCTTCCGTCTGCCGAGAATCTCGCCGCATGGTGTCCGCTTGCGATCCCCTGGCCTCCTGCCTCGACCCCTGTCATCGCGACGTCCTTGTCTCCTACAAACGCAGAAAACAAGCCGATCGCGTTGCTCCCGCCTCCCACGCATGCAATCAACTCATCAGGCAAGCGACCCTCAGCAGCCTGAATCTGCTCGCGAGCCTCACGCCCAATGACTGACTGAAAATCGCGCACGATTTTAGGATAAGGATGCGGACCTAGCACCGATCCGAGCAAATAGTGAGTCGTGCGAATATTTGTGACCCAATCTCGCATGGCCTCGTTGATCGCATCCTTGAGTGTGCGCGTCCCGCTCTCAACGGAGCGCACATCCGCGCCCATCAAACGCATGCGCCTCACATTGAGCGACTGGCGCTCAACATCCATCGCGCCCATGTAGACGACGCACTCCATCCCAAATAGCGCAGCTGCGGCCGCGGTCGCGACGCCATGCTGACCCGCACCCGTCTCAGCGACGATCCGCCTCTTGCCCATTTTTCTGGCCATGAGAATCTGGCCTACAGAGTTATTGATCTTGTGCGCTCCCGTATGAGCAAGGTCTTCGCGCTTGAGATAGATCTTCGCGCCACTCGCAGATTCTGTCAGTCTTTGGGCAAAGAAAAGCGGGGTGGGACGCCCCACAAAAGTTTTGAGCAGACTCTCAAGCTCGCTCAAAAATTTAGGATCTGCTTGGCAAGCGCGATAAGCCTCTTCGAGCTCGAGGACGGGCCCATATAAAGTCTCAGGCACATACCTTCCGCCAAACCGCCCGTACCTTCCTCTAGAATCCGGAACTGTATTCATGACGAACCTCGTTTAACTTCCTCAAAAAATCGGAGGAGCTTCTCAGGATCTTTCTTCCCAGGATGGGCTTCAACCCCGCTCGATACGTCAACCGCATAGGGCTTCACTTCACGCACGGCTTGAGCAACATTCTCTGGCCGCAGTCCCCCCGCTAGCACAATCTTGCGATAAAGGATCTGTGCATCTCGAGCGAGCTTCCAGTCGGAGAGCTGCCCCGTTCCTCCGCGCTCCCCAGGAGAACGCGCAGATGAAGCCGCGTCGATCAAGACCGCTTGAGCGGATGAGAACTCCTGCAACTGGCTCAGCTCTTCAGGGCTTTTGGGGCCTATCGCCTTGAAGTAAGCCTTTCCCGATTTCTTACACATTTCTTCGCAAAACTGAACCGACTCGTCTCCATGAAACTGCAAGACGTCTACGATCGGGGCCAGCTGTAAGATCTCATTCTCAGAAAAGTTGACCACCACGCCCACTTTGATCACGGTGCCACCCAATGCAGCAGAGATCCTTTCAGCCTCACTCAACTTGATGTAGCGCGGACTCTCGCGAACAAAAACAAAACCCACGGCCCATGCCCCTAGCTTCACAGCAAGCTGCGCATCCTCAAGCCGGGTCATGCCGCAGATCTTGACCCGAGTCATCCGCACCCTTTCAACAATGTGCCGAGCGCCTCACCTGGATTACCCGTCCTCATAAAGTGGGTGCCGATCAAATACCCGCGGTATCCCAACGCAGCCAGGCGTTGAATGTCCTGGGCAGTCTTAATACCGCTCTCACTCAACAAAGTTGCCCCTGCAGGAGCGAGCCCAACCAAGCGCTCCGAAGTCTCAAGCCCCACTTTCATCGTCTTGAGATTTCGATTGTTGACGCCAATCAGGTCTGCACCACAACCAGCGGCGATCCGCATCTCTTCTTCATCGTGGACTTCGACCAGCACTGACAATCCCAGCGCACGTGCTCGTGGGAGCAGCTGCTTCACGCCCTTCTCACCCAGCATCGCCACGATCAGCAGCACGGCATCGGCTCCGATGTCGAGCGCCTGAAGCAACTGCGACTCTTCTAAAACAAAGTCTTTCATCAAGATTCGCGCTTGCGGAAACGCGCTCCTGATTCGCCGCAGGTACTCTGGGCTCCCCTTGAAGTAGTCGGGCTCCGTCAGCACCGATAGAGCCACCGCACCGTTAGCGAGATACCCACGAGCCACCTCCACGGGGTCCATCTCAAGCGCAATGTCTCCCTCCGACGGACTTGC
>CAZGCK010000048.1:0-1755 GCA_964524175.1 uncultured Bacteriovoracaceae bacterium | reverse complement strand
TCACACCCGGGCTTGCGAATGCCTGCTTCAAATCAAATGGCTTGCGCGACGCCTCCGCATGCGCGCGATTGCCGCAACTCAGCGGCAAACCTGCCTGCCCTCGCGCCAGCCGATCGCGAACGCTGAGCTCAATTTTCTTCAACACATTATATTTATCGTTCATGATCCAGGTCTCCGCCCAAACAACGCTGCGTTCTCAAGTGCCTTTTGCGCGCGTCCGCGGTCAATAGACTCCTCGGCCATTGCGATTCCCTCGCACAATCCTGGTACGCGACCCGCAACCACCAAGGCAGCTGCAGCATTGAGCAGCACCACATCGCGGCAGGCTCCCAAAGCGCCCCCCAATACGTTGCGCGCGATCTTTGCGTTCTCCTCGACCGATCCGCCCACGAGAGCCCTTCGATCTGCGCGCTTCAACCCTGCGTCTTCAGGGTTGATCACTTCAAAACGAATTTGTCCGTCCTTCAGATGAGCCACCTGTGTCGTCGAAGAAAGACTGAACTCGTCCAACCCATCATCCGAAGCGACGACCATCGCCTCGACAGTACCCATCTCACGCAAGACCTCGGCCATCTTGCCAATCAAGGTCACATCGTAAACCCCGATAAGCTGCCGGCGCACATGGGCTGGATTAAGCAAAGGCCCAAGAAGATTAAAAACAGTCCTCACACTCATCGATCGCCTGATCGGCTGCACATTTTTGAACGAAGGATGAAAACGAGGCGCGAACAAGAATCCAAACCCTGTCTCCTCGATCGACTGGGCCGCTTGCTCAGGCTCGTGATCGATCCTCACCCCAAGATGCTCAAGCAGATCCGCGCTCCCGCAACGACTCGATACTGAACGATTGCCATGCTTGGCCACGCCCACTCCCGCGCCAGCCAACACAAACGCAACGACCGTCGAGATATTGAAGGTTCCGGAGCCATCTCCCCCGGTGCCACAGACATCCACCCAATCTCCCCACTTGCTCGAAGCAGGCACAGGCAAAGTCACGCCAATTGCGCGCGCTCCCTGCGCCAGCCCAACGACCTCATCCAACGTCTCGCCCCGTGCGCGCAGCACCGCTAAGAAAGCAGCGACTTGCTCTGGCGCCACCTCACCCGACACCATCGCTTGCATCGATTGAGCGGCCTGCTCGCGGCTCAGTCTCTTACCCGCCAACACAGATTCGAGAAACTCCGTCATGCGAGCCATCATGCTCTCCTCAGCTTTAGAAAATTTGCGATCAAACGCTTACCACCTTCGGTCATGATCGACTCAGGATGAAACTGCACGCCATGAATCGGCAGGCTTCTATGCTTCAGACCCATAATCACGCCATCCAGCGTCTCGCACGTGATCTGCAGGCAAGACGGCAGCGATGAACGCTCGACGATGAGTGAATGATAGCGAGTGGCATTGAATGGCGTTGGAAGACCCGCATACAGGCCTTTGCCATTGTGCTTTACCGGAGATACCTTGCCGTGCATGAGTTTGCGCGCGCGGATCACGCGTCCGCCGTAGACTTGTCCGATCGCTTGGTGCCCGAGGCAGACTCCCAGGGTAGGTATCCTAGGACTCAGCTGCTTGAGCACCGCAAGAGAAACGCCTGACTCATCCGGAGTCCCTGGGCCAGGGGAGATCACGATCCGCCCTGGGTTCATGCGCTTAATCTCCTCCACGCCCAGCTCATCGTTGCGGACCACGCGGCAGCGCGCTCCTGCTTCTTCTATGTACTGGTAGATGTTGAACGTAAACGAATCATAATTGTCG
>CAZGCK010000047.1:5326-27638 GCA_964524175.1 uncultured Bacteriovoracaceae bacterium | reverse complement strand
TCGACCACTGGATTGGGCTCTGGCTCCGCGATCACCGGCGGAATCCCGCTAAACAGCGAAAGTTGATCCGTCGCCGCCGCTTGAGTTCCCGAATGAAGCGAGTGTTTTTCGAGCTCTTCGAGTACCGACCAGGCGCGCTCGACGACGGGGCGAGGGATGCCCGCGATTCGCGCGACGTGGATCCCAAAGCTCTCGGCTGCAGGTCCTTCGCGCAGTTGATACAAGAATCTCAGCTGAGTCTGCGCGTTCTTGAGTCGCGAGGTTGCAGCGCGAGTTCCTTCGACTGCCATATGAGCATTTGCCATGAGCGGCAGGTCCGACGCTAGCCGTGTGAGCTCATGATAGTGGGTCGCAAACAGAGTGCGGCATCGAATCTTGGAGCAGATCCACTCGAGGGTGGACCAGGCCACGCTGATCCCGTCATAAGTGCTGGTACCGCGGCCAATCTCATCCAGGATGATCAACGAGCGTTCGTCGGCATGGTGGAGAATATGCGCCAGCTCGCTCATCTCGACCATAAATGTGCTTTGGCCGCGCGAGATCGCGTCGTGCGCACCGATGCGAGTGTAAAGTCTCGAGACTGCGCCCCAGCGCGCAGCGGTTGCAGGGACGGGGGCGCCCATCTGTCCCAGGATTACGATCAGCGCGGTTTGCCTCATGACGGTCGACTTGCCGCCCATGTTGGGTCCCGTGATCACGAGCGTGAGCTGAGAGTCGGGCGAAAGCTTTAGATCATTGGGCACAAACGTCCCACGTGAGATCAAATCGACCAGGGGGTGGCGCCCTTCTTCGATCTGCATCGACAGCGAGTCGTCAACATTGGGAAACACCCAGCCTGGCTCATGGCTCAGTAGGCCGAGCGCACAAAGCGCATCGAGCTCGCCAAGGCATCGGGCGGCCCGCATGAGAGGTTCCGTAAGGGCGCGCGCGGATTCGAGCAAGTCCTCAAACAGTCCTTGCTCAAGTGATTTTTGCCGAGCACCCGCATTGACGATCTCGTCTTCGAACTTCTTCAGCTCTTCGGTGAAGAATCTCTCTGCGCCTACGGTAGTTTGCTTACGCTGGTAGTGTGCGGGCACGTTCTTGAGGTGGGTTGAGGTCACTTCGATGTAGTAGCCAAAAACGCGATTGTATCGAACCTTGAGCGAGGCAATGCCGGTGACTTCACGTTCGCGGGCCTCGAGCTCAAGTAGCCATCGCGCCCCGTTCTCGCTCAAAGTGAGAAGATGATCCAGGTCGGGGTGCGTGCCCAGGTTGAAGATCCCGCCATCACGCGTGATCAGTGGCGCATCCTCGCGTTGAGTCTCGACAATGCGTTTTCCGAGCGGAAAAAGCTGGGTCGAAAGCTCGATGAGACTTTCACGAATCGTTCGAAGGCGCGGGCTATTCACATCAGCCAAGAAGGTCGCAAGCTCCGGCAGCGTGACCAGGGAGCGGCCTAGCGCCAACGTATCGCGTGGATTGGCGAGTCTTGCGTTGACCCGGCCGGCGATTCGCTCGAGATCGTAGACTTGAGAGAGCCTCTTTGAAAGGTTGTCGCAAAAAGATCCTTTGTTGGCAGAGAGTTCGCGCACAGCCTCTTGGCGCTTAAAGATCTCAGTGGAAGACATGAGCGGCTCAAGTAGCCAGCGTCGCAGGCAACGTGATCCCAGCGCTGATCGAGTGCGGTTGATTAGCGCAAAGAGGTTCTGACCTCCATTTTCGCTCGGCAATAGATCCAGATGCTGAGCCGTGCGTGGACCCAGTACGAGGGTGCTGGGCTGGTGCAAAGGCATGGGCGGTCTGAGGTGGGCTAGGCGCTCTTGTTTTTGTGAGCGCAAAACATAAGTGACTAGAAGCCCTAACGCCTGTGTTGAAGAGTCGTCGGGCACGAACGCATCGAGATGCGCGAGCTCGTAGTGGCTCTTGAGTATGTCGCGTGCTTGATCTTGCGAAAGATAGTTGGAAGGGAGTTTTTCGATCAATAGTTGGGAGGGAAGCGTGTTGAAAAAAACGGGTGCTTCACAGGAGCCAGCGGTTTCTTCTTTGGAGGCGAGTCTGAGGACTTGCTTCACTGGAAGCGAAGTCAATTCCATAGCTGCCGCCTCCGAGCTGAGCGCTTGGCTGAGCAAGCATTCGCCCGTCGAGGCATCCAAGCAGGCGAGAATCCAGGTGTCGCCGTCGAGCGGGACCGCTGTCGCGAGGTAGGCGGCCTCCGAGCCTTCGAGATCGAATTGCACCCCTGGCGAAAAGGTACGAACGATCTCGCGCTTGACGATGTTCTTGCCTGTGACTTTGGAGGGGTCCTCGACCTGTTCGCCGATGGCGACTTTTTTTCCGGCTTTGAGGAGACGCTGAATATAGCCTTGTACGCTATGGTGCGGCACGCCCGCCATGGGCATTGGATTGGGCTTGTTGCGATCGCGACTGGTGAGCGTGATTTCGAGAATCTTTGCCGCTTCGACTGCGTCATCCCCAAAAAGCTCGTAAAAATCTCCCATTCTGAAGAGTAGCAGTGCGTCACCCACCTGAGCCTTGAGCTCATTGAACTGCTTCATCAGTGGAGTGGTTTCGTCTTGAGGATTCGAAGGAGGTGCCATGCGGGTTGGGATGCTCTTGTTTTTTGCCGGAGATCTAACATTCAAATGTTTTATTGTCTTGGCGAAATCATGCGAAGATTGGCCCATGTCAAAGTCACCACGCATCAACTCATCGATTCCATTAGGCCGAGGGATTTACTGCAGTCGTACGCTCAACATGCGCGCGATTCGCGCCGTGGGTTACGACATGGATTACACCCTCATTCACTATCATGTCGAAGAGTGGGAGAAGCGTGCTTACGAATATTTGAAAACACACTTTCTAACGTTGAAATGGCCGGTCGAGAACCTCCAGTTTGACCCCATCATCGTTTGCCGCGGTTTGGTGATCGACACCGAAAAGGGAAACCTCGTAAAGGCCAATCGCTTTGGATTCGTCAAGCTCGCGCTCCATGGTACCCAATCTCTGGGCTTCGAAGGTCAGCGTGAAGCTTACGCGCGGACGATCGTCGATCTCAATGAGCCGCGATGGGTGTTTCTCAATACGTTGTTCAGTCTCTCAGAAGGTTGCTTTTACGCGCAGCTCGTCGACTTGCTTGATCAACGCAAATTGCCGGAGATCATGGGTTACTCGGATCTCTATAAACGCGTGAGAGATGCGCTCGATACCGCGCATATGGAAGGCAAGCTCAAGGCCGATATTCTTGCTGATCCCAAGAGATTTGTGCAGCTTGATCCGGAGGTGCCATTGGCGCTGCTGGATCAAAAACATGCGGGCAAGAAGCTTTTGCTGATCACCAATTCCGAGTGGGCTTATACGGTGCCTATCATGAACTACGCTTTCAATCCGTTCTTGCCCCAGGGCATGACCTGGCAAGATCTATTTGACGTAGTGATCGTGAGCGCTCGCAAACCTGAGTTTTTTAGCACGCGCAATCCGTTCTTTGAGGTCGCAACGGGAGAGGGGCTTTTGCAACCCTCCGTGGGCGCGCTCAAGGCGGGCACGGTTTACCTCGGCGGCAGTGCTCGCAAGGTCGAGCAGCATTTAGGGCTCTCAGGCGATGAGATTCTGTACGTTGGAGATCACATGTTTGGTGACGTGTGGGCGAGCAAAAGCGTGCTTCGGTGGAGAACTGCGCTGGTTTTGCGCGAGATCGAAGACGAAGTCTTGTACGCCTCTCAGTTTGCGAAGACGCAAGTCGAGTTGGATGGCTTAATGGAGCAAAAGGAAAAGCTTGAGGCGAGCTACTGCCAAGTGCGCGTCGCGATTCAGCGCAAACGTGCAGGATACGGTCCTCAGTCAAGCGATTCACGAGAGTCAGAAGGTGATTTGCAATCGCAGATCAACCAGCATCGGGTGGAGATCGAGGCGATCGACCGAAGAATCGGCCCCCTCGCGAAAGCGGCCGCTGAGCTCGCCAATCCAATCTGGGGCGTCCTCATGCGCGCCGGCAACGATAAGAGCCATCTCGCGTTTCAGGTGGAGCGGTTCGCGGATATTTATACATCGCGAGTGTCTAATTTTTTGCACGCGACGCCCTATGTTTATCTGCGCTCGCCGCGAGGAACGTTGCCGCATGATCCGCTTTGAAGCCTGCTTGAGAGGCAATGAGAAAGGCTAGTTCAGCCTTTTCTCAAAATCTCGCGCGCCTCACGCAGCCACTTGAGCTTCATACTTCCGTGCATGAGTGCAGGGCCTTCGAGGCAGGCAACACCCGCGCGCCCGAGGCCGTAGCCGCCTTGAGGGTCTCCGATCAGGCCGCCTATCAATAGGCCGAGATCCGGTTGGTGCCCCACGAGCATGAGAGGGTCAGGCCATGCGGTGCCAGCTTTGTTTTTCTTCTCGACCCACCTTGTGAGGTCAGCGCCGCTTGCGAGTCCAGGATCGCTCACTGCCTTGACGCCGAGAATCGCTCCGAGGATCGTCGCAGTGTGCTGAGTTCTTAAATATGGGCTATGTAATATGGCTGCCAGAGGGGGTTCGGTGAGCAGGAGCTTGCGCGCGACGGCTCCTACTTCGACTTCTCCTTCAGGCACGAGAGGGCGATCCTGATCGGACCCGTCCCATCGGCTCGGGTCGACCGGGACGCCGTGTCGAAACAGATAGAGGCGCACGCGTTAGGCGCCTCGGCCGCCTGAGGGTTGACGATCACTGACCCCTCCGATGCGATGGACTTTGACCATGTTGGTGGTGCCACGACGGAGGGTGGGGACGCCAGCAGTCACCACGACTAAGTCTTCGTTCTCTGCCCAGCCGTTGTCGGTGAGGACTTTCTCGACCATCGCAAAGAGATCGTCAGTGGACACGATCTTAGGAATCACCACGCCACGCACTCCCCACACGAACGCGAGTCGTCTCAGCATCTGCTCGTTGTCCATGATCGCGACAATGGGGGGCTCGGGACGGTACTTGGCTAAGGTCCGAGCTGCCATCCCGGAGTGGGTGAGGCAGGCAATAGCGGTGGCGCCTACTTGGTATGCGATCGAGGATGCACTCGCCTCGATTGCGTCGACGACAGAGCCAGGCATGGGATGGATTTCGCGGTGGCGTGAGTACTGATCACGCGCGCGTTCTGCTTCGAGAATGATTCGGTTCATCGTGCGCACGGTTTCACGAGGATACTGGCCAGAAGCGGTCTCGGCTGAGAGCATGACAGCGTCCGTGCCGTCGTAGACGGCATTGGCGACATCGCTGGCCTCAGCTCGAGTGGGAGTGGGGCAGGAGATCATGCTTTCGAGCATCTGAGTGGCGGTGATGATCGGCACTCCGAGTTCATTGCAGCCGTGAATGAGCTGTTTTTGCACGGTGGGCACACGCTCGGCGCCGATCTCGACGGCCATGTCGCCTCGAGCGACAAGTAATCCGTCGGAAACCTCAATAATAGAGTCCTGATACTCAATGGCTTCCTCGCGCTCGATCTTGGAAACCAGAAAAGGGATATCGTTGGTGACCTTCTTGATGCGATCGCGGACACTCGTGATGTCCAGAGCCGAGCGCACGAAAGAAAGAGCGACCGCATCAACTCCTTCAGAAAGTCCAAACTTGAGGTCCTCGAGATCCTTTTCGGTCACGCATGGAATTGAAAGCGGAGTGCCAGGCAGGTTCATGCCTTTGTGATCGGTGAGTTTACCGCCCACTTCGACTTCAACCACGATCTCTGGCGGAGACACATGGGTTGCGCGAGTCGCTATTTTGCCGTCGTCAAACAAGATACGGGCACCCTTTTGAGTGTCGATTGAAACCGCTTGCGCGATCTCTGCTGAGATCGGGATTGCAATCTTCCCTTGAGTCGAAATGCGAGGAGTCGACCCTTCGGGGTAGAGCAGGAGAGTATCGCCCGCTTTGACCTCGAGGCCGCCCTTAGGCAGTAGGCCCAGGCGAATCTTAGGACCCTGAAGATCTTGCATGATCGCAACCGGTCTGCGCGCTTGATGTGCGGCTTCGCGGATATTCTGGATTAAACCGCGGTGAAACTCATGGGTGCCGTGGCTAAAGTTCAGCCGTGCGATATCCATCCCGTCTTCGATGAGACCCGCGATCTGCTCAACAGAACGAGAGGCGGGACCTAAAGTGCAGACGATCTTAACTTTTCTTTTGCTGGAGGGCATTGGCACGCTTCACCTTTTCCAATTCATCCTGATGGTTTTGGGTGAGGTATCGCTCGCGTTCCTTAGCCTGAACTTCGTTGGTTGCGATGCGCTGATCGTATCCGCGCGCTTGTTCTTCCAACGAGATCTTGATTCTACGCTCGGCGTCTCGGGATGCCTTTATCGCTTGGCTCCTGAGTTCGTCAGCGCGGGAATCGAAGTCAATCTTCTGGTCCGCGAGTTTCTTCTCATACTCTCGGATTAGCTCATTTTGCTTCGCGGTGAAAGCTCTCTGTTTCTCGCGAGTCGCAAAATCATTTTCCTGACGGATCGCTCCAATTCGGTTCGCGGCGTCTTCGCGCGTCGTTTGAAGCAGAGTTTCGTACTCGTTTCGCATCTGGGTCGTGAGATGAGCAAAGTTGCGTTGCAGGCTGTCAGTGACGCGGTCGTGCTCATAGTCTTTGTTGCGAAGCGCTGACTCCTTCGAATACTCGGTCTCTTGGATATGTTCGACGAAACGGGCTTGATCCGAATGACGTTCACTGGTGAAGAACCGCTCGGCCTTGGTTTTTGCCATCTGCGCTTCGTCGGTAGTGTTTTGCAAGCGGGCCGAATAGTTTTGCTGAATTCCCTCGGTCGCGCGTTTATTGCGTTCCATGTCAGTGGCCATGACTTTTTCGTACTCTTTGAGCACATTGCGCCTAATGTTGGATTCAGCGGTAGGGGAGACCAACGATGTGTCTCCCGAGGTATTGCGGCGGCTCAGCTCATTTTGGAGTCGACTGACTTCGTCCCGACTTGCGATGCTGTGGCTTTGAAGGGTTTCTTGAAACGCTTTGGCTTGACTATCAAGCGCGCGATAGCGCTCTTCATTCGCGGTGTGCGCCTGATTCTCCATGGCCTGCTGGGCGACTTCTTTGTCTTTTGCGTTTCTTAGGTTGAGTTGCTCGTTATTGCGCTCGAACTGATGCTGCAGCTCTTTGTTTTGTAGATGACTCTCGAGGTTCTGGTTGTGGATGACTTCAGAGTAGAACGTGTCTTTGTCGCTGAGGTTGCGGCTGTTCAGGCGAGCGTTATAGGAGTCGGAGTCGCCTGCTTGAGCTCGCATCTTCTCAAGTTGCTGCTCATAAGCCTTGCTTAGATTCTGAACGTCGTGGCGGTGGGTGTCTTCGTATTCGCGGATCGCATCAGAGGTGTCTTGGCCTCGTTTTCGGGCCGCACTGCGCTCCTCATTCACCGAGGCGTCTATGATTTGCTCGCGAAGTTGTGAGGTTTCGAGCGCACGGGACTCTCGTTGCTGCTCCGCCTGCTTGGTGAGAGCTTCTCCGACTTCGTCGTTGTTTCGGCCCAAGCGGTACTCGGTAGAGCGGTCTGCATGCCCTCTTTGGTTCTCGAAGTCTCGCTTTGCTTCGCTGATCGCGGATTCAAATCGTTTGCGCTCGAAGTCTTGTTGGGAGAGGCGCTCTCGGTCCAGCTCGACATACTTCTTGCTGGACTCCTCGCGTATGAGCTTGTTCTCTTCTTTGCCGGCTTTCATCGCGTTGTTATAGGTTTCGTTGGCTGAGTCTCGCGCTGCTTCGACGGCCTTGCTGAGTCGAACCTCGTAGTCCTTGCCGATCTCGTCCATACGGGCTCGCGAAACGGCTTCTGCCTCTTTGAGTCTAGAGGCGTCTCCCGCCTTTTGCATTTCTGCGAGGTCAGCCGTGTCTTTGAGTTGTTGAAGGTAGGTGTCGGCTTCGACCCCGCGATTTCGGCCGGTTTTGTCGTAGTTCAGGGCTTTGAGACGATCGACCTCAGCGGCTGCTACTTCTCGCTCGCGGCTGGCGTGCTCGGATGCATTTTCGCGCGCGTTCTCGATTGTGCGATTGGCTTCGGCTTCGCGTTTGCGGAGCTGTTCTTCATAATTTTTCTCGAGCGATTCGACGCGCTCTTGGTTGTTCTTCTCGGCGCGGTCGCGTTCACTGCGCATCTCATCCTCGATTTGGGAGATCTGCTTCGTGTAGTAGTTGTACGCATCGCTGCCGGTGTTGACTGAAGACATTCCTTCGCCTCCAGGGTGCTAGTGAGCAAATGTCGTGCCGAGTTACTAGAGAATCTGCGAGACATGTGGGCGTGATATTGTTGGGGTTGTCGACCGGTGGCGAGCCAGAGAAGGCGCTAAGATTCTGACAACGAGGTGAGAGTTGCCGGGTGGGCGGCAGAAATTTTCGAAATGTCCGCTTCGAACTTCAGAATCCAGAATTCTCAATTGCCATCTTGGTCTTCTCTTCTTCCAAGTAAGCAATCTTCATTCGGATAAATATAATGCGGCCGATGCGATAGAGCAGGGTGTTTTCGTCTATCGAATCGGTTTCAATAGGCCGCCATCCTTCGAGCACATCGCGCTGAACAAGCTGTTCTTTTTGGACAGCGATCTTGACGGAAGGTTGCCCGTTATAGAAGCCTTTGGCGACACTGACTCTGAATCGGTACTGCGCTTTTAGGTAGGAGTCGGCGTTACCGAACGAATCGGTGAAGTTCTTCTCCGAGGTGTTATCGCTCCACTTGGTTTGAACGAAACCGCCTTCGCGATTAGAAACGTCTAGCGGCGCATTCTTGAGCGAGTCGAGCACTCCTTGCCAGGCGGTGTTGAAGTCGGTGAGGTAAATGTGGTGAAAAACTTGCGCGCTATCCCTGCCGATGGATTGTTTGTAAGCTGCCGTGCAGGATATCGAGCTCACGGATAGGGTAATTGCCGTTAAGATCAAACGAAGCGATGAAGAGGGTTTGGTTAGCACTCAACTCAGTATGACATTTAGCTTGAGGTTCGCAAGCGAGGGGCGGGGATTGCGATAGCTTTTTGACACTTACTTTAAAAAGCAGAAACTGCTCCTCTGCCTGTTGTCAGGAGCGAGGAAGTGGATCCAATCCTGAGTATTAGAGCAGGTTTAGCGTAGTACCCAGTTTATGAAGGTGAGAATTTCAGGATTCTTCCTAAAAAAATGCCACATGGCTTTGAAGGTGTAGCTGAAGATTCTAGCTACTCCGTAGAAGTCCTTTTAGTGGCATTCGCTCCATTTTTTATAAGTCCCATCAACAGGCTGAGGGAGCAGTTCTTTTAGGGTTGGCTCGCTCCTACGTTCGCCTTCGAGCGGCTAAAGCGGCGGAGTCCCTTCAGGGCTGTCGTCCCATCCAGCTCGCGGCCGTCAAACGTTTGCGCTAATTCAAGCGATAGCACCGAGTATTGGGTCAGCCGTTCTTTCGAATCCAAGTGTGACGCCGGGACCGAAGCCCGCGAAGCGCCCGGCAGCGCGTACACGATCCATTGAGTCGAGTGCTCCGACTCGAAGATCGCAGCCGACACTCCGTGGGTCACGCTGGGTAGCGCGATCTGCGCAGGCAGGGTTTCCGAGTCGTTCAGTGCCACAGCCGGAAGGAACGCCCCAGTGTTCACGTCCGCTCCCGCTGGAACCGCGACCACACCGCTAATCTGCCGAGCTTTCTCGCTCATTGCGACGGCAACCACCGCACGAGACTGACTACCGCTGGGTCCGTTGAGCTGGACGGGGCGAATCGCCCCAGGCTTACCTGCATCGTAGGCTTGCTTAATGTCGGTAGGGAGCAACGTCATGCGATCCCCATTGAGGTCAGTGAGTGCGGTGACCAAGATATCGCCCGCGAATGGCGGTTGCGAGACCGTCACTTTATGTTGAGGCGACAAAGGGATGTTTGCATCAAGGGTGCGCTTGATGTCAGCGTCTGCCGGTAGGTTGGGTGCGATCGCTGCTCGGCTTACCTTAAGCTTATTGAGAAGCTCGAGCGAAGCCTTGCCTCCTTGCACAGCCGACAAAACATCTGAGACTGGGATCGACCCTTGGATCGCAGCGAGAGTCACGCTGGCCGCGCGAGCTAAAGGAAGGCGAAACTCCGGCTTTCTGAGCCTAACAGGAGCAAACACTACCGTGATGGTCTGATCGGGCACGGAGATATTGCTTGGGATCTGACGTGGTCCCAGGACATCGATCGTGTCTTTGAGTGGTGAGATAAAAGAGCCCGAATCAAAGTGCAGAAGATCGAAGGGGCTCATGCTCTTAAAAACAACGCCTGCTGTAACGTTCTTTGAGTCCATTCTGGGCCACGAGGCCATGGTTCCCGAAGCCATCACGGGTTGAGCTTGTGGCGTCCCTGGTGCGAGGATTCCCTTGAGGTAGATCGTCACTGTGGGGCTCTGTACCCCTAAAAGTGATAAGGTGGTGTAGCCATCTTTTCGGACAGTGATGCAGCGAGGGTGACTAGTGACTGGCGTCGCTTGAAAGGCGATGTGTCCATTCACGTCCGTTGAGTTTTTCTGTGCGGCGGCTTCATCCTCGAGCGTGTCTGCAATCGAAACCGAAGCGCCTGGGATCGGCATTTGGGTTGAATCATCTAAGACCCTTACCGACAGATCATCTGCTGCGCGTCCTGGGGCCGCATTTTGATTGAGGCTAAAGCCAATCGTCTCAGCTCGAGCGCTACTTGTAAAAAGGTGGGTCCCTGTCGCTATCCCCAGCAATGCGAATCCCCAAACCCTACTAGTTTTTCGAATTGTCATACTTTGCATCGCCATTTTTTTCTCCTTGTTCAAGTTCTACGCGACAGTACCGAGCGTCTTCAAACCTTGTCAAATGATGGAAATGTTTTTACTGTGGGTCATGCCTAACGTCGTCATACAAGATGAGATCCGTCGCGTTCTGGAACTCGAGGGAAATGCGATCCTCAAATGCGCAGAGCGACTACGTGATCCTGCGCCATTTGAAAAAGCACTGTCACTCATGAATCAAGCCCTGGGCAAGGGCGGCAAGATCGTAGTCTCAGGAGTGGGTAAGTCGGGCAAGGTCGGGCAGAAAGTAGCGGCAACGCTTTGCAGTACAGGGAGTCTGGCTGTGTTTCTGCATCCGACGGAGGGTTTGCACGGCGATTTGGGTTTGCTTGCGGCGCAGGACGTGGTGCTTGCGATTACTTACACAGGCAATACAGAAGAACTCCTGCAGCTTATGCCGTCGATGAAGGCACGCAAGATCGCGGTGATTGGTATCGGTGGCAATGCTCATTCGCGAATCGCCCAGCAGTGCGATGTCTGGCTGGATGCCTCCGTTGAGCAGGAGGCATGTCCTCATAATCTAGCGCCCACGACCAGTACGACGCTGGCACTTGCCGTAGGGGATGCGCTTGCAGTGACATTGATGAAGCTCAGGGGCTTTAATGCTGATGCGTTTGCTCTGAATCATCCGGGTGGATCTCTGGGGAAGAAGTTAAACCTCCGAGTGTCTGATTTAATGCATCAAGGCGACAAGGTCGCATGCGTTGCGCCTCAATCCTCGATGGACGACGTAGTGGTGGCCCTGACGCGAATGATGTTGGGTATTGCTTTAGTTGTTGAGGGGGGCAAGCTTCTAGGAATCATAACCGATGGCGATCTGAGGAGAGCGCTTCAGCATCGAGCAAAGTTTTTTGACTTAAAAGCGCAAGACGTCATGACCAAGCATCCCATCACCATTCTGCCCGAAGCCATGGCAAGTGAGGCTCTGGAGTTGATGGAAAACCGACCTCGACAAATCAATGTGCTTCCCGTTGTGGATGCGCAGGGTCATTGGAAGGGCGTGGTCCGCGTCCATGATCTCATCTCAAGTTTCTAGTTCAGTGGGAGACGAGGGGTGTCCGAGCTGCGGCGGGCCGTTAGCGTTGCGGCCGGAGCATCCGTATCCAGTGGTAGCTCAGATCGTTTTTGGTGCGAGTTTTTTGGCGTTCTTGCTTTTGGCGGATCGATTGTTCAAGTCTGTTGCTGAAGGAGCGTCTGAAGTATCTCGAGCCTGGCTCTTCGTCTGGTTCTTGATTCAACTTGGACTTGGTATTTGGCTAGTCAGAGGTCGGAGGCGCGCAAATAAAAGAGTTTTGCGTTGCATACGATGCCGGCAGGCTCTACCATAATGTCAACCCTTTAAGGAGATCTCGCAGCATGCAGACCCGCTCTTTGCGCAAAAAATATATCTCAGCTGGCTTCGTCACTATGGGAGTTACCGTACTTGCTTTCGCTGCCGTATCGGCGTGCACGAATCAGCAGGCTAAGGCCAAGCCTAACTTCATTCACAAAGATCCGCCAAAGCCAGGCATCGTCGCCAAGATCGGCGATGAAGAGATCACCGAAGAAGCCCTCATCGGCGAAGACAAGATGGATTTCTTTGATCTCAAGAAGCGCGAGTACGACCTCAAGATGGATCGCGTGAACAAACTCATCGTCGACAAGCTCATTGGCGCTGAAGCCAAAGCGGCCGGCATGAGCACCGAAGACTTCATTAATAAGAAGATTACCAAAGGTGAGATCAAGATCTCCGACAAAGACTACAAAAAATTTGTCGCCGATAAACACATTCCAGAGAGCCAGATCAATCCTCAGATCAAAGAGCGCATCACTTCTTATCTTCAGACGATGAAGAAGCAGGAAATGATCCAGGAGTACGTGGCGAAGCTCACCAAGGGTAAGCCCGTCGAAGTTTACTTCACCAAGCCTAAGATGGAGGTAAAAGTCGAAATCGGCAATTCTCCTTCTTTCGGCAAAGAGAGTGCACCGATCACGGTCGTCGAGTTCTCCGACTTCCAATGCCCATTCTGCGCTCGCGGCGCCGATGTGGTGCATGAGCTCAAGAAGAAGTACGGAAGCAAGCTTCGTTTTGCTTTCAAGCAATTCCCACTTCCCATGCATAAGGATGCTCGCCCTGCGGCAGAAGCCTCTCTTTGCGTGAATGAGCAGAGCTCTGATAAGTTCTTCAAATACCACGACCTGCTTTTCAAGGAGCAGGACAAGCTCGATGCAGCTAGCCTCGAGAAGGCCGCCGAAAAAGTCGGCGCCAACTTGGCTAAGTTCAAGGAGTGCGTGAGCTCTAAGAAGTTTGCTGACGCGGTTCAAAAGGACTTGGACTACGGCGAGAAGATCGGCGTAAAATCGACTCCTACCTTCTTCGTCAATGGCCAGCTTGTCAGTGGAGCAGTGCCGATCGAACAGTTCGCCGAAATCATCGAAGACGATCTCGCTGATAAGTAGTCATTAGAAATACATCAAGTTAATACATCATGATTGGGCGCCCAACCTCTGGTTGTGGCGCCCAATTTGTATTTGGGGTGGGGAGTCTAATCGAAAGAGGTGCCTGGAGGTGGAGAAGGTTCTTTTCCTCCGAAGATACCGCTAGAAGAATTTCGCCAAGCGGGGCTGTCTTCACGACTATCGACGTAGACCCAAAAACTTCGCCAAATGCGAACTATTTGGGAGCTCAGACGTTCAGAGAGGTATGAAAGTTCGCACTGAGCGAAGTTTTCGGAGAGCCTACTTCTTCTGAAACGTCACTGCCAACGACGCTTTCCACGCAAGTGCGCGGGCGGCGAGGGGTTTGTCAGCTGCGAGCTTCTGTCCTGTGAGAGTCTCTAGCGTTGCGACGGTCTTTTCGAGAAGTTCCGCATCTTTTTCTTGGAAGAGCAGCGGCCTGAGTTTTGGAGCGATGCCCGCAGGCTTGAGGGCGCTGAGGGCTTCAAGCGCCCGAAGCGGAACCCACTGAGCTTTGCCATCGCGAAAGTTTTCTTTAGCGCTCAAGGTGGCCAGCAATGCATCGACCGCGCCTGTGGGTTTGAGCTTTTGGGTCGCTTCGACGGCTTGAACGCGCACCACCAGGGCAGGATCCTTGAGTAGCGGCAAAACAGCGGCGCTCTGGCTCGGATCGTTGATCAAAGTGAGGCCTCTGAGTGCGCCGTTGCGAACCATCCAAGAGGGATCCTTGAGAAGAAGCGCGAGTTTCTTGGACACGGATTTTCCGCCGAGCTTGGCTGCTCCGATAGCGGCAATATAGCGCTCGGAATCTGGGATTGGCAAAGAGCCCATCGCCTTCATGGATGCAAGTCCCGCAAGTGGCGCAGCTGCCGCCGCTCCATATCGGGTGGACCAGTCTTGAATCAGGCTCTCAAATCCAGGGGCTTTGTGCTTGGCGATTTCGAGGTGAAGGTCCGTTTGCGTAGGTACGGCGGCCAAGAGTGAGCTGCTGGCCAGCAGTCCAGGGGCGGCAAGAACATAAAACGCGATGACTCTTTTCATAAATTAAGCATCTTCTCAAATTCGGCGACGAGGTCGGCGTCCGATTTGTCTCCGCCTGCAGGAGGGGATGTTGCTTCAGTCGGCGCTTGCGCAGCGGCAGCCTCGGCCGGTGCAGGGGGGGCCTCGGCCGGTGCGGGGGTGGCTTCGGGAGCCGCGAGACTTTGCTCGACTTGATCGACTAGGCCCTCGAAGGCCGCGTCAGCTGCGGCCGTTGCTTCAGGAGCAGGCGGGTTGGCTTGTACCGCTTGGGCTGGTGTCGCGGCAGGAGCGGGAGCAGGTGCTCCTCCGAGCTGCGCTTTGAGCTGAGCATTTTCTTGTTGAAGGCGTTTGAGATTGGCGAGGTCGTCTTCAATGACGCTGTACTCGGCGAGTTTAGCCTCGAGAAGGGCGATTTTTTCCTGAAGTTTAGAGAGGTCCGCGCTCGGTCCTCCTCCGCCCGCTCCGGGTTTCGCGCCGGCGCGAGCTTCTGCGAGCTCTTTCTCAAGGCGAGTTTTGTCGCCCATGATCGTTTCCATCGCCTTCGCTTGCTCAAGCATTTTGCTTTCTAAAGCGACCATTTGAGTGGCTGCTGCGGGATCCCCCCCGGCGGCTGCACTTGCGTTTGTGCTCGGAGCGGCCGTCACTGCAGTGAATTTAGATGGGTCGATGGTAAATGCAGCTCCAGAGCCCTCCGCTCCCAAGAGTCCCCAGAGCTGAGCTCTGAGTTGTTCTGCATCGACAATCAGGTCACTCAAGTAGCCCTTTACCGCGGTAGCGGGGGCATGCATTCCCAAGACGCCATGCTTGCGTTTCTTGAGAACCCAGAACGCAGCGTAAGCTGCGCAGAGCAAAAAGATTCCGAGTGCTTCAAAGAGGAGTGCTTCAGGGGTGAAGCGCGAAAAAACGTATATCCATGAAGTCATGCGTACCGGCCCATCCTTTGACCGTGGCGCAGAAATATCCTCTAACAGTTTAAAAAGTTTGGGGCGCGCTGTCAAAGTGGATCGGCTAAGCGCATGAAGAAGGCAGAGATTTGACGCTGCGGGATTATTGCGAGCCGGAACTCTGGCCCCACTCAAAAAAGGAGACAAGGTCAGAGAGTCTCCATGCATCCGAGCTGCGGAAGAGAGTGGCAAAACACCGCTGGGAGCTACTCACCTTGCGGGAGCTTGGCTGCTGCGATCTTAGACTTAAATTGGGCTAAAATCCGGCTCGATCGTCTGCTGCAGCAGGGGATGAAGGAGTTGATTGGCAGTTAAGATCTCCTTGCAGTCGATCTTGAACGGATCACCCTTAAAATTCGTCACCAAACCGCCGGCTTCGCGGATCATCAGCATTCCAGCCGCTACATCCCAAGCCGAAAGCCCGCGCTCCCAAAATCCGTCAAAAACTCCACGCGCCGTGTAGGCCAGGTCGAGCGCCGCGCTCCCAGGTCTACGCACCGCGCGCGCAACGGCGCTCAACCGCTCAAAAGCCGCGATCTCGCGCTTAAGCCAACGTTCGGATCCGTAAGTGAACCCCGTCGTGAGCAGCGCTTCCTCGATCACCGGAGTCTTGGAGACCCGAATCCGTTTGCCGTTCAGGAATGCTCCCTGTCCCTTCACTGCGACGTAGGTGTCTTTTAGGATCGGGTGATAAATCACCCCGACCACGACTTCGCCTTCCCACTCGGCTGCGATCGAAACACAGAACATCGGAAACGCATGCACGTAATTGGTCGTCCCATCGAGCGGGTCCATCACCCAGCGCCCGGGGCTTTTAGCAATCGTCGGTAGAGGAGCGCTCTCTTCAGCCAAAACGCCAAAATGAGGATAGTGGCGGCTCAGGACGCGCAGGGCCGTTTTCTCAGCAGCGACGTCGATGTTCGTAACGAGGCCAGCTCCCTCTTTTTCTCGCACGACAAGCTTCTTGCCAAAGTTTTTGGCGAGCACGGCTCCGGCTGCGTGAGCAGCTTCAATCGTCGTTGCCTTGAGTTTCGAGAGCGACGGAGCCTTTTCAGGCTTAATGTAAGGGGTCACTGACTCCGCTCCAGAGCCGCTTTTCGGAACGCTCGTCGGAGCTTGAGGGTCAGTGCGCCGGGCTTCCCTCCTGCGATGAGATGGTTGTCGACTCGGGTCACGGGGAAGATCTCTTTGATCGTACTGCACATGAATACCTCATCTGCTTCATAGAACCGTTCTTTGGGAAAACGCACTTCGCGAACCGGAACACCGAGCGACGCAGCAACATCTAAGAGCATTCGTCTTGTGAGCCCATCCAATATCCCGATATCCAGGGGAGGAGTTGCTAAAATCCCGCGACGAATGTAGCCCACATTAAACGTCGTGCCTTCCGTAACGTGCCCCTCTGCATTGCAAAGGATCGCGTCGTCATAATCCTCTCGCGCAGCCTCCAGATAGGCAAGGAGGCTATTCAAATAATTGCCCGACTTCATCGCGGGATCCAAAGCGCGCGGATCGTTGCGCAGGCGTGAAGAAATCTGCATCGCATAACCCTGCTCTAGCTGCGCCGCACTTGGCTCATCAAGCGGTTGTACGATCACCACATACTGCGAGGGAGATTCTAAGCAAGAAAGCCCAAAGCCAATCTTTCCTATGCCGCGGCTCACGATGATCCGAACATAGGCTTCGCTCATTTTCGCGTTTCGCGCATGAAAAGCCAGCAGAGTTCTTTCCATCTCTGCTGCGTAGTGTTCAAGGTTTTGGCCCAGCACGAGCTGGCAAAGGTCCGCCGATTTGCTCAAGCGCTTGAGGTGGCCATCCATCAAGAACATCTTGCCGTTATAGGTGCGGCAAACTTCGTAGAGGCTGTCTCCGTATAGGTAGCCCCGGTCGTAGACCGACACGTGGGCTTGCGACAGTAACTCTTCTCGTGTCTCGGGCGCGAAGAGCTGACCATTGACGTTAATCACCGCTGTTTGCATATCAATGACTAAAATTATACGTCATGCTGCACTGCTCTAAGTAGAGGAATCGTGCCATCGGCAGCTTTCATATGTTAGCTTGTCGTAGCAAACTATGCTCGAAACCGACTCCTCGCTTTTACCGATCGCCTCTCCGACAAAAGGAGGACAGCTTCGCGTTGTCTCCATAGGTTTTGACGACGTTTCGCTCGATGAGTTGGAGCGTCTACTGACCACTCTCGGAGTTCAACCCTCGGGGCGGATTCTCGCAACTACCCGCAAGATCAATCCTGCGACCTACATCGGAAAAGGAAAAATCGATGAGACGCGCGAGCTGATGGAGAAAGTCAGTGCCGAAGCCGCGATCTTGGACGTCGAGCTCTCGCCCAACCAGCTTCGCAATTTAGAAAAAGCTCTCGGCAAACCCATTCTGGATCGCCCCGGAGTGATCATTGAGATCTTTACCCAGCATGCACGCACCAAAGAATCCAAGACTCAGGTAGCGTTGGCCCGCTTGCAGTATCTTTTGCCCCGATTGACACATTTTTGGAGTCACTTTGAACGGCAGCGCGGTGGGGGTACCTCCAATCGCGGGATGGGCGAGAAGCAAATCGAAGTCGACAGGCGCTTGGTCAAAAAGCGCATGTCTGTTTTGCGTGAGCGGCTCGATGCGATCGAGCGCGAGCGCGTTGTTCAGCGCTCGGGCCGTAGGGACTTGCTTAAAGTCGCGCTCGTCGGCTACACCAATGCCGGAAAATCAACGCTTCTCAATGCTCTTACTCAAAGTGATGTGCTTGCTGAGAATAAGCTTTTTGCGACGCTCGACTCTTCAGTTCGCACGCTGGATCCTCATTCTCATCCTCCCATCGTAGCGATCGACACTGTGGGCTTCATCAGTCGATTGCCGCCCTCGCTCGTTGCTTCGTTTCGCTCGACCCTTGAGGAGCTCGAAGAAGCTGATTTGCTCGTTCACGTCGTGGATGTGAGCTCGGCTCAAGCACGTGAAGAGCTCGAGGTCACAGAAAAAGTTTTGGGTGAGCTCGGAGTGGGCGATAAGCCCAGGCTCACCGTCCTCAATAAAGCCGACCGACTTGGCAACACCCCGGCAGAGCGCAATCGGGCCAAAGTCGTCGCACCTGGCGCCGTTACGGTCTCAGCTTTGAACCCTGAGGACACGCGTCGCTTGCGAGACATGATTCTCGATCATTTTCGTAAGCATATGGAAGTCTGGGAAATCTTGGTTCCCTATTCCGAAAGCAAGCTCGAATCGCAGCTCTATGCTTACGGAAGCGTGGAAGTGAACCGTCATCTTGAAAAAGGGACTTTCTACCGTCTTAGGATAGAAGAAGGTTGGGCTCGTAAGCTTGAGCTCGAAAAGTTCAGGATTTGAGAGAGGAATGACCGCGTTGAATGCTAAAAAAGTGGTCCTCATCGCTCATGCAGTTGTCGTATCGGGTTTGTGTGCAAGCCAAAGCGGGGTTGCCGTGTCGATCCCTGTGCGCCAAAAGGTCGTCGAGACTCGCGGCTCGACCAGCAGACCTTGGAAGGACCTCTCTCTGCGCACGACCTTCTTTGATTCTAAAGAACCTCTCACGACTGAGAAGGCCTGGACCGTCGACCCTGAGGAGCGCAATCCACATCGGCAGCGTTGGCTCCTGAGTCGGCATGTTGAGCTTCATCAGCTTCAAATGCGCGAGATCGAGAAGACTTCCAAGCAGTCCTCGGTTCGCTATGGCGTCACGATCGACAGCATTCAGGCTGCCACACAGGCCTATTATCGGCCCGAAGGTCCGTGGTATCGGCCGCTGTCCGAGTTTCCTTGCACCCCAGAACCGCTCTCCTGGTTTGCGACCGCTGAGGGAGCACGCAAAGGTGCTGCTCATGCAGCTCAATCGTGGGAGAAGCTTCTCTCCGACGAGAAGATCAAGCTTTCGGTGCAGCTCAGTCGGGTGGTGGGTGATACCCCCGGAACCGCTCTGAAGAAGGCCGACACCTTGTTTAGGCTTTGGTTAGGCAACCTAGATGATCGTTGGCGACGCGATATGCGCCCCAAGGCCAAGGCTGAGGAGTGGGCGCTTTATCTGGAGCGCGCGAGCGAAGCGGGCGTTTGTGCAAAGTCCAAGCTTAAGATCAAGACTTCGAGCTCGAATGAGTCCATCCCATCTGATCGACCCAAGTCTCAGAAAGTGCCCTGGGAAGAAATGATGGAGCCCCCTTCTACAGATCCTCAGACTTTAGGCGGTCCTTCAACGGTGATGCGCTTGTTGGCACGAGCGCCTTCGCATCGCTGGGATGGTTTGTTTTCGATACATGCCAACGTCATGGTTGCCGGGCGTAAACTCAACGGAAAGTTTCTGATTGATTCAGGCGCCGGCATGAGTGTTCTGTCTCCAGACTTTCTGCAGGGGCAGGGGATTTTGCCTGGCTGGATCGAGATTCCAGGTTTGCCAGCGAAACGCGTGCCTTGGGGTGGGGGCATTCCTGGCGTCGGCGGCCTGGCTCCGCAAGCGTATGTGGATCGAGTGGATATCGGCAATACGCCGCTCAAGTTAACCGATTTTCTGATTTTTGATTCTGAGTTTTTTTCGCCTCCTGACAGCGCCAAGTCGTGTTGTGACGGAGTTTTGGGCACGGATCTTTTGCGCAAGTACGTGGTCGAGTTTCAGCCAGGTCCGCCTTCTGAGGTGAAGATTTGGCCGGCAGAAGGGTTTCATCTAGCTGATGGATCTCCTTGGATTGAGGTGGCGCTCACGCCTGAGGGCGAAGCGGTAAGCGCCTGTCAAATCGTTCCGGTAGGCAGCAAGCTGGGGTCCTCTCAGGCCTTTGTAGGCGTTGCTTGGGACACAGGCCGTGAATCCGGCCTCGATATACATATTCCTTGGCAGAACCAAGCGAGGGCCGCCATGAAGGGCGTCAACGCATGGGATATTCACTGTGGTGCTTCGGGGGGAGAGCCGATCGCTCGTGACATCCCCGCTGGCCTGCCTAGAGCGGACTCCGGCGACGTGGCTGCCATTTACGCAAAGGCGCCTGCATCAACGGTCGGAATGGCTGTGTTGGGACGAACGCGAGTGTTTTTTGATTTGCCTCATGGTCGCATCTGGTTTCCTGAGAAGATCTCCTCATATCCACTTTTAGAGAATCGTTCCGGACTGAAGCTCAAGTATCGATTTCTCAAGTTTGACCATCGAGGTCTTTTTGTCGAGTCGATCGCCTCTCAAGGTCCTGTACGTGAGCTTGTAAAGGCCGGCCTAAAGGTCGGGATGCAGATCACTCGCATCGACGACACGGACCCGTCAGGGCTAGATAGCTGGGAAGTCGAGCAGCGCTTGGCCGGTGCGCTTGGTTCGTCAGTGATGTTGCAGTGGAAGAACGCTAAAGGCCTGAAGCTGGCGGAGTTGCAAGTGCGGCCGAAGCCGTTGCCGCCGAGTGGGTCGCAAAAGCCGTAAGTGATCTGATTCATCATCGCACTAGGCAAGTAAGACGTGGTAGTTAATAAGGCTTTCAAGGTTGCTAGGTTTATTGTTGCAACTCAAGTGACCTTTCATCATGCAGGAAGTGGCTGTTACCGATTTGAAATCTTGTCTATCAAGCACTGAATGGACTTCAATCCTTGATCAGACATAATGACTCCGCCGTGACCACCTGTCACCAAGGTGCGCGTCTTGGCTTTTAACAAACGGGCTTCTCGCTCAGAAGCTTGCCAGCTTCCATCCTCTTCGGCTTCAATAATATGATAGTTTGGGGCATTTTCAGCGTTACGAATAATCTGTCTTAGAGCAGAAAATGTCTGCCCTTTGTCGTCTACGCCCATTGTTCTCCAGCCCGAAAGGCCCTCTTGCGAGCTTATTCGAGACATCTCTTCAGCCGCTACCTGAGTGGGGCCCTGTCGCGAAGCATGTTTGAGCATGTGCTTGTAATAGTTTTTATTTACTTTCGTCCCTGTCATCCACTGTACTTGCTGCAACTTTTCAAGAACTTCTCTTTCGGAACCCACTAGATTTGGACTAGCGAGTCGGCCCAGCCGCAAAAACATTCTATCTACTGAATCTAAGGATCGCTCGCCCAATAATAATTTTACTGTACGGTCCAAAGCTTCCTCTTCAGCTCGATCCACAACCATTGAAATCCTTCTTGGATCGAATGGATTGAGTAAAAGTCCTAGATTAAACCGATCGATCCGACGAGCGGCTTCACTCAAGATCTCTAAGTTTCTTCTGTTTTTCGTGTGTTCGCTTTCTAGCCACTCGATCATTGCACTGGCAGTATGACTGATCACCGGGAGCGCTTGAGCCGCTTTGACCAGTTTTTCATCCGCTTTCAAGGGTGACGCTAGCGAAACGATGTTTTCAATGTATCTCTTTGACTCCAGTTGAGCCTGTGGATCCTCCGAAAGCACAGGGTCGCCCTCACTATTGAAATGGTCAAAACGTAACCCAGATAGGTAAAATCGAAGCTGATAACCCGCTCGTGAATGCCCCATCAAATTTATTTTTCTACCACCGTAATAGCTTGAAATTTCCTTGCTTAAGCTATCCAGATACAGCGCTCCTAAGCCCTCAATGGTATTGTGATATCCATCTCTCTTGTTTGGCATCTGTGATCGATACTCAGCTCTTCCATTTCCTGGTGGTTGAATCACAAATGAATCGTATCCCCGACTCTGAGCGGACTTTGCCCAAGGATGGAGATAACTCATGTCCATGGTGTAACCCGAAATCACTCCCACAGGTGGAAGACCTCGCCTGCTTGAAGTACTGTAGAAGGCGCCGGTGATCGCCATTCCGTCAGAGAATCGAAAAGACAAGATTCGAGCGTCGGGGTTACCGCTGTACGCTGGGAGGTCTCTGACCTCAACCACTGTCGGAGGTGCAGCAGTAGCTAAGTCCGAACAAAGCCAGAATGCGAGCAATAGGGCAGCACCTAGTTTCATAGCTGTGTTTATCTTGTCGGGACAAATCACCAGACTTCTTAAGTACAAACTTCTTCCTCTTCTACGCGTGCCGCTCTAACTGCGCAGCTTCTCAATAAGTTGAGGTAGGTGTTAAATTCTTGGCGAACGGCTTTACGCTCAAGCAGTGTCAAATCAATGCCAACTCCCTGATATTGCTGAGTCTGAAATGACACAATAAATTTCTAAGCTGTTGGATATCCTGAAAGAACGAAGTGGGTACTTCAAAGGCTTCGAGATGAGATTGCCAAGTTGAAGGGCTAAATCAGAAACCCCAT
>CAZGCK010000047.1:0-5293 GCA_964524175.1 uncultured Bacteriovoracaceae bacterium | reverse complement strand
GAGTGAAAAGCGCCCTGGCTCAGTACAGCTCGCTAGGCAACAAAAACCCAGATGAGTTTATGAAGGGATTCGTGGAATTCTAGATGCGGAGTTTCTTTACTTCTACCCGGACGAAAACAGGGGGAGGGTCACTAAATGAGCTTGAGTCGTAAAACGAGTTGATCTGCTTTTACCTGGCTCGGCCCCCTGACCCTAACTTCTTCTCGAACTTTTAGTTCTATTCGAAATCTCTCTTTATAATGCCTTTCGACCTCTTTAAGTGGCACACAAAAGGGGGGCCATTGAGATCATGAGGGTGCCTTTCTAAAACAATTTGTAAAAACTCGAAACTTTCTCGGTCAATTATTGATTCTTGAACAAGCAAACTGAGTCTTGCTGCATACATTGACCTTAGTTCTGGAGGTAGTGCAATCAGTGCTGCCCTATCATAGATCGCTTGAATTCCTTTAAGATGCTCTGGCTTTAACTGAAAAAAAATCGCCGTTATAAATCTTCAATCGTTCACATTCAAATACTGTAAATTGACCTTGATTATAGATTTTAGGATTCTGACCATGCTCTTGAAAAAAGGCTTCGCATGCTAATTTACTGAGTTCTACTCCAACGACCTCGTGCCCTTGCTTCATAAGCCAATCCAGATCGTAGCTCTTACCGCAAAGCGGGACGAAAATTTTTCGTGGTGAGAGTCCACTAAACTGTTTGATTAGATTGGGCTCGGTTCCTCTTTGATGCCATCCGAGCTCTCCATTAATCCACCGATTGATCCAATAATTTTTATTCAACGGAGACCTCGTTATTGTTGGCAGAGTTCAGGTTTTGAAGGGTGATCTTCATTTGTTGCAATCGCACCTGTATAAACTTATTTTGTTAAACTAAATTTATATAATTCAATATCAAACCGAAGCAAATTGCAGCACTGTGGTACCAAGAAAAGATCAGCCGCCGTTGCTCACCTGCGAGCCGGCAGCGGAGAAACCTCGGTCTTGAGAAAATTTGTCGACGGACTCAACCCATCAAACCCATCTGCATTGCTACACGCCGCACGCTACGGCGAGCCTAGCCTAGCTCTACCGTCAGCTCAATCAGTTGCTTCCGTTCCCGCAGCGAATCAAAAAGTGCGACCTCTTTGAGTGGATCCAGCGCACCGTCACGGAGCTTCTTGAAAACCAGGGCAAAACACCGCGTTTTATCTTGGATTAGGAGCACCTCATCGATCACGAGACTCTGACGGAGTTGATCTTGGTCACAACTTTTCAAATGGAATCGAAAGTATCGTTTATCCTCGTCCTCGTCGGGCAACCGGATCTGCGCGATAAGCTTAAGCGGCGCATGCATGAATCCCAACCAACGAATCACCTTGCGCTATCTCATGGCCGGCCTCTCGTTCGAGGAGACTCGAGCTTATCTCCAGCACCATCTGAAGATCTCCGGTCAAAAGGATCCTCTCTTTGACGAACCTTCGATGGAGGTCATCAGCCAGTTGAGTCTAGGGCTCTCACGCAGGATTAATAATCTGGCTCGCTCTGCGATGATGGTGGCGATGACACAGAAATATATGTAGGTTGATTCAGACTGCTTGATTCAAGCCTCTGCAGTGGGCTAAAGTCGATATCAGAAGGTCACTACTTATCTTCCTCATTAGGACGCATTTAATTCCTTTGCCCTCTCAAATGGGATTTCGATCACGAACCGAGTTCCTTCACCCGCTTTGCTTGAGACAGAGATTTTACCTTCGTGTTTTTGGATGATTCCGTGACTAATGGCCAATCCTAAACCGGTGCCTTCCCCAACAGGCTTGGTCGTGAAGAAAGGGCTAAATATCTTACCTAGGTCGGCCTCTGAAATACCTTCTCCATTATCCGCAATTTCGATTCGGAGCCTGTCTTGGGTATCCTCAGTACAGATATTGATTTGGCCGTCCTTGCCCTTGATGGCTTGAGCCGCGTTGACGATGAGGTTTAAGAACACTTGGCTGATCTCGCCAGGCATGCACTCCACCTCGCGTTGAGACCTAAAATCGGTGACTACGACGCATTTGTACTTGAGCTCATTTTGGAGCAGCATGAGGGTATTTTGAATTTCTTCGTTGATCAGGACCTTTTTGAATCCTTGGTCGTCAACTCTTGAGAATCTTTTGAGGCCGTTCACGATGCCTCGAATTCGCTCAAGACCAAATTTAGACTCAGCGAGAAGCTTGCGCGTGTCGTCGAGAATGAATGCAAGATCTTCTTTTTTCTTAATCTCCGTGATCCTAGCTAATTCGGTCTTGGCTTCAGTAGTTTTGCCCGACCCCAACAAGGATAGGAGATGGTCGTAGCCAATCAGTAAGGTTCTCATCGCATCGACGTAGGCATTAAGTACATCCGTATTGCTAACGACAAAGGCGAGGGGGTTGTTGATTTCGTGAGCGACCCCCGCAGCCATCATTCCGAGCGATGCCATTTTCTCTGAGTGGATGAGGTGAGCCTGTTGGTCCTTGAGCTTCGTGTTCGCGATGCTGAGGTCTTCGTTGGCGCGCGTGAGGTTGATGATGCCTTGACGGTACGACTCAGCGATATCCAACTGCATTCGGTCGATATAGAAGTACGCCCTCATTTCTCCCATGGAACTATTGAGCACGATTTGCACATTTTTTAGGTTTGGGTAACGTGAGGCTCCCAGGACCGTACGAGGTGGGGTAATCGTTAGCTTTTGAAATTTTTCTGAAATCTTCGCGAGGCAAGACCCGACCACCATGTTTAGCGATTCGGACATCATTCCCTGTACTTCTTCTGGAGTTTCAGCAGCCGGAAAAAAAGCCTTAGCTTCCTGCGCAGACAAGGCGATGATGAATTCACCCGTCACGGTTCCAACGAACGGAATGGATACAATAAAGTCAGCATCGATATGAAGCGTGCGCTGGATCGGTCCAACCGTGACCTTGTCAATTCGTGACTGCGAGATTTGAGAAAAAACGGCTGCCAAGGTTTTTCCGTAGTTCTGCGCCTGCTCCTGCAAGATACTATCAAATTCATCGTTGTTCATATGTGACTCCATTTAAGTAGATCTGATCGGATCTGGTCTGATCGGATCGATACTTAAGCCGCTTCTTTATTCATGAACCTCAGAAGCTCGGCTTTGAGTGAACCTTCCGTAAATCCCGTAGTCTTATCCAAGAAAGCCTTGGCTCCTAATGCGAGACACTCCTTGATGACTTCAGGGGAGCTGATGGCAGAAAGCATAACCACCCTCGCCCGGGCGTCGATGAGCAAGATTTCCTTGAGGCACTCGCGTCCATCTTTGTTGGGCATCGTTATGTCCAACAGAACGAGCTCCGGCTTAAGCTCCTTAAACTTGAGAATCCCTTCGTCGCCGTCGGTAGCCGTACCTACCACCTGTCCTCCTGCGCTTTCCACGTGGGAGATCACCACTCTTTGAATCGTAGGGCTGTCATCAATGATTAAAACCCGGGTCATTTGGGTTATCCTCCTGGGTCCTTGTATGGGTCCCAATCCAATTATCTCCTTCCGTCAAAAGGCCAACAATTGTGTCAACTCGGACACAGGTCGAGATGTACGACCTATAGATTATTTAAGGGCATTTTGACCGGTATGACAGGTAAGGGAGGTAAGGAGGGATTGACTCGATTTATTAATTGACCATATTAGTCATATATAGGATGATTGTTCTAGGAGCCAACTCATGGGAGAGCCGACTAGCCCGCAAAAAAAGGACAAATTCCTCACGACTGGGCAAGTTGCGGAGCAGTGCGGAGTCAATTTTAGAACGGTGATCCGGTGGATACAAAGGGGCTATCTCAAAGCCTATCGTCTCCCCGGAGTCAGGGCAGATCATCGAATTCCGGCTGATGAGTTCGAAAAATTCTTAGAATCATTTAGAAGCGGCAACCTTGCCATTCAGGCCTCGCCCCTTAAAATACTGGTGGTCGACGACGATCCCATGATTCAGAAATCGATTTATCGGGTTCTGTCCAAATCAGGTTACGAGGTTTTGTCGTCGCTCGACGGGTTTTCCGCTGGCATGGCGATACGGGAGCATCGGCCCGATATTGTGATTTTGGATCTCAAGATGAAGGGCATTAATGGCCTGATGGTGCTTAAGAGCATTCGGGACTCGTCTGAATTGAAAGCAACTAAGGTCTTGGTGATCTCTGGCGACACCCAAGCAAAGATCAATGAGGCATTGCGCATGGGTGCCGACGCGGCCCTTTCTAAACCATTTAGGAATCAAGAACTGCTTCTCAAAGTCGATGGGCTGATAGGCAAGGAGGTGCCGAATGACAAGCAAACGAGTGCTGGTAGTAGAAGATGACATTCATCTTTCAAATGCGATCTACCGAGCTTTGCGGCTTTCTTATGGTGCGGTGGATTTGACTTGGGTGACGACAGAAGAAAGCGCCGAGGTCGAGATTTCGAAGTCCCACTTCGATATTATCTTATCCGACTACCTATTGCCCGGAGTTCGGGATGGAGTGGACTTGTGGAATCATTGCAGTCGCCATTCTCCAACAACACCGTTCATGCTGATCTCCGCAGTTCCATTTGAGGATATATTGAGGAGATTCGGAAAAAATGAGGCGGTCCCGACGCTGCTTCCAAAGCCTTTTCAGTTGCAAGAGTTGATCGTGATGTTCAAGGGTTGTTTATGAATTTGGAAAAGTCAGTAATATTTATTGATGACGAAGAGCAAATACTCAAGGCACTCAGGCGTTGCCTCAGGGGAGAGGGATACGAGCTGCTCACCACAACGGATCCAGATCAGGCCATCGGCTGGGTAAAGGAGGGCAAAGCGCAGGTCGTAGTCTCTGACTACCGTATGCAGAAGACAACGGGCCTAGAGCTTCTGAAGGAAATTCAGCAAGTCGACCCGCGAGTCGTCCGGGTCATCCTCTCGGGTTACGCCGAACAAGATGCCGTCAATCAATCCCTACGAGATGGAGTCGTCTACAATTACCTTTTAAAACCGTGGAAAGCTGAATCACTTAAAGCGAAAGTCAAAGAATACCTGGAGCGATATGACTCGCAGGGGGTAGGTAAGTGACTTTATGAGTCCTCCGTCTCTCCCAAAACTGCTGTTTATCGATGACGAAGAGTCGATTCTAAGCGCGTTTAAGAGACTCTTCAGAAAGGAGGGTTTTGAGGTCTTTACTACCTCTAAACCTGACGAAGCTTTTGAGCTCGTCTCTCAGCACGCATTTAGTGTGGTGGTCTCTGACCAACGCATGCCAATCATGGAAGGCGTAGCTGTTTTGACTAAAGTCAGGGAGTTGGCTCCTCAAAGTGTCCGTATCATG
>CAZGCK010000046.1:3430-27820 GCA_964524175.1 uncultured Bacteriovoracaceae bacterium | reverse complement strand
TATCTCCTGCCCAAGCAGATGTTGCGGCTATGACTGTAAGACTCAATAATACATATTTCATAAATCAGTTCCCTTCACTCAGTTCAATTCGAGACAACGGAAATAGCTGCACGGAAAGCCGGTACACCTCCGTCTGATGACCGGACTCCAACAAATCAGAAAGCTCATCCTGCTGTTTGCGGATGAGTTCCTTAGCCGCGCTCATTTTTCTAGGATCAATGGCCATCGTGATCGTCGTGAAGTCCCTCATCGCGACTTCATCCCGAAAGATGGATTCTTTGGCCAAATCTAATGTTTGCTCGTGATGCCGCTTGAGAGACAGATCCGCGACATCATCTGGCGTACGATAACTTTTTTCTGACCGACTGAGAGCGCCCGATGAGTCCATAGAAAGAAGGCCCAGCTGCAGAAGTCGATCGACGACCTGCTTGGCCCTCGTTTCGGTAATCCCAAGACGAGTTGCGATCCACGAAGACTGGCTCTTGAATCCCTCGCACTTCACGAGCGACATCACGGCAAAGTGCTCCCACTCTGAAGCGACCTTAAACTGCGAAGCACTGAGCTCCAGATACCTAGGCTCAAAAACCTCTCCTGGAGACGAATCATTCTTTCGATACTTCCTTTTTTCCGGGAAGAGTCCCAAAAGCTCCGAACGCTGCTGAGGATCCAATAGCAGTCGTTGCGCGATTCTCTCCGCCAGCTTGCGTGAGACATTGCGTTTGCCATTCATGATGTAGGTCAGCGCGCCCACATGAACGCCCAATTTCTTAGAGTAAGCGCGCAGCGAGAAGCGCGCGTTCTGGCGCTGAATTTCGCTGAACTTAGTTCTCAGTAAGTTTTGGATAGCGAGCTGATCTTTCACAGTGAACGCAAAATAGATCAGTATGACGCAATGAGCAAATAAATCCGCAACAAAGTGTCGCTCTTTTTTGCGACATAGGAAAAGACCTGTGTTCTCAATACTTAGGCACCACCTTTGAACTTTGTTCCACAGAAACCTATTTCAAATAGGGCCTCATCTTCTCAGCGCCCAATATCTGAACTGCAGCCAACAAATTATGCCGCCGGCACCGAAGCCTGAGATTAGAAACGTCGTTACCGCCTCCTCGTGATCGCGGAACTGCGTGATCGATCTGCAAGAAAGATGTCGCACCACAGATGCGCCCCGTCTCCGGACTTACATATCCACAACGACCTCTATCACGCTGCCAGACCGCTCGGCGAATGGCCGCAGGTACGGCGGGACTGCTTGAGGAGGCACTTCGATTAGATGGCGACTGTTCAGCATCAGATTTTTCCACCGGTGGAAACTGTGGGGAAGCGGAATATCGCGTACTTGCAGAAAGTACCAGAGCACTGGAAGAGGCCGACGGGGCAGCAGGGACTTGAGTCTGAGAAGCAGGGACCTGAGATCGCGAAGTAACGCGCGCCTGAGGTGCGCCCTTCAATGCAGGATCAAGCTTCTTGAGTCCGAGCTTAGCTAAGTAGTAGATGATGTCCGCATAGGACGCTCCGGGATGGGAATGCACGATCAAGCCTCGGATCTTATCCAACGTCGCCAGTGTTTCTTTGCTCAGTGTCACTCTTAGCTCGGTCAAATCTTGATCTAGTGGGCGAACTTTTTCAGGCCGTTCAGGTATCGGTGCGATCTGTGCCAATTTTCTTTCAGTGTCACGCTTCGAGAGCCCAGAGACTTGCGCGAGGATCTCGCGCTTCTCTTCGAGAGTCTTTTCCTTCTGTTCACAAAAGTTCTGAACCTGGCTCAGGTTAGTCAGAGTCAGATTGCCTTGCACGATCTGCGCTTCGAGCTCCGGGAGCTCCTCCAAAGCCTCCATGACTTTGACTCGTCGCCAGGCACTGGTGGAAGAATATTTTAACTCTTCCATACAAAAGCTGTGAAGCGAGGAGTAACCAAGCTGCGCGTCGAGCCGACGACGCTTGATCTCTCTGAGTTGATGAATGACTGCCAGACCATGCTTTCTCTCACACTCGGCGTCGAGACGGATTTGTTTGAGGAGATCGGAGTCAGAGATGGTTTTTATGTTTTGCATGGAAAACCTATAGCACTGGAAAAACAGCCCACTAGCAGCCCTCAAGAGAAACGAACTCGGGGTAGAATTCAGTTCATGAAGAACCCCTTGAATTAACTCAATAGCGAGCCTCTAATCGCGTTAGGCCGGAATTTATTTTTTTAAATCTATACTATTTAAACCAAAGACACCCTGAAACACGTCAAGGACAAATTCAAAGATACAAATACATTTTTCAGCGAATCAAACCTCGGTAGTAAAATTACCACCGGGGGAAAAAAAGAGAATCCCCCTCTCCGCCACGAATCCTCCCCCTCCTTCCTGCAAGAGAAGGGACGAACGAACCACCTTAAAAATAGTCACCACAATACATCGCGGCCTCAAGCTGCCCCCACCTCCAATTCCCCCACCAGCCGTCTTCCCTCCACCTGCCCCCCATGCTACACTCCATCCCATGAAACGAATCTGCGTATTCTGCGGCTCTAACCCGGGCTCTCAACCTGAATATTTGCAAGCCGCCCAAAACCTAGGCACCCTGCTCGCAAAGAACCACATCGAACTCGTCTACGGCGGCGCAAGCATTGGTCTCATGGGCGCAGTCTCCGACGCGGTTCTAGCCGCCAACGGACACGTCATTGGCGTGATCCCAAAACTGCTCATGCGCAAAGAAGTCGCCCACCAAAATCTAAAGGACCTTCGCGTCGTCAACTCCATGCACGAACGAAAAGCCCTGATGGCTGAGCTCTCTGACGGGTTCATCGCCATGCCCGGCGGATTTGGCACCTTTGAAGAGCTTTGCGAGATCCTCACTTGGGCCCAACTCGGACTTCATCAAAAGCCAATCGGTCTCTTGAACATACAAGACTACTACGCATCGCTCCTTGCCTTGTTCGACAACGGAGTCAAAGAACAGTTCATCCGCCCTCAGCATAGGAACTTTGTCTTAAACTCCCACGAGCCCGAACAGCTGCTGCAGAAAATGACCGACTACAAGCCCGTCGAAGTGAAGAAGTGGATCAAAAGTCCTGCAGAAACTTAAGTGCCTGCGTCGGCTACGACCGAAGGTAATCTTGTCGTAGTCCGGGAAGTTTTTCCACCGGTGGAAATCTCTCGGTCGCCTGAAAATCGTAAGGACAAGAGCATCCCTCTCTACAAGACTTATATGGAGAAGATGAAGGCATCAGGCAAGGAGAGCAAAATTCCAGCTCATGTCAGTAAGGCCATCGAAGGACCGCAGTCCTAAGCATCCACCCGCACCGGCTCCACACCCGCGCTTGTAGGCTGCGAAACCGAGCCCTTCACATCGCCCGTATCCACCGCAGGCATCGTCCGAGCCCGCTCGGAGCCCAAGAACGCCACCATGAACGTGCGCACCAATACAATCAGATCCAGCCGCAACGAAACGTGGCGAATGTAATAGAGATCAAACTCGAGCTTTGTCTCCGACTCAGCGACAGATGCCGCGTAGCCCGCGCAAACCTGCGCCCAGCCGGTCACGCCTGGCTTGATGTTTGTACGAATCGGAAAAAGCGGAATCTTCTCCTTCAAAACCGGATAAAACTCAGGTCGCTCCGGGCGAGGTCCAATAAAGCTCATCTCGCCGCGGATCACGTTCCACAACTGAGGGAGCTCATCGAGACGAGTGCGACGGATGAACTTTCCGACCGGAGTCACGCGGTCATCGCCGGCGCTTGCCCACTGCGGGCCGGAAGCCTCCGAGTCCGTGCGCATGCTTCTGAACTTGATCAGCTCAAAACTCTCGCCCAAGTAGCCCGTACGAACTTGACGGTAGAAAACCGGTCCTGCGCTAGTCCAACGAATCGCCACAGCGACCGCGACCAACACCGGCGATAACAAGATCGCCAAAGCCACCGCCAATACTGGCTCTATGTACTGCTTCGCTTCTGCATAGGTGCGCAAAAAAGGAGTTTGACGAGTTGCCGCCTGTAGATAGGACCATGTGTCGCTCTCCTTGAGCTTGATGCGTCCCGAGAGCTCCGCTATCACGCGACGGCGATCCACGATAGGGATCCCAGCCAAGTGCGCGCGAACCAGGTACGCATCGTCGTGAAAGTACCGAACCCCTCCACGCGAGATGATGATCTGCGAGATCAACCCTTCTTGCTGCTGCAAAACGGCTTTTTTTAGGTCTGTTGGCCCAAGAAAGTCGATGCATCCTAGGTATCCAGAAGCCTGATAAAGGCGGACCAGCTCCTCAACCTCCGAGGGCAACACGTCGAGCACGATCTTTTTGCGGTGACCCCTGCGGGCTGCGCTCCACTCTAACCGTGCATGGACCCAGAAAAAACCAAACGACACTAAGGCAGAACCCAGGGCGATGCTCGTCCAAGAAAACGGAACCGTGCGATCAATCATCGCGAACACAGCGTAGTTCACGATGCCAGCGATCGATGTCAGCGCGGCTGCCAATACCACATGACTGCGATGAGGCAGTACCCGGACTTGCTCGAAGTAATCCGTCAGATGCAGAAAACCCATGAACAAGGTCGCAGAAGTCACCACAAACAGGACGAGATCTATCTTGTGACGAACAGGATCGCGAGCAAAGAGGATTGCAAAGACCACCCAAGACAAAAGACTCAAACGAGAAACATTGAGATGGCGCCTTAAAAAATCACGAAGCGAGTCAATCATGTTACTTCCACGCAGTCCTTTCAGAAGCCGAATAGGTCGCCAGATAGTAGGGAGCCAAGAGTGACGCAGCAGCGGCGTCCAGAAGATTGGAGTTTCGACGCGTGCGGATCGCTAGAGCCAAGCAAGCCATGCCCCCTGCAAACGCGAACACCGTGCGCGCATCGAACACCAAACAGGAAACTCCCAGGACGAGTGCGAGACCCCAATAGGCCCAAAAAATCCTAAAAACCCTGCGAAGCGCGAGCAATCTCGGAACCGCGGTCGCCTCATCCGAGCCCACCAATGCATGAGCTACCCACTGGAGATTGCCCATCACCAGACGGCGGCGTCGGCGAAACTCGGCGATGGAGGCGACATTTTTTGCGCGGTCTTCTGTGCGCTTCGAGTTGAGCTGATCAATCGAGTAAATCTCCGTCGAATAATGGATGCGGCGATGCGGATACAACGACCGCAAGGTCAGCGGGATCACCACGTCATCGTTGAGCCATTGAATGTTGCCGAGAATGCTAAAGGCCTTGAGCAGCTCAGGTCGCCGATAAGCCACCGTTGCGCCATGAATGCTGACGGGGCCACCCGCCTGCGCCTCGATCGCCTTAAAGTGCCGCTCGACGGACCAAAGCAAGCGCTCGATGGCGCCACCATCCAAAACCCGATAAGTTGGAGCCACGCCAACCAGATCAGGATCTCGGAAAAGCTCCAAAGCGGTGGTCAAGAATCCTGGCGACCACTCGATGCCTGAGTCAGCGAAGATCACCCAATCGGCCTCGCCGCTGGCGCTCGTCAAAGACTTAAGGGTCTGCCACTTGCCCTGGGCTTCGTACTCGTGAACGAAAGCACCTGCTTCGCGAGCCATCTGAGACGTTTTGTCGCTGCAGCCGTCAGCACCCACATGAATCGAGATCTCAGGCGGCGCGCCCGGCGCATGAACCATCGCGTGGATGATCGCCTGCTCGATGCTCTTCAGCGTGCGCGGCAAGTTGCTTTGCTCATTGTGAGCGGGAATCAAGATCGACACCCGCAAAGGGCGTGCGCTTGGGCCAACCAACATCAAGCGGCGACGCGGAGCTTGAGTCTGCTTAAACTTCCAAAGCGAACGAGCCAGCGTGGGAAAAAGCCACGTCATGCCAAGGAGCCCGAACCAACCCAGAGCTAAAAGACTTAAAGTAGGCATACGTGTTACCGTTATAACACAATGCGTCATAAAAATGTACTAAATTAATACAGTATTAGTCTAACAAAAAGACACCTCCTCAAATTAAAGCAGTAAATTCGAACCGTTATAAATCATGAAGTTTTCGGACCCGCGAACGAGGGCTGTCTATTCCAAAGACGGTCACGCAAATGAAGCGCAGGCCTCTCGATCCCTCGATAGAGAACCCAAGCGGCCACGACCAAAACCCCAAAGCTGACAAGAAGGGAGAGCCCACCGCCGGGGTCAATGCCCAAATGCGCAGAGATCGGCTTCATAAAGTGAAGAACGGGTACGTTGAGCAAGTAGATCGCAAACGAAAGTCGGGCGATCCCACCGATCCCCCATTGAATAGTCCAGTGAGGCGCAGTTTGTAGGCGGCATGCCGGAAAAATCCAGCACGCGAATCCCAAAGCAAAAAACGTAAAGCTCAGGGTGGAACCAAAAAATCCAAATTGCTTCTGTGACTGAAGCCCAAAAATCGACAAGTGATTGATGCCAGCGCCTGCAGCCACGAGCACCAGACCAAGCACTGCCCAAAACCAGGGCCGCGATACGCATCGAATCCATGCTTCTTTCTCAAACGCGCTCAAAGCGCCCAGCAAGACACCCATCGTAATGCCGTCAAAACGCGTCGGGGTAAAATAGTAAATCCAAGTAAAATAAGACTGATAAGCTTCATCAATCGATGACTTCAGATCCGGCCGGATCACGCTCCAAATCGCGGCGCGCAGGCATACCTCAAAAACGAGCACGGCGATCGCCCCATCGCGGATGATTTTGTACAATCCTAAGCTCCCCGAGCGGCGCCACGCAGCCATCGCGATCAGCGGAAAAACGAGATAAAAATGCTCCTCCACGCAGAGTGACCAACTCGAAAAAAACACTTTTAATGGAGCAAAATTTTGCAAAAAAAACGTGTAACGCCAAAGCGGCTCAGCGGCGCCAAGCGGCTTCTCAGGCCAGAGAACATAAAACACTAAAAGCACCGCGAAGTAGTTGGGAAGAGTCCTGGCAAGCCGTCTGAAGTAAAACTCAGGCATCGAAAAAACAGCACCCTGGGCGAGCTTTCCAAAAAGCTGGCCACCGATCAAAAACCCGCTGAGAACGAAAAACAGATCCACGCCAAACCAGCCATAGTTAGCAAAGAGCCTAGCCAAGATCCCCTTGCTGCTGAACTCGAAGTGATTCAGAAAGACGCAAATGACCGCTGCGGCCCGCAACAAATCGAGTCCAAACAAGCGCTGCGCTGAAGCCAGGTGCATGGCTTACATTTTATCAGTGCAATCAGGCGCTGTCAGCGAAAGAGGCCGGGACATAGATAAATCCGCGGCTCGCCAAAAAAGCGAGGAGGACTAGTAAAGCTGAACCACGTCGGCTTCCTGAAAATTAGCACCCGTATGGACGTCACAAACGGCACCGTCGGTGCCGATAAAGTCGATCACCTCGAGCGTGCCTTTGAGCTGTCCGGGCGTGCGCCCCAAAAACGCGCCACTCGCGGGATCATAGACATCGTCGCCTTGAGACATCACCTTGAGGATATCGCCGCTCACAAGCCCTGAAGCGTGCCCTGCATTGAGATAGACCTTGGCTCCTGCGACTTTAGCTATGCGGCCTTCCCAGGTCATCTTCTCAACCGAACGAACCACGTCAGGCACCAGTTGAGCGACCGCTGTACGCACAGCGAGTTTCGTGAGCTCAGCGCGATATTCTGGGCTTTCGATGTTGGAGCTCTCCAGAGCAACCATTGTGCTTGAGCTCGACTCGCCCGACTTTGATGTCGCTGTCACCTCGCGGCCACCAGCGACATCAAAAAGCTTCATCTCGATATCGACTGCCGCCATCGATTGCTTCTGTCTCAACAAACCGACTTCGTCGCCTCGCTGCCTAAAAACAATTTTGCTGATCCGACCGATCACGAGCATGGCCACGCCCAAACGACGGCCCTCACGGATCAGCTGAGCGACCTTTACTTTGCCCCCACCCTGATCAGAAACAAAGTCCTCGGTGCCTAGCTCAGTCTTGATATCCGTAGGAATGATCATTCGCTGAGTGAGATGCAAACCACGCCTGAGCTCATCGGCTGCGAATAACCCCAAATCCGACTGGCTCACAGGCGTGTCGTTCCAAAACGTGAGGACCACTACGCGCTTCTTGGGCTGACCTAAAGCCTCAACGCGGGCAGTGGGGTTTTTAACGCTTTTGTTCGAATAATAGCTCGACCCTGTATCGCTTGTGTAGTCTTGATCGCGCTTATAACTTGCTGAACGCTGGCAGGAGCCCAGAACGAATGCAGCAACCATCACTAGAGCAACTCGCTCGACTCTCATGGCTGAATCTCCATACGGATCACCGCGTCCGCGCCAGCTGTGGGCAGCAATCCCCCCGACCCGACCAGCACGAGTTTTGAGCCACCTTCAAGCTGGCCACCCACAAGCTGCGCTTTGAGAACGTCTACATCATTTCCTGCCATCGCCGCGCTTGCGGGCGCCGGACCCCTCGCCGAAGGAATCGCCGCCGGACTGATGGCATAGATCACGTGCCCTCGCCAGATCCGGCGTTGCTCAAAAGTGCTCGCGCTCAACTTGGCTTTGAGAAGGGCGTTGATCTGCGCGATCTGAGCAAAATCCCTGATGCCACCGATCTCCAAAGCAAGCTCCGGTTTATCTTCCCCGCTGTCATCCTCTCCAATGGTTTTTCCGCTCTCCAGCCGGCTGGCCTCTACCCCCATGTCAGTGAATGCATCCGTCAGAAGGCGGGCTGCCTGCGTCTCAAAGCGATCGTTCTCAAAAAGCTCGAGTTTGCCTTCGTTTCGAGCAATTCCAAGCGTCGACCCCTCTGACTTGCCCGCCCCTTTCGCACGAACGAGCAGTAAAGAGTGAATGACAAATCGCTTCTCATCCGCATGAGCCGTATCAATGTCATCGATAGGAGCTTTGTGCCACTGAAGGACGAGCGCAGCCGCCGCGTTCCTTACACGCGCCAGATCCACGACTCGCTCATCGAGCACCTTGCCCTTAAGCTCGGCGTCGGCTGCGGCTTCGACAGGGGCGCCTAGATCATCGATGGACACCCAAACGGGCCTTAGACCACGTCGCTCGAGGCGGGATTTAACAAGCTTTCGTAGAGCCGGGCTCGCGGCTACACACTTCTCGCAATCTTCTTCGAACTTCAAAAAAACCAGCGCATCCAATCGCTTCTCTTCGCGCTTGAGCGTCACGGGAGCGTAGAACTTAAGATAGTTTTTTAAGCTCTCCATATCGAGCGCAACGTTCAGCTGACTCACGGCGGATCCGCTGTGCGCCTGCGCAGAACGATAGTCCTTGATGAACCGCTGGTATTGCGGAACAGCCTCTTCCTCAAAAATAGTTTTCTGCCACGGCTCCAGGGGGCCAAGCAGTGCCTGAGACTCGAGAACCGCAGCCTTGAGCTTGCGCACGACTGCGTCTTCATCCGCAGCAGGCGCCCGAGCCTCAAGCGCCGGCTTCACAGGATCTGCAAAAGCCGATGACATCAAACCAGAGATAAGTACCAGGGAGAGCAAAAGAAAAGGCGCATGGCGCATGCTCTGATTTTAGCATGGAACCCGTAGGCGTCCAGCCGCGAGTTGCCCGTCAATTTTCCGTCGCGACACTCTTATAAGAGCGAAACGACTTCCCTTCCAAAGATCTTGTTCACGGCAGAAACCATCTGCGGTGTAGCCGCCACACTCACCGTACGCGGCAAGTCCAATCGAGTCTTGAAACGAGAATCCACAAAGTCAATTCTCACGGGGCATTTGCCTCGAAATTGAAGCAGGTTCTTCTTGAGCTCTCGAAGCTGATCGGCGCTCACTTCCTCAGGGGGTAGCCTCAATACGACTTGCTGAACGCGTCCCTTATGCGCCTCTGCCGCCCAGTCCAGTCCCTTGGCCAAGATTTTAGGCTGCTCATCTCCCAGTTCGAGCTCACCGGTCAGCACGATCGCCTCGGCCTCGCTAGTGGCGCGTTTAATCATTTCTTGGCAAGCGGCGTAGGCCTCCGGAAAAAAGATGATCTCGACTTTGCCCTTCAGATCTTCGAGCTGGCAGAACGCCATTCGAGAGCCTTTCTTGGTCGTCACTTCCTTGAGTTCGCCTAATAGCCCCCCCAAGCGAACTTCCGGCTTTGCCGGGCGCATATGCCTAGGGACAAACCCTCCCTCGTCGCTCGAAGGCGCCGGTTTGCGAGCAGCGGCTTTCTCCTCGGCATGACGCTTAATCCTCTCAGTGCTCCAGCCTAGCCAGTCTTCGCAGATCTTTTGCCAAGAATCCATGGGATGACCGGAAACATAGAAGCCTACGACCTTTTTTTCTTCGGCAAGCTTGCGCGATTGAGGCCAATCTTCTTCTTGCTTAAAAACTGCGCTTACCGGCGTGACCATCCGCACTTCTTCGGCCGAGAAAGAATCAAAAAGCGAGCTCTGCCCGAGCTCTCGCTCTGCTTGTTCGTCGCCCGCGTGATCGAGCAACCCCTCGAGCGACGCAAAGAGGCTCGCGCGATTGACTTCAGCGATGCCGTCGAATCCACCCGCGAGCGTCAGTGCCTCAAGGACTTTCTTGTTCACCTTGCGCGTAGGCACTTTTCGACAAAACTCGAGGACATTCTTAAACGGATCAACAGCTCTGGCTTCTAGAATCGCGTCAACCGCAATCCCCCCGACGCCCTTGATCGCTTCAAGACCAAATCGGATGGCCTTGACCGGAGCGCCGGAAGCCGCGTCCTTATTCTTGCTCTTGGGATAATCCGGCGAGCCAGGGAGCACGGTTTCGACGCTAAAACGCTTTTGCGACCGATTCACATCCGGTGGCAGCACCGGGATCCCATGCGCACGAGCATCCCCAATGTACTTGGTGATCTTCTCGGTGGTGTCCATTTCAGTCGTCATCAGCGCTGCCATGAACTCGGCCGGATAATAAGTTTTGAGATAGGCCGTCTGATACGTCAGCACGCCATAAGCAGCCGAATGCGACTTATTGAAGCCGTACTCAGCGAACTTGGCCATGAGATCAAAGATCGACTCCGCCTTAGCCGAAAGAAGCCCCTTCTCGGTGGCGCCTTTGACAAAGATCTCGCGGTGCTTGGCCATTTCTTCGGGCTTTTTCTTGCCCATGGCTCGCCTGAGCAAGTCGGCTTGCCCGAGCGAGTAGCCTGCGAGCTCTCGAGCGATCTGCATGACCTGCTCTTGATAGAGAATCACGCCATAGGTATCTTTAAGGATCGTCGCAAGCTGATCGACGTCGTAAACGATCGGTAAACGCCCATGCTTACGATCGATGAAGTCGTCGACCATGCCTGACCCGAGCGGTCCCGGACGATAGAGCGCGTTGATTGCAGTGATGTCTTCGAGCGAGTTAGGGATGATGCGTTGGCAGAGATCCTTCATGCCTGAGCTTTCGACCTGAAACACGCCGTCCGTGTCTCCAGATGAGATCAGGGCAAAAACCTTGGGGTCCTCGTAGTTGATTCTCTCGAGCGCAAAATCGATCTCTTCCTGACCACTGCCCATATTCTGGGTGATCCCCTGCGTCTGTTGCTCTCGCGCTACCAAACGGATGAGCTTCACCGCGTTGTCGATCACGGTCAGAGTCTTGAGACCCAGAAAATCGAACTTCACCAGACCAATGGCTTCAGAAAAATCCTTATCAAACTGAGTCACCACGGCGCCGTCGCGCCCTACAAAGAGCGGGCAATAGGTGACCACGGGCTTCTGCGTGATGATCACGCCTGCGGCATGCATCCCGGCACTTCGATACAGGCCTTCGAGCTTGAGCGCGTAATCGATGACTTTGGCGATTTTGGGATCCGCCTCCATGCGCTCTTTGATCCGAATCTCTCGGTCCAACGCATCTTGAATCGTGATGTCGATTTCATCTGGCAAAAGCTTGGTGATTTGATCCGTATCACCAAACGATAGACCCAACACGCGACCCACGTCTTTGATCACCGCGCGAGCCTGAAGCTTGCCGAACGTGATGATCTGGCAAACGTTCTCCTTGCCGTACTTACGCGAGACGTAGTCGATCACCTCACCGCGACGATCCTGACAGAAGTCGACGTCGAAGTCCGGCATCGAGATGCGCTCAGGATTGATGAAGCGCTCAAAGAGCAAATTAAACTGAATCGGATCGACATCCGTGATTTTGAGCGAGTAAGCGACCAGCGACCCTGCGCCTGATCCACGGCCCGGGCCCACGGGGATTCCATTTTGCTTGGCCCACCCGATGAAGTCGGCGACGATCAAAAAGTAACCTGCAAACCCAGTTCGCTCGATCATGGCGAGCTCGGACTCGAGTCGATCCTCGTAGGCGCGTCTGAGATCTGGCCAGGTTGCCTGAGCCTTTTTCTTCTCGAAGCCCAGCTCTTCAAAGCGCTCAGCAAGCCCTTTGCGGCCTTGATCTTTGAAGTAGGCAATCAAATCAAAGGGCTCCTCAGGCTTCAAGCCGTCGGGTCTAAAATCCGGCAAGTGATAAATCGGCCGGCCCTTTTCATCTTTGAACTTGAACTCAACCGCGCATTTGTCCGCCACTTCTCGCGTATGATCACAGGCATCCGGATAGCGCTCAAAGTGCTCGCGCATGACGGCTTCGGACTTGAGATAAAACTCCGATGGCACCAAACTCTTAGGACGATCAAAGTCGAGGTTCTTGCCATGCTCGATGCATTGAAGCACCTCATGCGCTTCGCCTTCGCACGGATCAAGATAATGACAATCGGTCGTCGCTACGCACTTGATTCCATGCTTCGCTCCCCAACTGTGAAGCTGCTCGTTGACATGCTCTTGCTCCGGCAAACTCGTATCCTGAAGCTCGAGATAAAAATCCTCGCCAAAGCGCTTCTTGAACCAGAGCATCGACTCAAGCGCTGCTTCCGTCTCGCCGGTCAGGACTTTGTACGAAAGCTCTCCACGAAGGCATCCTGAAAGCACCACTAGACCATCGCCCCAGCGATCCAGCAGCTCACGATCCACGAGCGCGCGCGGTCCGGCAGGTTGCCCTTTCTGAACAGGAGGCGCCTCAGTATAGGAGCGAGTCACCATCTGACAAAGATTCTGATAGCCCACGAGATCTTTGCAGAGCAAAACCAAGTGATGAAACTTAGGCAGATTCTGCGTAACGTTTGCGGGTCCCTGCGAGTTCACAGGAATGCGACCATTGGGTGCGTAGAGGATCTCGCAGCCAATGATCGGCTTGATGCCAGCCTTTTTGGCTTCGAGGTAAAAATCAATCGCTCCAAAAAGATTGTGAGTATCCGTGATCGCAAGAGAATCCATCCCCAGCTCTTTGACTCGATCAAAGAGACCGTCCGTTCGGATGGCTCCCTGCAGTAAACTATATTGAGTGTGAACGTGGAGATGGGTGAACGCCATGAGGATTCTCTCTCATCGCACACCGATCATGAGCATGTCTAGAACCGGACTCACAATCCGAAACTAAGTCGCAAGCTAGTTTCGAACGCCCGAGACCACGGCCAAGTGCGGTGCGTAGAGAATGGCGAAATGCCGCTTTTGGCCAAAAGACCTGACACCCTCAAAATAAACCACTTCCTGTCCCGGTTTTGGCAGAGTGTCACTAGGGTCGCAATAGACGACGACCTGTTTCTTATCCTTGAGCTGAACCGCTATCGGCTCCAAGCAGTAAGTCATGCTAAAAATGTCTGAGGGCGCTTTGGCCGGGTCCGTCACGACTCCCTTATTGACCACCTTGCCTTCGGAAATCTGTTTTTGCGCCCTTCGATAAATGAATTGCAACTTTGTCCAAGCGATTTGGAAAAAGACAAAAAGAAAGAGCAGAGGCAGGCAGGCGAGTGCTCCTCCATACTGAAGCTTCTCCCAAAACTCACCGCACTGCTTGCGCTGAAAGTCATTCACCGCATTGTCACCCCAACAGACCTCTGGCACATGGGTGGCAAAAAAGAGAATCGTGCGCCAATGTTTGACCGCTCCCTCTGCGTTCATGAGATCAGCCGAAAGCTCAGGACGATGCGCTCCACCGGAGACAGACGAGGCCATCGGCAACTCCGGCTTGAACATCGCCTCATTGGACATGAGGCTCATCACAGACGTCCCTACTAGAAATGCAAATGCAGCAGGAACCAACATCCGAATGAAGAACTGCGCACGAGGCAGAGACTGATAAGCCTGAGAAGACACACTCAGTGCCCGCCAAAATCAACGGGGCGCTCCACGCGCGCGGCGGGAGCTCTCTGCTTCGCGTTCAAATCTAAGATCTGGTCGATATCCACGATCACATGAACGGACTGACCGGGACGCAGCTCTTGCTTCCCGAACGCAGCTCTCGGGATTTTGACCGTTCCGCCCTCGGTATCAACCGAGACATAGTCTCGACCGATGTCGGATACTTTGCCATCGATCCCCGCTTGCTTGAGAATGGTAGCGTGAGCGGCAAGCGAGAGAAGCATCAGAAAATAAATCACTCGAATCATGGCGATGGCTCCTGCCTGGGAGGACTCGAAAAGGACGCGCCGCCTGCGGTTCCTTTACCCTCGTCACCCTTGGATCCGCCAATTGTGCCACCGGGGATCACTGAAACCAGCGTCACCGAAGGATCGGGCTGAGCACATTTTCTTGCGGACACAGCAGCGCAATCGCCTTTAGGTCCAGGGCTACAGGCCGCCTGCACAGTAAATGCGACCCCTCGTCCGCCGACATTCTTGCCATCGGCTTCAAAAGAAGACACGCAACGCACAAGCCCGTAACAAACTTTTGCTTTCTCTCCCTCGCAAGCAGACACTTCGACAGAGAGAGGGCCATTTGTTCTGGCTTGATCGTAGGGCGATACAAACTCGCAGGACTTGAGCGTCTCTGTCCCGCCGTCAGCGACCGCCCTTTTTATGACCGCTCTTCTTTCGAGCAGCTTTTTGCAACTTTCGTCAGCTCCCGGCCTATCGCAGCCCAGTCGCTTGATCTCGCGCTCATTGGCGACATGGGCTAACTCTGGGCCTGCCTTGCTTCTGAGTTTATTGGAGGCAGCGAGTTCAGCCGCGCGGTATGTATTGTACCCCTCGACCAAATCTATCAGATAAGAGTTCAAATCACTCTGATTGCCAAAAAACCGACCCGGAGCCGGTGAATTGCCAAAGTTCCCATCCAGCGGGAGGGGTCTCTCAGCCTTTGTTGACGGATCCACGAGATAAGGCACATACTCGCTGCCCTCCCTCTTAATGATGACCTCGTAGAGGACTCCGGTCGAAGTGCGAATCATTTTGCGGCCAAGCTCTTCAGCCCAAGAAATCGGCGGACTGGCCAGAACGAAAAAAACCAAACCAACAACCGCGCCCATCCTTCTTGACATCATTTTGCCACTCCATCATCCACAAGTTTGCGACGCAAGATATCGCTATCTGTACTCTTTGGTACTGCGGCTGACGCTTGAATCGAAGCACCCTGATCGTTCACGCACTCCTGCGCCGATCGACAATTGCCAGTTTCGTTCGCGGTGCAGGAAACCTGGGTGATAAACGGGATATTTCGGGAGACTTTGAGGCCGCTACCTCCCTCCGCCTTTTGAGGAGCATAGGTCGCTTGGCAGCTCACAGTACCCACGCACACTTTTGCGGGCTTACCACCACAGGCCTTGGGATCATTCCCTGCTTTTCGAACTTCGATGGCAGTCACTTCAGAGACTTCTGCTCCGCTATAGGGCGAGATAAACTTACAGTCCCTATAAGTGACTGAGGCCACTCCGTCGCCTTCAGCCGTTTTGATCCGATCCAACTCTCGCTCAATCTGCCTGCACGCCTTGGACTGAACACCCTTCGCTGATTCGCAGCCTAGACGCGCTTGCTCCGCTTGCAGAGTGCTTTTGGCAAAGCTGTGATCTGGTTTGCCCCCAGCGCCCGCAACTTCGATCTTTGCCGGCTGGGAGTTTTTCGGATCAGTACTCGCTTTACTCCCAACGCCCGCACTATCGAGCTTTACAGACTTGGGGATACTCGGATCAGTATTCCCACTGCCATCACGCGGGATATCAGGTGTTGAAGGAGTTAAAGGCGTACGGCCAGCGATTTTAAATCCCGCTGCAGCAGCTTGCTTCCTGAATTGATCGCGATTCGCACTATTGTGAGTAGACGGTTTATGATTCGCATCAGCCCCGACAGGCTCTCCTCCTACTCTCTGAACAATAGTCGGAAGGTCTCGCTCTAGATCAGAAAGCTTTTTGTACGTTCCCAAATCTGAGCGTGCTCCGTTTGAGTCGACGATAAAGAAGCCGCCATCACTATCTCTTCTGATCGTGAATGGGACATCCTTCCCGCCCTTGGACTTGAGCTGAACCGTGAACTCATTCAATTCTGCAGCAATTGCGAGTGGCGAAACCACCACCCACGCAAACAACAACGCCGCCAATCCGCGGCCCAATCCATTCCAATAGGTCATCCCGTCTCCTCACAAGCGAGAAAAGCCAGCTTACGTCACCACTTGACTTCTCGGAGACCGAATGGACTTTCTTAAACTGATTGTACTGACAGAATACTGACTATTCCCACTCGATCGTCGCTGGCGGCTTAGAGGAGATATCGTACACGACCCGATTTACTCCACGCACTTCGTTGCAGATCTTTCCCGAGACTTGCGCCAAAAACTTGTGCTCAAACGGATACCAATCAGCAGTCATCCCGTCGCTTGACGTCACCGCACGGAGCGCAACCACATGATCATGAGTACGGCCGTCGCCCTGGACCCCCACGCTCTTCACAGGAAGGAAGATCGCCATGGCCTGCCAGATCTTATCGTACAAACCTGCATCGCGAATCGACTGAATAAAGATCTCATCTACGAGCTGAAGCACCTTGACCCGCTCAGGAGTGATATCGCCGATGATGCGAACAGCGAGACCTGGCCCTGGGAAGGGATGCCGGCGCAAGAAATCCTCTGGCACACTCAATGTACGACCCAGCTCGCGCACTTCGTCTTTGAAGAGCTGCCGAAGCGGTTCGATGAGCTCAAATTTTAGATCCTTAGGAAGCCCACCCACGTTGTGATGTGACTTGATCGTCGCTGAGTGCTTGCGACCGTCCCCCACGCCACCGACCGCGCCCGGAGGCGGGCTCGACTCAATGACGTCTGGATAGAGCGTGCCTTGCACCAAAAACGCGGGCGCCTTGCCTGTAGCGGAGGCGACTTGCTTTCCGACCAGCTCAGCAGACTCTTCGAATACACGGATAAACTCAGCACCGATGATCTTGCGCTTCTGCTCAGGATCGACGAGATGCAGACGCTCTTCGAACATCTTCATCACTCGGTTGCCTTCTTCATGGCGAAGCATCCCGTGATCCACGAACACGCAGTGCAGGCGATCTCCGATGGCGCGATGAACGAGCGTCGCAGCAACGGTTGAATCCACGCCGCCCGACAAACCACACAGAACGTGCGCGGTGGGACCGACTTTTTCGCGGATCAAAGCAATCTGTTCTTCAAGCACCGAAGCCATGTTCCAGTCTGGCTGGATATGAGCAAGATTGACGAGAAAGTGCCTAAGCAACTCTTTGCCGCCCTCGGTGTGAGTGACTTCAGGATGAAACTGCAGCGCGTAGATCGAAAGCGATGGGTTCTCCATCGCCGCGGCAGCGCCCGATGCGCTCTGGGCGACCAGCTTAAACCCGGCAGGCACCGCGCGGGTCTCATCTCCATGACTCATCCAGGCTTGAAACGGGCTCGAGAGTGCTCCCGCGAAAAACTGGGAACCCAGCATGGGAAGCACTTCCATCCGCCCATACTCACGAGCATGCGCTTGGTGAACCTCTCCACCCAGGGTGCGAGCGAGAAGCTGCATGCCGTAGCAGATACCCAGGACGGGAACTTTCTGGCGCGCCTGATACTCTAGAAACCCAGCCGGCAAAGTGGGCGCACCTGGATCGTACACGGAGTTTGGGCCGCCCGAGAGAATCACGGCTTTGGGAGAGAACTTCTCGATTCGCTGCAAAGTCGCATCGCCCGGCAATATCACCGAGTAGATGCCCAGCTCCCGAATCCTTCGCGTAATGAGCTGCGTGTACTGCGAGCCGTAGTCGAGGATGACGACCGAAGAATGCGTGCTCATCGGCGAGCCTCTAGCCGATAGTTGGGAGCCTCTTTGGTGATGTCCACATCGTGCGGATGGCTCTCGGCCAAACCGCTATTAGTGATGCGAATAAACTTTCCGCGCTCACGAAGGTCTTTGAGATCGGGAGCCCCACAGTAGCCCATGCCGGCGCGCAAACCACCCAAGAGCTGATGGATGTTGAACGACAAGCTGCCTCGGTAAGGGACGCGACCTTCGATGCCTTCGGGCACGAGCTTGCCAACCTCGTCGACTTCGCTTTGAAAATAGCGATCCTTCGAGCCTGCGGCCTGCCCCATCGCGCCTAGCGAACCCATTCCGCGATAGGTCTTATAAGAACGGCCCTGATACAGAACGGTCTCGCCGGGAGCTTCGTCAGTCCCCGCAAAGAGTGAACCGATCATCACGCTGCTTGCGCCAGCTGCAAGAGCCTTGGTGAGATCACCGCTGTATTTGATGCCGCCGTCAGCGATGATGGGCACTCCGCCGAGCTCGCGAGCGCCGCGCGCAGCTTCAGAAATCGCAAAAAGCTGAGGCACGCCGATGCCTGCCACTACGCGAGTGGTACAGATCGAACCAGGACCGATGCCGACTTTGACAGCGTCAGCGCCCGCTTCGATCAAGGCCTTGGTGCCCTCATAGGTCGCAACGTTACCGCCCACGACCTCGACCTTTGCGCCAAAACGCTTCTTCAACGCAGCCACCGAGTCCAGGACCCCGCGCGAATGCCCGTGAGCGCTATCGACAAAAAGTACGTCTACACCCGCCTCAACGAGCGCGCCCGCTCTCTCCAGAGAATCAGCACCCACTCCGACGGCGGCACCCACGATGAGTCGCCCAAACTGATCTTTGTTGGCGCGAGGGTATGCTTGCTGTTTCTTGATGTCTTTGATCGTGATGAGGCCCTTGAGATAGCCCTTGTTATCCACCACGGGAAGCTTCTCGACGCGGTTCTCTTTGAGGATCTTCCTGGCTTGCGCAAGCGTGGTCCCGACAGGCACCGTGATGAGCGGAAGCTTAGTCATTCGCGCTTCAACGACTTGAAAGAGATCATCTTCAAATCTCAGGTCACGGTTGGTGAGAATCCCCACGAGCTTGAGTCCACCTGGCTCTTTGAGCGTCACTGGCACGCCCGAGATCTTGTAATTGCGCATCAGCTCGAGCGCTTCGGAGATCTTGGCCGTCGGAGACACAGTGATCGGATCAAGGATCATGCCCCATTCGCTCTTCTTTACCTTCTCGACTTCGAAAGCCTGATCTTTGACGAGAAAGTTCTTGTGAATCACGCCCAGACCGCCTTCTTGCGCCAGAGTGATCGCCGTCTTGCTCTCAGTCACAGTGTCCATCGCGGCAGAAAGCAGAGGGATCCGGAGCGAGATCTTGCGAGTGAGTTGCGTATCGAGTGTCACCGCCGAAGGCAGGACATCAGAATACCCAGGCAATAGGAGCACGTCATCGAAGGTCAGGGCCTCAGGTAGTATATTCATTTTGTCGCTCCTCTATTCGTCAGATAGCTCTTCCAATTCGCCTGTCATCAGATCCGAATCATTTTTGCCCACTCGCTCGGGCCCCGGCACGTAGCCTCGGTACTCGATCGAGTCGCCCACGTAGTTTTCGGCGCTTTTGCTCAAAAAGGCGAGTTCTTCGGGCTTGAGTGGGCGCGTGACTCTGGCAGGCGCGCCCATCACCATGCTCCCGGGCGGGACCACCATTTTTTGGGTCACGAGGGCGCCAGCCGCGATGATGCAATTGTCGCCGATGACAGCGTCATCCAGCAGGATTGCGCCCATCCCGACGAGCACGCGATTGCCGATCGTGCAGCCGTGAATCGTGGCCCGATGACCGACAGTCACTTCGTCGCCGATCTTGAGCGGACTTTTGCGACGAGTGACGTGAAGAACGGTTTGGTCTTGAATATTGGTGCGGCTGCCTATGCGGATGCTGTGAACGTCGCCGCGGATCACGACTTGAAACCAGACGCTTGAGTGGCTCCCGATCTCGACGTCGCCGATGATGTCGGCAGTTGGAGCCAAGAAGACCGTCTCATGAATGCGAGGCCAGTGCCCATGATGAGGGAGAATCATGCGACGACCTCCCCGGTACTTGGCGCCACCATCGCAGGCTGTCCGGTGAGGGGCATCGGATCTTGCCCGACGAGCTCACCTTGAAGCGACAGCGAACTTGCCGCGGTGATTTTGACTTCTACAAAGCGGCCCGTAAAATTTCTGGGCGAGTCAGAGACAAAATTCACGACGCGATTGCATGTCGAACGGCCAGTCCAAACGCGCTCGCCACGTCCCGGCTCTCGCTTTTCGAGCATTCCTTGATTGCGGGCTTCGCTTTCTACCAGGACCTCCATCTGTCTGCCGATGCGAGAAGCGTAGGTCTGCTCTGCGATTTGGAGCTGATAATCAAGCAGGTGGTTGAGGCGCTGATTCTTAACTTGCGCCGGCACATCGTCAGCCATCTTCGCGGCGCGCGTCCCGGGCCTGGGCGAGTAAGCAAAGGCATAGATATTGTCAAAGCGCACGCGATCCAGCAGCCGGAGCGTGAGCTCAAAGTCTTCGTCAGTTTCTGTCGGGAAACCCACGATGAGGTCGGTCGAGAGACCTACGTCGGGGCATATCTCGCGCAAGCGATCCATCTGAGCGAAATAACCTTCAATCTGGTGATGCCGTCCCATTTTTTGAAGGACTCGGTTCGAACCGCTCTGCACCGGCAAGTGAAGATGAGCGGCAAGCCTTGCAACGCCACCATTTTGAGCGGGCGCGTAGCACTCGATCAGCTCGTCACTGAAGTCCAGTGGATGGCTTGAAGTAAAGCGGATGCGCTTAAGAGCTGCACACCGAGGATCCGTATCAATGGCTCTGAGAAGCTGCGGAAAATTTTCTTCGCCGAGTCTTGGGCCTACTTTTCCAATCACGTTGTGAAGCTCGCGTGGTTCGCGTTGCTGGGTGTTGGAGTTACCCTTTCCAAATGAATTGACGTTCTGGCCGAGCAGCGTCACTTCACGCACGCCTTGAGCGACAAGTCTTGCGACGTCGTTCACGACTTCATCGATGGTGCGGGACTTTTCTTTGCCTCGGGTGAAAGGAACGATGCAGTAGGTGCAGTACTTATCGCAGCCCTTCATGATGTTGACGTAGGCCTGGGCTTTGTGGCCGTGGATCTTGGTCTCGGTCGAGTAATCCATCGACTTGTCGAACTCAGCGAAGACGACGTGACGCTCGCCGCTTCTTACGCGGTGGACGATCTCGGGAAGGTTATCGATCGTGTCGGTTCCAAAAACAAAGTCGAGGTACGGAGCGCGTTTAAAAAGAGCTCCCTGATCGAGCTGACCTACGCAGCCCCCGATCCCAATGACTGGACCCTTGCCTTCTTTTTTGAGCTCCTGAAAACCACCCAGCATCGATACAGCTTTGTGCACCGCTTTTTCGCGGACGGTGCAGCCATTGATGATGATGACCTGCGCTTCTTGCGCGCGGTCGGTCGGACTCATCCCCTGTTCGGCCAAGAGGGCGGTCATTCGCTCCGAGTCTGCCACGTTCATTTGGCACCCGAAGGTCTTGATGTAAAACTTACCGCCCGGAACTGGGTCCTGGCCTTGGGAATCCTGAGTCATTTGTTTTCCGCTGTTGAAGCGACAGTTTATATCTGAAAATCCGACTTTCAGCCACCCCGTATATCAGGAGGCTCACGGTAAAGCCGGCGCCCTTGAGCGTGGCCCAGGCAGCAGTCGACCACGACAACGCAGCCCAGGCTGCCAAGCAGGCATGGAGGCCAAAAAACAGGGCAAGTCGCCAGGTCATGCCACCTAAGGCTTGGATCATAAAGGGATGAAGCTCGGGAGCAGGGGCTCCGGGTGACCCACCCCCATGCATGGCCCGCATCTGCTTTTGGGTAAGAGCCACAAGCAATGGCTTACCCAGAAGGGCACTTGCGGCTAGTCCCAGGGCAAAAAAGGCCTCTAAGATTGCCGGCTGAAGTTTGAACCAAATCCCCTCTTGGCTCAGGAGTGAGACACCGCCCAGAACTAAAATCAGGCCGTTACCACCCCAGGTCATGGGATCAACGCGACCTCGTGTGCGCCACTCATAAAGAATCTCTCCAACTCCAAAGACCATACCGGCAGCAAGGCCCCACATGATGCCATAACTCGCTTCGATCACACTGAAGGCGATCACAGGGATGAGGCCCGCAACCAGGAAGGATCGGATCATTTGCTTGGGATTAGGCTTCTGGGGTTGGGGCATGCGAAGGAGCTTAAGCCCTTGGACTTTCGAACTGGGTCACGCGCTTATCCAAAGCCTTCACGTCTTCTACAGTCCTCGCTGTTTGACGAGCGATCAATTCGAGGCTTCGATTGACTTCGATGAATTCGCGGTCCATTTTTTCTTCAAGACCGTCGATTTTCGCGTCTAGGGCGTCGATTTTGCGTTCAAGCTGATCGAACTTCGTGTTTACATCTCGACCCAGACCTACAATCGCAAGACTCAAAACTTCAAATTGACTCTGTTCCATAGCCAATCCCCTAACTCGCCCAGAATGGGGTGTCTAGAGAACGCCCAGGCAAAAAAAATTCAGGTCCTATTTTCAAACTGTCTCGCCTATTTCCGGCCACTGAGCCTCTTCTCTGCCAGCGGCAAAAGCATCGCCGGATCCAGGCCATCCACTGGGCACTGAGCCGCACCAAATGCCACATCGCGACCGAGCCGAGCCTTGATTCGTTCCATCAATCGAGGCGCATCCTCTGGCTTGCAATCATCCAGCACGAGCGCGATCTGTCCTCTTTTTGGAAGCTCATAAACGGCATCCGATGCGCGAAACAACGATCGCCGGATCTCTGTGAGCCAAGCAGCTCGTTGCGCAGTCTCCGGCACGCGAATCAATACGAGCGCTACACTCCCCAGCTCCGTCGACACTTGATATGCGCGCGAAGCGAGCACCGCCTGGAGCGCTTCTTCACTGTCGAGCTCCGGAAAACTCAGCTTGAGCGACACTTTGCGATCCATCCGCTGAGACTCGAACTTGCCCAGATGCAAACGCGCGATCTCATGAACGAGCATGAGCTCACTGCCGAGCCCTTCTTCCATTCGAGTCAAAAAAGCCTGCTCCGATTGCATCACCCCAGCAAAAGCGGACGAAGGCGAGGCAACCCCTCCTTGATGGCCAGCGAGCGCTTGAGACCATGCGCTCTCCCAGTGCCCTTCCATTCCAGAGGTCAAAACAAACTCGAGCTCCATCGAGGTCGAGGTGAGGCGGAGCACGACTTTGGACTCCATTTCCGCACGCGACGCCACCACATGAAGGCAAAGTTCAACGGCTCGCCCTAGCCGCTGAGCATCCGCAAGAACGGGTTTTACGCCCGCGCCTGCCTCAAGGACTTCTTTGACCTCAAGCTTTCGATCGCGAAAAAGCGAACGACGTGCTTGATAGCGACTCTGCACGAGCTTGCTGAGATCGACCTCCCTGAGGCGCGCTTTAAAGGTTCCGCTATCGAGCGAAGCCAAATCCAGTAGCGACGAAAGCGCATGACTGAGTCGTTGCGCATTTTGCCGCGCCATCGCGATCAACTCAGCCTCCGAAAGCTCTGAAGTCGTGAGCCCTTCATCCAACATCCCGAGCGCGTTGAGAATCCCCATGAGCGGAGTCCTCAGCTCATGCGAGATGAGCGAGAGCAAATTGGATTGAAACGCGCGAAAAAGCGTCTCGTCTTGAGGCTTAAGCGCACCCGACGGGCTATGCCCCACCGACAGGACATCGGCCAAGCCGCCGATCACTTCGGACAAGGCAGGCCCCTTCACCTCCGAGGCCGACACGTTTGCGTACTCGTCTTTAGCCTCCGATGACTCCGGGAACCCAGTCTCCCCAGCAGTCTTGGACGACGCAGACTTAGTCTTCGACGGAACGGAACTCTTTGAGGTCCGAGGTATCTTCGATTTCGAGTTTGACGAGCCAGCCTTCTTCAAGTGGGTCCTCAGAAACCATGTCAGGTTCTTCTTTGGCAGCTTCGTTGATTTCTTGAACGATGCCGGTGGCCGGTGCCATCACGTCGATCTTACCATTGGAGCCATCTACGGTCGCTACCGTATCGCCTTTGCCAAAGTCTGCGCCTTCGTCCGGGAACTCAATGCTCTGGACGCTGCCTACTTCTTCGACTCCAAGACTTGTGAGCCCCAGAGTAACGACCATTCCTTTGCGATGAAACCAAAGCTTTCCGTCAAAATATTCACCGTTTTTTGGAGCGATGTCTGCTGCCACTTGTGTCCTCCAAGGTTGATGAGGGTATTTGAAACCAAGTAGGCCTCGAGAGCAACGCTAAAAAAATTAAACCTTCCATGGTTTTCCGTGGACGGCGCCTACCGTAGCGCTGCAGCCACGTCGAGCACCCCGCTCGTCAAAACTTTTCCGGACAAGCCACTGACCGTGCGCGCCGATCG
>CAZGCK010000046.1:0-3420 GCA_964524175.1 uncultured Bacteriovoracaceae bacterium | reverse complement strand
CTGCGACAATCGGAGTCGCCATCGAGGTACCGTCCCAATCCATCTGAATTGGCTTTCCCGTCCCTGGATGAATGAAAGCCGCTACCACATCACTGTATTGACTCGAAACGGTGGTTGAGAAAATCTTCACACCAGGTGCAGCAATGTGAACCGATTTTGCCCCATAGTTAGAAAATACCCCAAGCCTGTCCATCGAGTCGGTCGCCGCCACCGTGATGATGTTATCGAGATCATACGCTGCTGGGAACGAAGGTTCGATTGAAGAATCCTGATCCTTTCCGTCATTGCCGGCGGCCACCACAAAAATAACGCCCGCCTTCTGAGCCCGCTCAATGGCTCTTTTCAGTTCTGATTGATTGGCTAAATCGCGAGATCCGCGACCGCCCCAGCTGGCGCTGATAACTTTTGCGCCATTCAAGATAGCGTAATCGATCGACTTGATCGCGGCCTCTTCGTCGCCGGCACCCGCTCTCTCATCGCCTGGGTCCCGCATGAACTTCAAGCCCATGATCTGAGCCACGACGCCTACCCCACGAATCCCCTTCGAGTTATTGGCAACGGCACCCACATGACCTGCGCAGTGGGTTCCGTGTCCTGGGTTGGACATAAACTTATTCTGATTAAAACCCCGGCTGCATGCAAAGTCTCTTAAGCACCCTTCGATATCAAAATTTCTGACATCGTAAGGACGATCATTGTTATGAGCAAAGTCATAGCCTACGATGCGCGGATCCGCGCTGCTACGCCAAAGAGCGGCAGAGAGATCCTCGTGATTATAATCGATACCCGAATCGATCACCGCGACGATGACAGGCTTTGCACCGACTAAGTGGGATTCAAGCTCCGAGACCGATGGCATGCGAATATTGGCAAGTGCCCAATCCTTTGTGACCAAAGGATCAGACCCTGCAAACACTTGCGCGGGAGGCAGCAAAACGCCGGGAGCTCCCAAGAGTTTTTCGAGATTAAGCGAGAAGAAGGTGTCCTCATCGCGCGCACGGAACTCATAATGAATCATCTGCTCATAAAAAGCATTGGGAGAAACCGAGAGAACTTGCTCCGAATGCATAAGCTCTGCTCGGGCTCGGTCCGCTAGCTCTGGGGTTGCGTAAGTGAACTTCACCAAACCCTCGTCCAAATTAACCATCGAAACCAAGGACGGATCCGTTTGGATTTGGATCGACTTGAGTTCTTTGGGCGCGACTGACTTGAGTCTCACGAGAATTTCTTTTTGCGAAACCTCTGCCTGAGCAGCGCCACCCAACAAGGCAACAGAAACTACGCTCGAAAACACCCATCGTTGAGTACGACGCATCTCATGACTCCCTCCGTAAGAAATAACTGTGATGATCCCAGCAAGCCAAACCCACACGAGGCCCAACCCACTTGTATCCACGGCACATGAGCAAGCGGCGAGCCAAAGTGAGGCCAGCTCCCAGAGCGGGATTCGGGTTTCTAAGAAAATATAGGCGAGTTCTTTTTACAGTTAATGCGAGCAGTTAGCGATATGCGCAGTGATTTTGAGGCCTGTGGGTCTTTACCGACCCGCCCCCGTAAAGTCGCGATGAAGTTGAGGCTGTGGTCCTATTCTGTACAATTTGACTCGGCTTTTAATTTCATTCACAATAGCTAGAAGCCTTTTGCTCGATTTTTTTTGGGGGAAGTATGGCCATTGTGGAACGTTTGAATCTAATTTTATATTCTAAGCGACTTTGGATCGTTCCCTCGATCTTTGCTTCTCTCTCTCCCACACTTGGATGGAGTGGATTTCTCGACGATAAGCCAGAATGCGCAAAGAAAGGAACTTCAGCTTCGGAGCTACGAAGGAAGTTCTGCAGACTAGACGACAGTGCCATCCAATTTCGAGTGTTCAGAAGATGTGAAGATGACGAAATACAAATCATCTGTGACACCGACCCCAGCGAAGAAGAAAGGCAATCGGTTAATCAAGAGACCGAGAATGACGCTAAATTTTCATCCCTCAATCACAGTAATAACGTCAGAGACTCTGCACGAATGTCTGCCGAAACCGGCCAGCCAGTACTATTGGCTGGTGTCACTCAACGTGAAGTTGATGCTTATACAGAACAGGCCAAGCAAATAACTAAAGCTGCTAAGCCAACAAGAGAAAGCAGAAGCGAAAGGGACACCTCAAACGGCACTACCGGCGCTACCGGCGCTACCGGCTCAACATCTGCTACCGAACCCGAGCCCAAAGCGGAAACACAAGCCGAGAAGGATAGGATTAAGAACATCCAAGGAAATACCGAGACCATCGAAAAAGAAACGGCGGATATCAAGAATTCTCGCCGCGAAAGACTCGAAAACGTCGAGGCCACCGGAGCCACTAGTGATGACGAATGCTCCACATCAGACACTCTCAATAAAAGATTTGGCTGCGATGGCACACGCACTACCATGGAAATCAGCAAGGCGGTCAATATCCTCGGACAAACCGCAGGATCCATCGCCACAGCTGCCGTCGGCCAAGGCGCTCAAGCTAAAGCCCAAGCCGAGGGCTCGCAATCCTCTGCTGTTCAAGGCGCTGCGGATACACAAAGAGCTGCCGCCTACGCTCAGATAGCCGGTGCTTCTGCAAATGCTGCCGCTGGAGTGATCCAACTCGTCTTAGCCTCACACCATAAAGGCAACGCTCAAGAGATCCGCAACGAAACGATAGGGGCCAAGCTCACGGCTAAAGGCATTAGTAATGACAAGACCCTCGATGCGAACGCCGAACTCAAGGGCGATGGCAAAGCCATAGGCGGAACCGGGTACGTTACCGGCAATGGACTTGCACAAGAGGCTATCGATAGTTTTAAGCTTCAAAACTATGAGATCACTCGAGAAGTGCACGTCACTGATGGAGATATAAACGCCATCCGCAAACAAGCAGATGCAGCAACCAACCCAGCAGAGAAAGCTGCTTTGGCTCAAAAAGCCGAAGCGCTGCAAGCCAAGCAGAATATGGAAAAGCAAAAACGCGCTGAGCAGATCGCTGACAAACGAAATACCATTCAACACGAAATTGGTAAGCACGGAAGAACCGCAGTCGGAGAGCAAACCAAGATCAGCAAAGAAGCAAAAGTTGCGGGCATCATGTCTCTCATCACAGCTGCGCAACAAGGCGCTTCTGCCACTTTCGCCATCATGGGAGCCGATCAACTCGAAGAAGCCGCAAACAAACTCAAGAGCATCGAAGGCGCAAGCGGCGCCCCTAGTTTCGTACCGTTGGGCAACAATGCCGTTGGCCCAGGAGATGTGCTTGCCGATCGCACACCCACTTCGATCACGGGCACTGGAGAAGCCACCGCTGTTGAAGCCACCTCTGAAGAAGAGATCGTACGCCCTGATCTAGGCGGCCTAGGCGATCCTATGGGGGGCCCTAAAGACGCAAGCCTAGGAAAAGAAGGCCCAACC
>CAZGCK010000045.1:28097-28468 GCA_964524175.1 uncultured Bacteriovoracaceae bacterium | reverse complement strand
GGCTATGATCACGATCACCTTGAGCGCTCTCCACGCCGGTATCATCGAGCTTGTACCGGCGGCCTACATCGCGATCGGAGCCGACTTAGGAACGACGATCACAGCACTTTTGGCCTCGCTTCATGGGACACCGGTCAAGAAACGTGTCGGGATGGCTCATTTTTTGATCAATGTGGGCACCGCCCTTCTCGCCCTCGCGATCGCTCAGCCTGCGATCGCTCTGATCACGCGGGGTCTAAGCGTTACCGATCCTCTTTACGCGCTCGTCGCATTTCACAGCACCTTTAATGCCTTGGGCATCGCGCTTTTTTTCCCTTTTCTCGGAGTCTTCGAAAGATATCTCAATCGCCTTTTTCTCAATTCAACTGAGA
>CAZGCK010000045.1:27819-28087 GCA_964524175.1 uncultured Bacteriovoracaceae bacterium | reverse complement strand
AGATGGCGTGCTCCTACATCCACAAGGTCAGTACAGATATTCCTGAAGCTGCCATCGAGGCGATTCGGCTCGAACTCAACCTCTTTGCCGAAAAAGTTTATCAGTTCAACTCAGGCCTGCTTGGATTCAAAAGCCAGGAGGAAAGCGGGCACGTTCTGGTTCGCTCCCTGCTCACAGAGGCCGATCCGACCCACGAGTATGAACGCATCAAAAGAGTCGAGGGCGAGCTCCTTGAATACTTCGTGCGGCTACAGCGAGAGAAGCTGGA
>CAZGCK010000045.1:7678-27809 GCA_964524175.1 uncultured Bacteriovoracaceae bacterium | reverse complement strand
CGACGAGTCAGCAGCCCTCAACCAATATGTACTCGCCCTCAGAAACGGCGTTCAGTCAGCCAAGGCGACCAAAGACATCCGTCACAATCTGTCTGAGTTTCGCGAGTCCGCGATCGACATTGTAGAGCGGATGATCGGAGAGAACCGAAAGCTCTATCTCCCCGTTAACAAACGGATCGAACGAACTCTCCATACTGCATCTAGTTCAATCGCTATCCAAGAGCTCGCGGGTACATGGATCGACAATGAATCGGCCCATCGGCGGGTCAACGAGTGGATTTACCATAACGCCCAGGCATCTTGGGGAGAAGGCATGATAGGCCAGGTGGCAACCTTCTTGAATGTCAATCGCGAGATCTATAACTCCAACAGCCTTCTCCTCGAAGCTCTCAAAAGCATCTTGCTCACGGCAAAGGAGGCAAGAAGTCTCCCATGATTTGTGAAGAAAGGCTGATCAAACGATGGCTGGCATCTTAATCGAGTTCTCGATATCAGCGCTTGTCATCATCGTGGCCGGCGGGTTTCTCACGAGGTTTGCAGATCGTATTGCAGACGAAACGGGCATGGGCCGCGTTATGGTAGGTAGCATTCTCTTGGCCGGAGCCACTTCACTTCCAGAGCTCATGGTTGACATCAATGCTGTCTGGCTCGATCAGCCCGATCTTGCCGTGGGCGACTTATTGGGAAGCAGCCTTTTTAACTTATTCATTCTTGCTGTAGTGGACTCGATCTTTCGGCATCCGAGACGTGCCTTCTCAAGTGATTTTGCACACCATGCGCAATCCGCCGTCCTCAGTATCAATCTGACTGGACTAGTAGGTGTTGGTATCCTTTCCCGCTTATCCACCTCCTTTGCCGGAATAGGAGTGTTTACTTGGATCGTGGGAGTCGCTTATTTGATCGGAGCCAGGTTCACATTCATTCACCATGACGAAAAAACAGACTCCAAGCCACCCGAGTCCGAACCATCAGGAACGAAAGGAGCACTCGCTAAAGCTATCCTTGGATTCGTGGCAGCAGCGATCATAATCTTGATCACAGCTCCTTTCCTCGTTCATGCAGCCGACCGGATTGCCGCATGGTCTGGACTTGGCCATACATTCGTCGGAACGACGCTCGTGGCGCTATCGACTTCACTTCCTGAGCTGGTGGCGACGATCGCGGCGTTTCGTATGGGCGCGCCCGATCTTGCCCTGGGAAATATTTTCGGGAGCAATACGTTCAACATGCTCCTTCTCTTTCCGCTCGACGCGCTTTATCCGGCCACACTTTTCAGCTCTGTGCGCACCACCCATGCGCTCACTGCTTTTTGCGTCATTGTCGTAAGCAGCATCGCCGTATTGGGCCAGATCTCCAGAAAGCGCGAGAAGACGCGGATGTGGGAGCCCAGTTCTCAGCTCATAGTGGTTTTGGTGCTTGGTTTTCTGTACCTACTCTATCGAAGCAAGACGATTTAAAATGAGTCCCTTGGCCTGTTGGTATTGATCGAATGAATAGAGTGATCACCACTCGAGGAATATTTTTTGGAACACCCAGCTTCGGGACTTCCGACTTTAAGAAAGTTCCTTGAACAAATGTTACGTTCTGGCTTGATGCTAGACGTGGGAAGGCGCGGGCTCGTGGTAACTGACGCCCTTCAAATCGACCCCATTCAGGCCGCCTTCTGGTCGTGGATGGCTTCTTCATCCATATGACTGAGGGGCGCCCTGAGATTCATTTGCGCGCCTAGACCTCCTCCAAGCATTGAGAACAAGGAGCCGAGCACTAAAGCTCCAAAGAGGGACCATCCCGCAATTGAGGCGACTTTAGCGGCAGTTGAGCCTACGTCCGTGAGAACCTTATCCATGTTCTGCCTGATCTGAGTGAGTCTCTGATCCGCTTCAGCGGGGCTGATGCCGGCTTGCCTGGCGAGATAATTTTTTGCCGACTCACCATTCCCACGCAAAAGCCGGACTGCGACTCCTTGGGCGACCACCTCAGGAGAAGCCCTAAGGTTCAGATCTCCAATGGCTTGATCAATCGTGTCTTGCACCTGAGGATTCTGAGAAAGATCACCTGCCGCTCCGCCCACAGCACCCACGATCGAACCTAAACCGCGACCCAAGAACCCCAGAGTCGAACCTATCTGCGAAAGCATGATCGCAAAGAAGAGTGCGGTAATCACACCTCCTTGAATTCGCCCGATGCGAGTTGTGATAGGACCACTGACTCGAGAAGCGCAATAGCTGCCCACAAACAATGAAGCCAACGCGGAGACGACAAACCAGATTCCTGACCCCCAACCCAAACCGCCTGCTGTATCTTGTCCGCGGATCACTTCTTCAAGCGCGGAGCTCCCTACCGCGACGCCCAGGGAGATCAGACTCAGGTAGGTCAAAAGGGCGATAAACATGCCTGCAAAAATCGCCCGCCAACTAACAGAAGAATCCTCGACAGCTTGAACCTGTGAAGCCTTAACTGTCCCAAAAGGTCTTCGACTTTGAGTGTCTGTTGCCATGAATCAATCTCCCTGTGATGCTTTTTCTATGGTCCTTACTTGAGGCAGCAAATAACGTGCCGTAACTCATTTTGTCACTTGCCAGATATTCTTTAAGGGCCTGCTCACGGAACGAGGTAACCCCTTGCTAGCCATCTTAACGGCCGAGCTTGGAGTGATTCAGCCATGCACTCAGCAATGCCCCCAACAAAGGGCAAGGCTATCGAATTCAATATCAGAACCAGAGTGTATCGATTGAGCCCCAGAACTCATGACCTGACTCAAGTGTTCAGGCGCAGAGCGAGCTCCTATCTATGTGGTCGCCCCGATAAAAAACACCTTCGACGCGTCACTCCTGCGGCTGAAGCGTCGTCTTCAACCTAGAAACATCAAAGCCAAGATCGCGCGCTTTCTCGAGCAGACGTCCATAAGTGACAGAGTCGAGTGTGCGTGTGCGCGCCAGAAACCAGAGGTAATCGCGATCGGGTGCGCCTACCATGACATACTCGTATTGATCGCCGAGATCGAGAATCCAGTAGTCGCCATAAAACGGCCAGAAAAAGGTAACCTTGAGCTTGGCGTTAGTAGTCTTGTCGTCGACGTACGCACTGCCTTTTGCGATTTTAAGTTCACCGTCGAGCGTCTTCAAGCGACAGCTGTTAACGACACTCACTCTTCCACCACTTTGCAACGAATACTCGGCCTGAGTTGCCGTACAATCCTTCTGAAAGCGCTGCGGAAAAGATGCTATTTCGTACCATTTTCCCATGTAGCGATTGAGATCAACATATGAAACGGTACCCAGTGGTTGGTCGGCTGCCTGAGCAGACATGCTGAGGAGAGCGAGTAACAAGACTTTCATTAAAGACTCCTAAGATTCTTGAGGCGGTTTTAATAAAAAGAGAAAACAATCAGTCAGGGCCTGCAAGAGCGGCGCTGACGCCGCATCATATGAGCAAACTCATCTTTTTGCACACCAAACAAACACACTCCTCCGACTACAAGTCCGCTGCCTGGCAGCAATCACCTTGCGCACCCCCATTCCGACTGCCGTGAGCATTACTCATATAGTCATTTTAGAAACCGTGTGTTTAAGCATTTCAGTATTTCAATCACATGCTCAACTCTCGCGCGAAGATTTCTAACCGCTTCTTGATCTCATCTCGCGTCGCCCGAAACCGGTTGAGCTGCTGCTCATCGCTTCCGCCTCCTCCGGCCGGATCAGGCAACGGCCAATGAAGCCTCTTTGCTTTTGAGACCAAGACTGGACACACCTCTTCGGCACAAAGCGTGACAACGTAGTCCATAGCGACAAGAAAACCTGGAGACAAATCGTCGACCGATTTTGAGTAGTGTTTCGAAATGTCGATTCCGACTTCGCTCAAAGCCTGTGCCGCAAATGGATTAACTTTGGACGGCTGCGACCCGGCGCTTTGGATCTCGGCGCGCTCCCCCAACAAGTGTCGCGCGAGGCCTTCGGCGAGTTGACTTCGGGCTGAGTTGGCAACGCACATAAATAGAATCTTCATCCTAGGTAGTCCCCTCAGTTACAAAATAACGTTCGCGAACCCAGAGCGAGACCCGCACCAGACCAATCAGAACCGGAACCTCAACAAGTGGACCGATTACCGCCGCAAAAGCTGCGCCATGATGCATTCCAAAAGTAGCAATCGCAACGGCGATGGCGAGCTCAAAATTATTAGACGCGGCAGTAAAGGAAAGGGTCGTCGACTGCTGATAGTCCGCACCCGCCTTTTTACTTAGATTGAACGACAAGACGAACATTAAGCCAAAGTATACAACAAGGGGCAAAGCGATCCGCAACACATCAAATGGCAAATGAACGATCTGATCTCCCTTGAGCGAAAACATCAAAATAATCGTCGCAAGAAGTGCCACAAGCGTGATGGGGCTGATCCTCGGAATAAACTTTTCCTGATACCAAGCGTCTCCCTTTGCTTTTATTAAAATCAGACGAGTCAGGAACCCTCCGATAAAGGGAATTCCAAGATAGATGAACACGGACTTCGCAATCTCTCCAATAGTGATCTGAACCTCGGCGCCTTGAACTCCGAGAAGACCAGGCAGCCAGGTCATAAAGATCCACGCGTAGACAGGAAAGAAAAGGATCTGAAAAATCGAATTAAAGGCGACGAGGCCGGCACAGTACTCATTACTTCCTTCGGCAAGCTCGTTCCAGACGATGACCATTGCAATACAGCGGGCAAGCCCGATCAGAATCAGCCCGGTCCTATACTCAGGTTGGTCTGGCAAAAACACGACGGCCAGCGTGAACATCAATGCTGGGCCAATGATCCAATTCTGAAGAAGCGATAGACCCAGTATCTTTTTGTTGCGAAAAACCTCTCCCATCTCCTCGTACTTCACCTTTGCAAGCGGTGGGTACATCATAAGAATCAGGCCGATAGCGATGGGGATCGATGTCGTCCCAATACTCATAGCGTTGAGCGCCGGAACTACATCTGGGGTGACAACCCCCAAAGCAACTCCGGCTCCCATCGCAAAAAATATCCAAAGAGTCAGATAACGATCAAGAAAAGTGAGCTCTCTTCTTGGACACGCTGCTACGCCCACCACGCTGTTTTGCACTCTGGATCTCTCTCAGCAACAGCTTGGCTGAGACTTCTCATCCGACTCACCACAGGACAACTCATCCTCTTTGGCATCCATCGGACAGCATGCGGACCTATTAACGCTCTCATCCGCACCCTTAAAAACCTCAACGTCCGCCATTGTGCGATAAGCCTCCCAAGCGATGCCAGCAGGATCCTGTACCCAAGCCTTCTTCGATTCAGCGTAACAACATGTCGTCTCACCCTCACTATAAACGCCAAGGTCAGCATTTTTGAGCCGCTCGGTGATCTCCGTTAACTCTGAGTCCAGATCAACCTGAATCCCAAGGTGATCAACGCCGTCTTCTCCGACTCGAGTCGAGATCGCAAAGTTGACACGAGGATCCTCTAACATCCACTTGGCGTAGTCATTCTTGAGCTTTGCTGGCGCTTGACCAAAGAGGGTTGAATAAAATTGAATGGATTTATCGAGATCTTTCACTCCGACGTGAATGTGAAATCGTTTCATATTAGCATTTCCTTTCGTTACAGTTCTTTTTCTTGGTTTTTGACGTTTCTCGGGCGCAGCAGTTGGATTGAAGAAAGCCGATCAACTCCTCAATCAAATCAGTGTTCGCATAGTAGGTGATTGAGCGTCCATGGCGCTTCGAAGTCACCAGGGCCGCCTTACTCATGTGCGAGAGATGAAACGAGAGAGTGTTAGCGGGGATGCCCAACTCCTCAGCAATCCTCCCTGGCTCAGTCCCATCCCTGCCGTACTCAATCAGGATCTTAAAAACCTGCAGCCTCGTTTCTTGCGACAGAGAGGAGAAAGCTTCTGTGACCTCATATGTTTCCATATTTCTAGAATAATAGAATTATATCAAACTGTCAAGCCAGGCAGTGCGTTAACCTTGTCAATTCGGAACCAAGGAATTATCTTTGCAATCCAGTAAGTTACTATCGACCCTGAGTTAAGGATAAAGAATGACAATTCCAGGCTTCATCGAAATTGTAGCGACCGTCTGTTTCGCAGTAGCGATCATTCACACCTTCTCAGTCAAGCGCTTTCAGTCTCTTGGGCAGCGCTACCCCGAAGGCTCAGCAGGTGAGAATTTCTTTCACCTCCTCGGAGAAATCGAGGTGGTGTTTGGATTATGGGCCGGAGTCTTTCTCATCTTTTTGGCCACTACCCAGGGCGGCCAGGAGACAATCCAATACCTCGAAGGCAGAAACTTCACAGAACCAGCTTTTGTTTTTGTGATCATGACCATCTGCTCGACTCGCCCAATTTTAAGACTCGCCGGAATGCTGATTGCAACCGTCTCCCGCCTCGCTCCACTCAAACCCTCAGTGGCATTTTATGCGACTGCACTCATCATTGGACCCATTCTCGGCAGCTTCATTACGGAGCCTGCCGCCATGACAGTCACTGCACTCATTCTTCTAGAAAACTTTTATTCAAAAAAAATATCCCCAAAGCTCCAATACACGACACTGGCTCTACTTTTCGTCAACATCTCCATTGGTGGAACACTGACTCCCTACGCTGCCCCTCCCGTTCTCATGGTTGCCCCCAAGTGGGGATGGGACATCAGCTTCATGTTCTCCAACTTTGGATGGAAGGCCGTAGTCGCAATCCTCGCCTCGACTGCGCTTGTGACCTACAGAATGAGAAAAGAGATCGGATCCATTGAATGGAACCGAACCGAGAACAAGGAACCTCAACTTCCACTCTGGGTGATTGCGACTCACCTATTTTTACTTGCCGCAGTGGTGTTATCTTCTCACTACCTCGTCGTTTTCTCTGGGATCTTTCTATTCTTCTTAGGACTCGTAACTGTTACTAAAGAACATCAATCCGAACTCAAGCTGCGCGAAGGCCTGCTCGTGGCTTTCTTCTTGGGCGGGCTTGTCGTTTTGGGTGGGCCGCAAAGATGGTGGTTAGAACCCATTCTCACCCAACTTCAGGCTCTGCCTCTCTACTTAGGAGCACTGTCTCTTACCGCAATCACTGATAATGCGGCACTAACCTACCTAGGATCCCAGGTTCCGTCGCTCGAAGACTCCTCAAAATACGCGCTTGTCGCAGGAAGCGTGGTTGGAGGTGGCCTGACTGTGATTGCCAACGCGCCAAATCCAGCAGGATACGGAATTTTGAACACCTCATTTGGAAAAGACGGAATTAGCCCACTACTGCTCTTCACGAATGCCTTGATCCCAACGGCTATTGCTGCGATCGCCTTCTGGTTTCTATAAGAGAAGATCAAGCTCCTCCTCAGCCTGCATAGCTATCACCTTCACTCGTTATAGACAGCCCCAAGTAGCAGGCGACAATACTCGTAATAGTTCTCTTCGCAATCTTCTGAAAACTCTGCCAGATACACAGCAGCAAAAGCGGGATTTTTCCCCTTGGAGGGGAGCATCAAAGTAGGTCGAGCCCTGATAAAAAGATTTTCCTTAGTCTTTGGATTGATAATGGTTAAGCAGTAATGAAACGCAATGCCCGCTCTCTCTGCTGCGAACTGATTCTTTAGAAGCCCCTTCAAATCGGGCGGAAAAACATCCATTAGATCAAACGGGCCCTTGTCCAAATGACTTAACCCAAAAAGCCGCTCAGTTTTTTTGTTAGACCAAAGAGCAACTCCACTAAGCGTACGCAAACTGGCACCTACTTTTGCATCTTTGAATTTCGCTCTAAATGAACTTTGAAAATCTCCATCTTTTCCATTTAATCGCAGATGAGAAAGCTCCAACAGCGAAGCTGCGGTTACTTTAAAAGCCACCGATATTGCATGCATAGTCTCAATCGTGGGATTGCCGGATCCTGACTCGAGATCTTGGATGAGCCTGTAACTCAAACCCGTCTTCTTCGCGATCTCCTTTTGGGACAAATCACTTTCTGAGCGATGATACTTCAAATTATTCGCTAAAACCGCGCGAAGCCACTGACTTTTCATGTTCATATCTCTTTATAGGTAACACACAATATAACACCGCACTAGATGCACTATAGTGCGCCTCTCCTCCCATGAGAAACCCAGAACAAAATAAAGTGCGTCAATAATTCATTATTTTTTGTCTTATTTTCTTATGTTTTTAGACTATTCGAGGTAAAAGCCATTTCTTGACTTCTTAATATATGACACATTATAATACGTCTATGAAGAAAAGTGACCGCCTTGACTCCTAAACGACTACTCAGCCAATTGGCGTGGTCGGAAGATTTGTCAACAAATGACTCTATGGTGGATCAGCTCCACCAAGAGCTTCTCCTTCAAATCAGAGGCCTCTTAGAATCTAAGGCAAAAGATCAATCTCAAAGCGAACTTGCTTCGGCAGTGTCAGAGATGATCGGAATACTCAAAGCCCACTTTAGCGCCGAAGAGAGAATAGGAAGCCACAATGAGGACTCAGTCTTCTTTTCTGCTCATCACGCAAGTCACCACCAAGCCTACCTTGAGAAGATAAAGAGCTATGAAAGAGACCTAGCAGCTGGAGCTGCCGTGTACTCCTTAACTATGCTTAGCATTCTCGCCCGAGATCTGATCAGCCATATTCAGTTTGAAGCAAATCTTCTCAAGGGAGAGGCCGGCGAATCCAAGTCAGCTGGTTATGACTTTTTTGGAAAACACATTCTCGCCGTCGACGACGAAGAAGAACTTCGCCACATCATCAAAGAAGAACTCGAAGAGCGCGGCGCAAAAGTAAAGTTAGCAGGAGGGGGAAACGAAGCTATTTTACTTTTCAAAGCTCATACTTTTGATTTTGTTTTAACCGACATCAAAATGCCCGATGGTGACGGCCTGGAACTATTGAGGCACATTCGCGCACTGGATCCCACGAGACCACCCGTCGCTTTGATTTCTGCACATTTTCCTCACCCAGAAGAACACCTACTGTCCATGGGCGCCCAAGCGCTACTCACCAAGCCGGTGAAGTTTGATCATCTCGTAACCCAGCTTCTGACCTTGATGTAAAGCCCTAAGCCACTAGACAGCCTTTAGTACATCGCTCCCTATTCTTTGGTAAAAGACAGGACTCAGGCATCAGACTTTGACTTCAGAAAGGCATCAAGAACTTTCTGAATGTCTTCTGGCTTATAGGGTTTATTAAAAACCGCCTTGAACTTGTACTCCGTACTTATAGAAATGTCGCCCGTAACGAGGTACTTGGGTATTGTAGCAGCCATAGTCATTGCCACCTCATCACCCGTTGCACCTGCCAGACGGTAGTCAATAAAGAGCACATCCGGCGGACTGATCTTTGCAGCAGCGAGTGCCATGCTGGAGTCAGTAAAAGCCGTGACCTCGATCTCGCTCGATGAAAAATAATCTACAAAATTATCACCCAGATCTTTTTCATCATCGAGATAATACACTTTAAGCGACATATGTGAGGGCCTCCAACTTTCACGATTCTAACAATGAAATCACACGACTTTTGAATCGCGCCTATCTGAGAAACACACTCCTGAAGATTGCTCTTAAAATAAGACAAAGGTGCAATTGACTCTGAGACATTTGCGCGAAAATAATCAATCTCATGAGCAATTCCAGCGAATACTTCTTCCATTGATACAAATTTATAATGATGAACTACTCCACTCTTTCGAGCTTGTCTTACTCAGGAGTTTGCAACTTGTAAGTTCTCGGCCCGTCACGCGACTCTCAGAATTGAAGTGCTGCTCGAGTACGGCTCTTCGTGGTATTCTTTGAGAGCTCCGAGTTTTTTGAGAGTTTCTTCCATTCGTTCCAGATTTCTTTTAATGGAAATAAGTGACTCATCTGATCCCAGCTGCGGGTGGGTTCGTTCGAGCTTTCTTACCTTTCCATCCAGAATCGCCAACACGTTTCCAAATTCATGTTTATAGGTACTCACCATAGTCTTAATGGCCGTAAACTGCTTAAGACGAATCACTTCTTGATAGAGCAGTCGAACTCTCGCGAGTGTGATGAGTTTCGCAACCAGCACATCCCGTACACAGGACTTACTTGCGAAAGAGTCTGCACCCATAAGCATCGTAGAAATCAGAACTTCAGGCTCATCTCGACTTGTAAGAACAAGGATAGGAACCGTATGCAGATCCTGATTGCTGCGCACTGCCCGAATCACGTCAATCCCGCTCAACGCGCCCATTTCGTAGTCAGTAATAATGATATCGGGCTTGTTTTTCATTACTTCAACTATAGCTAGCTTAGGATCGTTGTAGACCTGAACCAGACATTTCACAGACTCCAAAAGCTCCGAAATACCAGCCGAAAAAGAACGACTGTCATCAATAACGCACACCACTAGGCCATTTAGAAGACCTTCAACATGATTTGCCGAATCGGGAGCATCTACCGCAGTCAAGCGATCCTCTTCTTCGACGAATCAAACTTAGACTGCAGTAAGTCGCCTTCTTCACGAATCGCTTGCGCCAGTACATTGCTGGCTTTCTTCCTAGCCACCCTCATAAACTCACCATCCATCTCGTCTTCCAAGGCTTTAAACAAGATGCTCCGGGCAATCTGCCGAGCCACATGAGATAGATCATGCGTCTCTGGCTTCCGGGATACGTTGTCGATAGGGGTCATGCCATGCAAAGCAGACGGAGCAGGTCGAGGCCCAGCTTCTTTGACTACCTTCTTGCTTGCCTGCTTTGCCCCCTCCAACATGTGATCTGCAATAAATCCGATTGCAAGAATCCATTGATCCTCTAACTCGGGTGTCCAGCTTTCCTTAAAGAAGTGCCGAAAAGTCCCAATGAGAGTCTGACCAACCATCGCGTAGTGCTTCTCTTCAACGCCGTAATCGACGTGCCGACCACCCAATGAACGCAAATAGGCCCCCAACGAGTCAAGGTTCTCTAAACCATCGACAACTCTGACTAGTGAAGCAATCAGAACATTTTTCTGCATGTCCATGTCGACATTCTCAAAAAGAGGCTTCGACTCTGGAAAGCTAGAGAACAGGGTATCGTAGAAGTGGGAGACCACTTCTACCGCAATGGGCTTTACGCTCTCGAACGAAGACTTGATCAAACCAATATCTAAACTCATGTATTGCCCCTCCGATTGGACAAAACTCATTCTCAAGTATCTATCGTGACAAAAGGGCCAATTCTTTAGACATTGTGCCCAGTTGTTTGTCAGCAGCTTGCTGAGAAAGTGACCGCCGCTGCAGTAGCGCGAAACCGATGCTAAAGCAGGCCCCACATAAATTCTCTGTCAAAGAAATGCCAGTCACCTATGCCGAAATGCCCAACACGACGTGCCGTATCAACTCTTCAATATTTCTAGCTTCCTGGCGATAAGTCGAAGTGAGATCCGCAAAGCAAGAAAGATCACTAAGGAAGTCTGATTATGAACAGCACTGACCAAATTGCGATGACACTCAAGCAGTTAGAAACTGAAGGAGTCTCTCCTTCTCACGGCACTGAATCACTTTACATTATCTACGTTGATGATGAGTCAGACCTTCTTGAGTCTGTATCTGAAACTGTTGTAGAGTTTGGGTTCAAGTCACATTGCACGACCTCGATCGAAGCTGCTCTGACTTTTATTGAACAGCACCAGCACGAAATTGCATACATTTTATCTGACTACAAAATGGGCACGATGAGTGGCTTTAGCTTTCGCGAGAAGGTATTGACACTCGCTCCAGAAATTCCGTTTGTCATTCTGTCGGCAAACATCACAAAAGAACTGGCACTCAAGGGACTTGACCTCAAAATATCAGGATTTGTCGATAAACCCATTAATGCCGAGAAATTCTCAGGCATCATGCTCAGGGATGGTGTTTCGAGAATCAAGGCGCTGAAAGAAGACCGAGAGCTACTGCTCGGCTTTGTCGACGAAGCCACCACAAATCTAGAACAGGCAGAGGATCTTGCTTTAGCATTTGAGCGCAATCCAGGCGACCTTGAAGCCGTAAACAAATGCTTTGGACTCGTACATACCCTAAAAGGCGCTAGCGGCTACTTTAAGCCAAAAACTCTCCATCACTTTGTGCACCGCTTCGAGGACCTACTCAAGAAGCTTCAGCGCGGAGAAACTGCCCTCAGCCCTGATGTGGTATCTACCATCCTAAAGAGCTTTGATCTCGTCAAATGCCTACTGGAAGAATTTAGAACCCGCGAACACAAGGTCTATGACCTAGAAGCAATCTTTAGAGAGTATTTTGAGCTCACAAATGAATCCACTGGTTCAAATGGAGAAACTCATTCAAAGAAGATTGACGACTCAGCGTCTAACTCAAAGAGTCAACTAGCTAAAGACACTCACAAGGATAAACCCAATGACCTGAAGGTCCCTGTAAAGCTGCTCGACAGTTTCATGCAGACATCTGGCGAGATGACTGTCATTCGAAACATGATCAATAAGTGCGTGAAATCCATCGAAACACAGCTACCGCTCAATAAAGATGTCAGCATGCTTTCTGAACTTTTGGAAGAGCTACACGAGATCAATGCTTCCGTGCAATCGCAAATCACTAATTTGAGAAAGGTTCCTATCCATAATATTCTAAAGCCCATCCACAGAGCAGCTCGAGACGTTTCTAAAGCACTCGGGAAGGAAATTGAGATAGTAGCCATCGGTGAGGACTTGGCTGTAGACACTGCCATAGCCGGGGTCTTGAGCAACAGCATCATCCACTTAGTACGCAATAGTCTCGACCATGGCATCGAGCTGCCATCGGACAGAGCAGCTGCAGGCAAGCCTAAAAAAGGAAATGTCACCATCACGAGTATTCAGAAGAACGATGTCATTTACGTCTCAATTAAAGACGATGGTCGTGGCATTAGTGAGGACTCCGTACGTAAGAAGCTGGTTAAGAATGGAACCCACACCGCTGAGCAGGCTGCGCGCCTAGAGAATCAGGCCCTCTACTTGATGATCTTTGAGCCTGGATTCTCAACCGCCGAAAAAGTTACAGACATATCCGGGCGAGGCGTAGGAATGTCGATGGTCAAAGACTCAGTAAGCTCAGTCGGTGGGCAAATCGATATTGAATCGACAGCCGGCCAGGGAAGTCAGTTTACACTCCGTCTTCCGGTTCCAAAGTCCGTTTTGATTCGCGACTGCCTTTTTGTCGCCTCTCAGGGGATGTTCTTTGGGATTCCCCAGGAAGATGTGCTGAGAGTCATAACGATGCCCACGGGAGATAGCCAAAACTCCTTGTTTCGAACCGAAGGAGGGGCTGCAATCAACTATGAAGACGAGTTGATATCGATCGCTGACCTCACCACCCTTCTAAAAACTAGACCTGATTCAATCAGCAAGCCCTTGACTCACGACGAGATGCTCAAACTCGTCGTCATTGGATCAGGAAGAAGCAAAATGGCTCTTAGGGTCGACTCAATACTGGACATAGAAGATACCGTGATCAAGCCACTGAATGGACCTGTAAAAAAAATTGAAGTGTATCAAGGTGCGGCTTTTATGGGAGATGGCACGATCGGCCTCATTCTTTCAACTGAAGGCCTACTCAAGATTGCAGGTATCGGCACGAAAGCAGCTCATCATAAAAAGTCCGCCACCTCCTCTTCAAAGACAGACTCTGGTCCTAACTGCCCTGGTGATTTGTCAATGTCTTCAGATCTTCTCTTATTTCGAGCAGGCGACCCAACCCTCTATGCGATTCCAACTCATGCCATTTACCGCATTGAAGAGATAGACTTCTCTCAAGTCAGAACGTCTGGTGGCAACCGCGTGACTCCTTATCGTGGCAAGGTACTTACGCTCATTGATCTTAGCGAGAAACTATGTGCGATAGACGCCAATCAAAAGCCTGCTACTGTGGCTCCGCTCAAGCTCAAGACCTTTGTTATTGAATCAAAGAATCACTTTATCGGGTTAACCGTAGAAGTCATTGATGATATCGCAAGACCTTTGGAAAACCTCATTTTGCCCATTTCCCACCAGTTTGGTATCGCAGGAAACTATCTGATTGATCAACGCACCGTTACCTTAATTAATCTCGATGAGATTATTGAATCTATTGCGGGCGCTGAAGAAAATCACGCGCCCTCAGAGCGGAAAGAGAACCAAAAGGCGGCTTAAAGAACAACGCCATGCTCACTAACTTTCCTGCATGCTACTTTTTATTCGCTATCCAGACTTTATAGTGACGTCCCTTGACTGGATCTGCTCCCTCAAAAACAATCTGTGAAGAATAATGGGATTGCTGCACTCGCTTCTTGGCATCCTCGAGATTGTGCCCCAAATCTATCAAACGCCTATAGGTTTCTTCAGGAATCAGACTTTCTAGCTCATCGATGGCCACTGCGGGCAATTCAAGCGCTACCAATTCCCTACCCTTCTCACTGACGGAGACGAAAAGCTGAGTCATCGGACGTGCAGGGAATTCAACATCCATGGCCCGCCGATCTATACCTCCTAAAGGCCGCTGGAGAACGCTCTCGAGCATGGCTTTAAGATCCACTTGAACACGAAGCTCCTCGACGCCGCGCAGAGCAAAATTGACCGATCTCATAAGCAACAAGAACCAAGGCGATCCAGACACCCTAAAGTGCCATTTGTCGGCACCAAGCAGCTCCTCTATTTCCACTCCTATTGCTGCGCTCTTCGCTTGGCTTGAAGAGAGCAACGGGGAAAGCAATCTACTGCACAGTTCTGCTAGGCGATCATGAATCTTCATCAGCTTAGCAACGTCAAAACCCAAGCTCTCGAGCGAAGACAGACACCCGGCATTGTCTCTTGCTTGAGTAGCGCTCAGCAGTTCATGAAAGGCAAGGATCTGACTCGAAGACAACTGAATCGCCGATCCAAAATCATATAAGACAAGCTGCCTAGACTCTCTCCGATAACCCCAGTTTGCACGGTGCAAATCACAATGAATGAGTCCCTTCTTAAACACTGAGAGAAGCATGAACGTCACTAACTGCTGCGCACAATCTGTTCTCTCGGCCTCAGGAAGCAGCTTAATCTCATCCAAGTGCAAAGACTCTTCATAGTCCTGCGCCAATACCCGCGCCGAGCTGAATTGGGGATACACCTGAGGAATGACAAGCCCTGGCGATAGATCAGAATAGGTATCCAAGAACAGCGCTTGAGTTCTAGCCTCAGCTAGATAATCAACTTCTTGGGCAAATTTTTCAGAAAAATATTCATCATATTCCGCCACGTTGAGCCCATACATGCGAGGTGGCCCAAATCGAAATGCACCGAGAAGGAGTTGAAGTTGCTTTTTAAGTTCGAGGTCCACATCGGGGTACAAAACTTTAACCGCGATCACCTTTCGACTCTTCAATCGGACTCGATGAACCTGCCCCAACGATGCTGTAGCAAATGCCGGCTCAATCTCATCCATGTTGTCGACCAAGTACGGCGTCTCTGCCTTAAGAATAGCCAAGACTTCCCCAAGAACCAACGCTTCAGGTGAGGGCGTGGTGAGGAGGCTATCGTCTCCATCCAGCCTTGCAGAAAGGAGCTGCAAGGCCTTTGCAGGCAGACCTGGCATCGACGCTAAGGATCGAAGAAGATACTGTCTGCCCCATCGCCTATCTATTTTCTTCAATCCTGCAGAAACGAGCGCGATCTGCGCAACTCTCAATCCCGCCCAAAGCGAAGATCCTGTAAACTTCAAAATCTAACCTTTAAGACTTTTCCCTTCAGAGCCAATTTCAATATGAAACTCGCCCTGGGCCATCGTAAAGGGAAGAACAATAATCGGGGCTTTAGTGAGGTGCACAGACTCTAAGTTCTGACCTCTGATAATGCTCGGGATAGCTTTTTGAATATCATAGCCTTGAGTGTTCAATACTCTTTTTGCGTGACCAAAAATAATATTGAGGAGCTCCGCTGCTCCATCCTGAAGGTCAGACGTAATCTCTGTATAAGTCTCGCCCAGCATATTGCTCATGATCGAAAGAAATGCCTCTTTCGTAAAGCACAGAGCAATTGTCCCGGAAAAAGCACTACTTGCTAAACCGATGAGAGCGGTAATCTCAATATTCAGTTTCGGACCATTTCCTTTTGTAAAAGGCTTACCAGGCTTTGCCTCAACTGAGCACTGCTTCTTCAATGTCTCCAGCGTGCCTTCTACGAAAGGTTTAAAGAAATTGACGTCCATCTAATTGCTCCTCTTTTCTACCTAGCAAACATCTACCCATAGTAGCCACGCAATCAATTCTCACTAAGCATCAAGCAAATTCACGATGGTTCTCTCGTGTCTTGCACGCCATTATTTCTACTACTTATTGTACTTCTTATAGACAAGCTCAAGCTTCGCTTTTAGACCTTCTTTATCAAAAGGCTTGATGACGTAGTTATCCACACCGGACTTGATCGCCTCGGTGATTTGATGCTGCTCAGCCTCAGCAGTAACCATAACAAACGGCGTTTTTCCGAAGCGGCTGTCTGCACGAACTCGCTTTAACAAATCAAGACCACTTGTATTGGGCATGTTCCAATCCGAAATGATAAGCCCAAAGGGCGGATTAGCGTTCGAAACCGCCTCCCAACCCTTACCGCCATCCGACGCCTCGGTTAGATCTGTAAAGCCCAATTCTTTACATATTTTCCCTACCAGCTTCCGCATGGTCATCATGTCATCAACAATTAGTATTCTCGTACTCGGATTAAACAAGGCTCCCCCTTAATCTTATCTTTTAATGTGCTCAAGAAGCGAAAACATAAGTAGAAAACCAATACTTCGCAATACAAAGGCGAGTCTCCCCAAATAGATATGGGTTTCTCGCTTATCTCGAACACTTTTGCCAGAGATGGCCCTCAACCCAAAAAACATGGTCGGCAGGTAAAGGGCCACTGCGCAAGACGATGTAATGATATGCCCCATCTGAAAAACATTCAACGATCCACCCAATGTAGCAGCAATGGCCGATCTCTCAAACTCAAGAACGCCAACAAGCAAAAGATCAATCAGAGCGCCTGAACTCATGAAAATAATATGAAGTTTTCTTTGAGAATGAAGCAGTACCCCAGATAGAAGAAAAAAATAGGCGATAGACGCAACAGCCATATAAGGAGTCGTCCATCTCAAGATCACGCATATGCAGGCCAAAGAAACCATCGCAAACGCAAGAAACCTTGAACGTTGACCTTTTGCGGTTTCAACATAATGCTTCAACGCTATCTCCATTTGCCTCCCCCCTCTAAGACTTCATCGACTGAGCAACTGTCTATCTTCTCGTCCATCGCATCCATTCAGATTTTTTTGTAGGCCACAGCCGTACCAAACTGCAGCTGCTTGACCGCAGTTGAGACTCCCAGCATGCTTTCGGCAGCGCCTAGAAGCAAGTATCCATTTGGCGCAATCAGCTTCAATAATCGATCGACAACAGCGATCTTGTTTTCGACGCTTTGGTAAATCAGGACATTTCTGCAAAAAACGATATCAAAAATTCCAACCGACGAAGGAATGGACTCCAGGAGATTAAGTTTCTTAAAGCGGAGCTTTTCTCGAAGGCTAGCTTTGACTCGCCAAGAGCTCTCCCCTTCCTTCTCAAAGTACTCAATCAACATCTTGGCTGGCAAACCACGCTGAACTTCAAGCTGACTATAAAGCCCTTCTTTTGATCTACTCAGGACTCGCTCAGAAATGTCTGACACAAAAATTTCAAAATCAGGAAAAACAGAATCCGCTCTCCGCGCCTGGTCCATGGCCATCGCTATTGAATAAGCTTCTTGGCCCGTGCTGCCCGCTGCACTCCAGATTTGAACCTTAGCAAGAGATGAACTCTGAGATTTCAAATCAGGGACAAGATTCTTTATCAAAGCCTCAAACAAAGCCGCATCTCTAAAAAAACTAGTCTCATTATTGGTCGCCAGATCAAGCAGCAAGTCACGCAATTGACCGTCAATCCCTGCTTGTGCGCGGGTCCAAAGATCATCAACATCTTTATATCCAAGAAGCGTAACAATATCGTTTAGTCGGTGCTCGAGCTGAAAGTAATTGGTTTCAGAATAAATGATGCCAATTTGTTCCTCTATAAATTTCGCAAAAAACTTGAGCCTTGAAGAGTCTGTCGCCATTATGCGCTCATCTCCTTGTCCCTAAAGCCATCGACATTTTATCAAGAATGATATCTTTAGTGAACGGCTTTAAAATATACTCCGCCGCACCTTTAGACAGCACCTGCATCATATCCGAAGCATCGTTCTTTGATGTCAACATCACTATCGGGGTCGTAAGACCACGCCTCTTTAACTCAACCAAAACCTCTGGTCCGGTCATCTTGGGCATTTCCCAATCTAAGAAAATCAAATCGAAAGAATCTGAGTTGAGTGCCAGTAACTCAAGCGCTTGCTCTCCGTCATAGGCAGACTTAAAGTCTGAGGCAACTTCTTCGACACATGACTTCAAATACGCATGGACTGACTTTGAATCGTCAATACACAAGATCCTTACTTTCATAGACCACCCAAGCAGGCATCGCTGACTTGAGTAAAGAGCGCTTCAAACTGCCGACGGCGCCCATCGTCTAAGAACCAAGCCGCTTCGCTGGAGCTGGCCTTGAGAACTTCCTTTAACTGCTGCACCAGATCCATCGAGGACGCCCCCAAACTAGCAATCCGCGAGAGGTCAGTCGGCTTGCCTCCATCCAGTTGCTCGACGATTCGAATACAAAGCGTTTCGAGAAGAGACAGGAGGGACTCAAACTTGTCGACTCGAACGCACTTCATTAAGCCACGAACAAAATGAAGATCATCGACCAGGGACTTCAATACATTCTTCTGAATTGAGACGTCATTGCCGAGCATTTCCAAGCTGCTCAGCTGATTTTTTATTTGGCCCACTTTTTCATCGCTCAGGTTCTGCAAAAAATCCTCGAGCATCACGGGATCGATCGCATCAAGGGTGACTGTTCCCGATACGATCTCGGGTTCCTGAGGTTCCGATGCAATCACTATATCTTCCGGCTTCTTGGGTGCCTCGATCCTAGACAAAAACTCATCGAGCGCTTTAGTGACTGTACTTAGATCCGTGAGATTTCTCTTAATGAGAATCTGACCGAGGGGAGTTTTCAAGCCCTGAATCTCTTGCGAAACAGCAGTTTCTAGCTCCTCAGTCCACGCGTTAAGCTCTCTGCACGCCTGCCTAAAATCAATTTTCTTTTCAGTTTGAAGTGCAAACGCTTTCAAAAAGACCTCTGAAGTTAACGCCTTTTTTTGAAAAAGAATCTCCGAGACCGAAGGGATACCTTTGACTTGCTCAACAAGAGCTTCAACAAGACCATCTTGAGTTATGATTCCCTTGGATACGAGATATTCTCCAAAATACATCAGTTCAACTCTCTCTCGTCTGAACGAGTCTTTTTAAAAGTGAAGAAATTAATTCCAGATTGCCTATCTGATCGTATTCGTCAGCAGCGTAGATTGCTCCAGGCATACCAAAGACAACACTTGATTCTTTGTCCTGGATAACCACTGGCCCGCCCATCTCACGGATCGCCTTAGCGCCTACTAAACCATCTTCGCCCATGCCCGTGAGCACGACAGCTAGACAACCGGACTTATAGATCGCAGACGCTGACTCAAAAAGATGATCAACAGCCGGCCTGACGGAGTTTCTTTGAGGAGCTTGATTGAGAGCAATTCTTGTCCCTTTTTGTGTCGACTCAAGAACCATATGAAAATCACCTGGCGCAACATAGATGTGATTAGCCACAACCGGCTCACCAGATTTTGCCTCTGACGATGGGATTCCTGAAAGCTCACCCAAGCGCCTTGCCAATATCTCGGTAAAAACGGGTGGCATGTGCTGAACGATGAGGATAGGGACTGAAACAGGACCCGAAAAGCCGCTAAATATCTTCTCAAGAGCTGTAGGCCCGCCTGTCGAACTGCCAATCACCAACGCTGAGGGCAAGAATTTTGACAGATCCGCCTTTGCGGACTTCTTGTCCTCAACTACGTTAGCAAGCGGCTTCGCAGTCAACTCCTCGACTGGCTTCCTTTTCTTGAATTGAAGAACCTTTGGATTGAGGACTTCTTGAATCGCAAGTCCTGCCGACTCAAACGAAAGACCCTCGCCAGATGGTTTTGCCACGACATCATCTGCGCCCTCTCGAAGAGCTAAAAGAGCCGACTCTGCCCCCCGTTGCGTTTGGGAT
>CAZGCK010000045.1:1630-7668 GCA_964524175.1 uncultured Bacteriovoracaceae bacterium | reverse complement strand
AGCTGCGCGAGCTTTTGTAGAGCTATCGCGCCGTTCGGAGCAGTACCCACCACTTCGATATCCACGCTCTTAGCCAGCGCCCCTACGATCTGGGTCCTAAAGACAACAGAGTCATCAACAACGAGTACTCTGGTCATTCTCAAATACTTTTGACTAGGGCTTTCAGCTTCTCGGCAAGCTGTGCGAGGCTCCTCGCCGCATCCAAAGTCTGAGACGCACCCGCAGAACTTTGCTTTGCAGCACTTGCAACAGACTTCACGACCTCTGCTATTCCTTCTACGCCCTTATTGGATTCCTTTACAACACGCGCCACTTCGTTGGTCGTCGCAGTCTGTTCTTCAATCGAAGCAGCAATCGCCATCGAAATGCTATTGAGCTTCTCAATGAATTGAGAGATCCCACCAATCGCCTCGACCGCTCCTTGAGTATCTTTTTGGATGGAGCCAATCCGATTTGTGATGTCTTCGGTGGCTTTAGCAGTTTGCTTTGCAAGCTCCTTGACCTCATTAGCCACCACGGCAAACCCCTTGCCCGCATCGCCAGCTCGAGCGGCTTCGATAGTGGCATTGAGTGCCAGAAGATTGGTCTGCTGCGCGATTGAGCTAATCACCTTAATCACGTTACCGATTTCCTGACTGCTGACACCCAATTGTGTGATTGTGTGATTAGTGGTCTGAGCCTTCTTCAGAGTGTCCTTCGAGATATTGGCAGCTTCTGAAGAATTTCTGGAAATCTCTTTGATCGAGGCAACCATTTCTTCCGTATTTGTAGCCACTGTCTGAACGCCCTTAGAAACCTCCTCGGTATTGGCCGAAGCAGTATTGGACTGACTGGAGGTTGTTTCAGAGTTTTTCGACAACTGAGTAGCCGTCGCCGAAAGCTCTTCAGCTGCTGCGGCGAGCTGATTAGCCGTCTCCTCTAATGCCTTCAAAAGTTCGAGCGAGGCCTTCTTTTGCCGCGTTATGTCCGTGGCGAATTTAACCACCCTAGTCACCTTACCAGTGGTGTCGTAAACCGGATTATAGCTGGCCTGGATCCAGACTTCTTGCTTACTCTTGGTGATTCGCAGGAACTCACCGGACTGAAACTCGCCCCGATTGAGTTTTGACCAAAAATCTCGATAGGCAGGGCTATCAACAAACTTCTGATCACAAAACATTGAATGATGCTTGCCTTTGACTTCATCAAGCGAATAACCAAGCGTCTTTAGAAAGTTGTCGTTAGCAACCACTATCATGCCATCCAAACTGAACTCAATCGTCGCCTGTGCTTTTGAAAGAGCTTCGAAGAGAAGCTTTTGATTCTGAACCTCTTCTTCTAATCTCAATTTTTCAGTAATAACAGACCAGCTTACGACTGCTCCGATATACTCACGGCCCTTTCCATAAAGGGGCGACACCTGTAACTCGAGCTTCTCAGGACCAAGCGCAATCTGAGATTTCATCGGCAAATTACGATCATCGCTCAAGAGCTTTCGCTGGTGAGCCGGGTTCTTATGAAAGATATCAATATTAGAGCCAAGCACCTTGTCAGCAGCTACAGGAAGGAGCTTCTCAATTGACGTCAACGTTTGCAAACTGCGCCGGTTCAAGTATCGAATTACGAGTGACCGATCACAAAACATGACGTTAGTCGGAACGTTCTCGAGGAGTCCGATGACCTCCTCTACGGAGCTAAATGGCCCCTCCGACTTCATCGCGTCTTTTAGCTTTTTCCCCATATCGGACGTTGTAGTTGTTGTTTCCATTCTTATATTCTCCTCGTTGAATCTATTTCTGTAGCTCTTCTACAATTTTATTGATGTCCAATATGCTAAGCAATGCGCCTGGAATCTTATACACACCCGTCATGAACTTGGAGACTGACTCAGGCAAGGTGTCGGGTGTCGGTTCAAACAAATCCTGATCCACCTCCAAAACATCCCCAATCCGATCCACTAGAAGAGACAGGAGCAGTCCCTCACCCTTACAAACCACATTCATGGACTCTGCAGCCGCATCCTGCTTATCCAACCCAAAAAGATCTCTTAATCCGATTGCCGTCGCGATTTGACCGCGCAGATTAATCAAGCCACAAACGTAAGAAGGAGAGAGAGGAACCCTGGTCATGGTCAACGATTTTGTGACTTCTTGAACTGCTGCAACGTCCAAACCATACAGACTCCCGGAAACATAAAATGTCGAAAACTGACTCGATTTTTTCGCATCTGTCGCGCTATTCATTGCCTCGTTAGCCACTGGCTCGTCCTCCCAAAATCTCGCGAAGAGCCTCTAAGAGTTCGTCCGAGCGTAATTTTTCTAAATACCGGGTAAAGCCTACCTCGCGTCCCTTCTCGAGATCCACATCCCTCACCTTCGTAGTCAATGCGATGAGAGGTGTTTTCTCGAATCGAGAATCAGCTCTAATCTTGGCCGCAAGCTCAAAACCAGTCATTTTGGGCATCTCGATATCGGAAAGGACAAGCTGGTAATCTCCAGGTTTCGACGAAGAGAGCATTTGCCAGGCTTGCTCACCGTCGGCCGCGTGCGTGACCGTATAGCCGCTGGCTTCTAATATTTTTCGAACCTGCTTCATGAAGAACACCGTGTCTTCAGCAAAAAGAATGTGGGAGTTTTTTACTGCATCGGCACGGTTTGCGGCTTTACTACCCGCTTGAGCAGACGACTTAGACTCGGAGGCTCCAGCAACCGTATCCAGGACCTCGAAAACATCGACCACGGTCGCTACATCTTTACCAACGATGATACTGCCCAAAATCCCATTCGTTTCTTTTACGGAATCCTCGATGGAGCCCGTGACGCTCATGATATCGACGACTTCGCTGACCTGAACGCCAAAAAGCCTAGCCTTTCGCTGAACGACAATGACGGAAATCGCTTCACTGACATGACCCGCTTTAGAAGAATCTTGCTCCACTTTATTTGAGGCGCTGCCGGGCGCATTCGACAATCCAAAAAAATCGTTCAGCGAAATAATAGGCAGAATGGACTGACGATACTTAACCATCCTCTGGGTCCCAGATCGCTGGACCTCACTGCCATTAAACTCTTCGAGCCGATGGACCAGGCAGAGGGGAATGCAATAAGTCTCCGGTGAACTCAGCTTAAAGAACAAGAAATCCTGAACATCTTGGTTGATTTGCAATGCTTTTGCACCCAGAGAGGAGTCAGCCGCAAAGTCCCGTCGAATTGCCTTCTGAAAAAGATGACTTTTTTGCGCAAGCCCGGTGACATCTAGAATCAAAGAAACACTGCCATCGCCCATAATAGTAGCGCCTGAGTAAACCTGAAGCGTTTTAAGGAAATTTGTGAGAGGTTTTACAACAATATCGGCTACATCCCTGATTTCATCGACGATAAGGCCAAAAGCCTCCCCGTCCCCATTCAATACCGCAATATTCACGCTTTCAGACTTTATTGCTCTACTCTCATGAGCAGCCTCTTTATCAAGTTCTAATACCTCTCTCAGGTCTACCAATGAAAGCAGATCTCCCCTGAGACGAAAGACAGGCTTCCCCTGCAGCATCTCGATCTTTGGCCCAGGACCCTCTTTTTCAACACGTACAAGCTCAGCTAGCTTTACTTGTGGAATTGAAAACTGCTCCCCGCCAGCGCGCACAATCAATGCCGGCACAATGGCCAATGTCAGCGGAATTCGAAGGCGAACAGTCATCCCTCGCCCTTCATCATTATGAAGCTCGACATGTCCCCCAATCTTCTCAATATTGGTTTTAACAACATCCATTCCAACGCCACGACCTGAGACGGAGGTTACGTTCTCCGCCGTGGAGAAGCCTGGCGCAAAGATCAAGTGACAGACTTCGAGCTTGGTCAACTTCGCACCCTGCTCTGGCGTCATGATCTTTTTCTCGAGGGCTTTCTCAAGAATTCTCTTCAAATTAAGACCGCGGCCATCATCACTAACCTCAATGATGACATGACCGCCCTCATGGAAGGCTCGCACCTGAACATGTCCGACTGCAGGCTTCCCGGCATTCAACCGCTCCTCGGTCGTCTCGAGACCATGATCACAGGAGTTTCGTATGATATGCGTGAGCGGATCCTTGATCGCCTCGAGCAGCGTTTTATCAAGCTCGGTTTCTGTTCCTAAAAGAACCAACTCGATTTGTTTGCCCAAGTCCTTTGAAAGATCCCGGATAAGTCGCTGAAACTTAGAAAGAATGCTTCCGATCGGCTGCATGCGCGTCTTCATGACGTCGCCCTGCAACTCCGAAGTAATAATATCCAAACGCTGACTCAGATTCAGGAACTCAAGTGCATCGTGCTTCTGCCCGTATTGAAGCATCTGATTGCGAACGAGAACCATCTCTCCAACCAGATTCATTAACTTATCCAGAAGCCCGACGTTGATCCGAACAGTAGAGTTTGCCTCAGAGCTTTCCGTGGACTCCCTTTGAGGATCTTTGGTCACTTGCTCAATGCTATTAAATACCGTCTGACTCATTGTTTTCTTGTCCGAGCTAAGAGTTTGACCAACCTTGGGTGAACCCAGCGCCGGAGCATCAGGCGACTGCCTCGATTCCAGAAGGACAGGATGAACAACATCCTGCACTAAGTGCTTTGAGTTTATATCAACATTAAGTGTAATTGTTTTTGGATTATTGGCAAGTATCCGATCCTCTTGCAAATCACTTAGCTTGTCACTCGTTGGAGTAAGCTCACCTCCAAAATGCTCGGAAGCGGCACTCAACAAGAGAGGCACCACTCTTTTCACCTCTTCGTCAAAACGGTCTCCTGCTTCCTTTTGCTCACTGCTTGATTCCCTGACGATTCTTTCAATTAAATCAATAGAGTTGAATAGTGCATCAATGAGCTGCACAGGAATCTGAAGCTTGAGTCTTCGAATCGGCTCAAGCGAGGCTTCCATCGCATGAGCGACCTGGGCGATCAGCTTGAATCCAAAAAGCTGGGCTGAACCCTTCAGGGTGTGCATGTCCCGGTACAGCGATCCAATAGTATCGATATCGGCGGAGCCATCCTTTTCTGCTACGGAAAGTGTCGAGGAAAAGCGTTGCAAAATCTCATCGCACTCTGAAAAGAACTCGGCCAGCGCTGACTCTGTTGACCCCAAGAAAACACCCCCGGCTGGCTTTCGCCCTCTTCTGTCAAATCCTTAAACTATCAATGAATAGAGTTGCCATTTAACAGTAACCGGGAAAAAATATTCAGTGAACAGATTGTTTGGGCTGATCAAAAAATTATCATGGAATTTAATTCAGAAGAGATCGAAGAATTCAAAAACGAAGCGACGGAGCTGCTCGATGACGCAGAGAAAAACCTCCTTTCCTTAGAAAAGGGAGGTGACTTTGCGAAAACTTATGCGGCGGTTTTTCGGGTATTTCATAGCCTCAAAGGTGGCGCCGGCATGCTGGGCATGCAGGAACTTCAATCCCACATGCACCACCTGGAGAACCACTACCAAGAATGTAAGCATCTGAAGTCGATCCCGGCGCACATTGCGAGTTACTTTCTCAATGGGATCGACACCAGTCGGCAGATCATGGCTGGGGAAAAAGTTTCATTTGACTACTCCCAATTCAAGCTAGAGCAAAATCTTTCTCCGCCGGCAGAGCCGACTGCCGCTCAACCTGCTTTGAGTCAAAACTCCAACGCACCAGAGCCGTTAGGATTCACCGCAGAGGGTGTCCGCGTGCTCGTTATTGACGACGAGCCTGAGATCATTGAGATTCTCAAGGATCTTTTGACACTTTCAGGGTTTGAAGTAGCCGGATTTACTTCTCCAAAAGAGGCGCTCACGCAGCTCAAGAGATTCAAGCCTGATGTCGTGCTTACGGACTTTAGAATGCCTGACCTGACAGGCCTTGAGGTACTGAAGGCAGTCAACCAAATAGATCCAGACCTGCCAGTGATTTACGTCTCTGGGCACCTCTCTAAAGAGGTCATTATGGAATCTCTTGTTTATGGTATTTTTGGAGCTCTCGAAAAACCATTTAAACAGGCCGACGTGATCACCATGTGCAAGAATGCTTCGGACCGGTACAGAATGGCCAAGCTACT
>CAZGCK010000045.1:0-1620 GCA_964524175.1 uncultured Bacteriovoracaceae bacterium | reverse complement strand
ATACAATTAGCTTCATTTACTATCAGTACTCAGACCTCGACCAGTACCTGCAAACCAAGGGTGCCAATGAGATACGCGAATCGATGCATAAGCAGTTTAAATCGCTCATAGAAGCAAAGAGAAAGCTAAAGTTCTTGAGACGCTCAACTCTTACCTTAGAGAAGTAAAGTGGTTCCTGCCTCCGAGCAGATCCAGGACTTGCAGAGATTTGCGCATCCTATCATGATAATTCGCTGTTATTTGGCCTCGTAAAGACGATCTGCTTTACGGAAATATGGCGCGTATCAAAGGCCGCCTCGCAGTAACTGAAGTAATAGTTCCAAGCGCGAACGAACTGCTCATCAAATCCAAGAGATCGAATGCAATCCAAGTTGGCGTTGAACCTGTTTCGCCACTCCGCAAGAGTTCTGGCGTAGCTCTTGCCAAGGTCGTGGAGCGAATGCATCTGAAAGCTGCTCGTCTCCCTGGCTGCGTCGGTCAGTGCGCCCAAAGACGGGATCAATGACCCCGGGAAAATGTGCTTTTGAGTCCAATCGACATCTCGACGGAGCAGATCATATCGATGGTCCGCGCATGTGATGACTTGGACTCCAAAAAGTCCGTCTTGCTTGAGGCACTTCTCCGCAACGGCAAAAAAGTCAGGTAAGTGCTTATGTCCAACCGCCTCGACCATCTCAACGGAGACGATCTTGTCGAATTGACCTTTGATCTTTCGATAGTCTTGAAAGCGCACTTCGACTCGATCGGATAGACCGGTTTCGCGAATCTTTGCTTGAACTGCTTCATGCTGTCGTCGCGACACCGTAACTGTCGTCACCCGGCAGCCACGCTCTTGAGCTAAATAGATGGCAAAGGCGCCCCAGCCGCTTCCGATCTCGAGAACATGGTCGCCCGGCTTCACTTGAACGGCGTCGGCTAACCTTTGCAGCTTAGCTCTTTGCGCCTGCTCGAGCGTTATTGCGCCACTCTCGAAGTCAGCACTGGAGTACATCATCGACTCGTCGAGAAACGCCTTAAAAAAGTCGTTTCCAAGATCGTAGTGAGCGGAAATGTTCCTGACGCTTCCTTTGAGGTCATTGTCGCGAAGCAGGTGCTGTACCTTATTGAGGCCACGCAGCATCCCAATCATGAAGTTTGAAGTAGACGATCCCGACACACCAGGGTTTGAAGCCCGATTGAGAACCATCCACTCGATGACGCGGGTGATATTGCTCGTGTCCCATTCTCCAGCGGCATAGGATTCTCCAAATCCAATGTCTCCAAAAAGAACACAGCGCTTAAAGAAGCGCGGCGACCTCACCTGGATCGTGGCTGCGCAGTCATCGTCCGTGGCCGAATCAGCGCCGAATCGGACTACCTCTCCTCCTGGCAGCTCCAAACAGAGGCGCCCAAGCCGCATCTTGCCGAACACCCCCAGCAAGATTCGTTGATACCCCAAAAAGCTCGCTGACGAAAAGCTCCTCGAAGCGACTTCAACTTGATTCACGATAGGCCTCCCTTTTGAAGCTCCAGGTTTTCTTTTTTACCAAAATACGGGATCTTTTTAATGTAGAGCCGCGCGGCTTGATAGTGAATCCTAGCTATCACAGCGATCGTCACCCCCGGATGCTTGACGAGCCT
>CAZGCK010000044.1:0-28498 GCA_964524175.1 uncultured Bacteriovoracaceae bacterium | reverse complement strand
ATTCCGCTATGCGTTTGTCTATGCTGGATGCTCATCCGCGGTCAGCGCCGTGGTCCTGCTAGTCAGCGCCGCGGTCGGCGCCTCAATTCTCTGCCGGCAGTGGAGATGCCTGCCGCCTCGGATCCGAGGTACTCTGAATTGTTTCATCAGACTTGTACCTCACTTGAAACACGCCCACGGAGTTGCCTCCGCGCGCATCGCGGCCCTGCGAGGTGACCCAAACTTGTGAGCCATCGGGGCTGATGTCGAGCCCGACGGGGTAAGAATCGACCGGAATTCTTGCAATGATCTGCATATCTTTGGTGCGAATCGCGAGAACCTCACTGGTCTGATTCACGGAAGCGAAAAGGTAGCGATCATCGGGCGAGAGCTTGAACGATCGCACTCCGAGTCCTGCGTAAACTGACTTCACCCCATGATCTTTTGGGTTGATCGTTACTCGCCGATCGCTCGGTGTACCTGGGTCGGTGAGCTGATCGTGGATCAAGTTGATCGGCACTTTTGAAATGAAGCCAGAAGCATTGCAGCTCGAAAACAGCCACTCGCCGGATTGGCTGACGTGCAAGTCGCGGGGGCCCGGATTGATTCCAAACACAGTCCCTAGATAAGAGGGTTTTTTTGCACGATTGAGATCAAAGAGAGCGATCCCTCCTTTGCGCATGCGACTCACAAACAAATAGCGGCTGTCGCGAGTGAACGCTAAGCCTCGCACGCAAAAGCCGCAATTGTGGTCTCGGTTTCCTTTGAGGGATCCAGTGGGCAGCGCCTTTTCGACAACGAGAAGCGCAGACTCTTTAAACTCTGCAGGCGACTTGCCCGAGATATCGAACAACCCTACTGTGTTGTCGCCCCAATGCGAGACGGCGAGCCACTTGCCATTAGGTGAGACTTGCACGTATTTTGAGATCGGGCCTGTCGCAAACACGCGCTTGATCTTAAAGTCCAGCGTATCGATCACCGCCATCGCAGAGGGGTAGTTGCCGTATGGGTCGTAGCTGCGCCGGTAGTAGGTGACCCAGAGATAGCGGCCCTCGTGAGATAGCGCGCTTTCGACAGGTTTGCCGGTAAATATGTTGGGTTTTTTCGTGGCCTTAGGGAATCGATAGGTAAAAGGATTTGTCTTTTTGAAGAGCCTTGCATCGCGCCTATCAAAGCGATGATTGATTACCGCTCTTTTATTGAGACCTAGGGCGTCGTAAACAATCGTCTTGCCTGCCTCGAGCGAGTTCAGAAACACAAGCTTGCCGTCCGTGCTGAACGCGATCGATTTGGGCGAGTCGATATCCGGATCGTAGTGGTCTAGGGGTACAGTCGTTTTTTTTTGGTAGGATTGCCAGCGTGAAGAGAAGGTCATGACCAATGGCCCGTCTTTGGGTGTCGACTCTATAAGGAGGTCCACGCCCGTGTGTAGGGATTGGTCGAAGTTCTTTTTTTCAAGTGAATCGAGCGTTGACTTGGCTGAGGGTAAATATTGATTAGCCTCAGCATGCTTAGGGTCGAGCTTCAAGACGCGATCCCAAGTTTGAATGACTTCTTTCCAGTCGCCTTGTTTCCAATAGGACCATCCGATCTCGTAAAGACAGGCCACGCACTGTGGCTCAAGCTTGAGACAGCGCTGATAAGCCCCCGCCGCCTCCTGCGTATTGCCGTCCTTTTGAAACTCAAATCCTTGAATCAGGGACTGAGTCGCCTTGGGGTTCTTGCATTTTTCTTTGAGTTCTGTGGGCGGCGATGCTGCTTTCGCTCTCGTTGACATCAGCGTCGATGCGATCATCACTCCGACCGATGCCAAAAATCCCAGCCGGCTCAGTTGCATAACTTCTCATGCATTCGATCTTCGCCCCACTTGCCGATGAACTTAGAAGCATTGGTATGCTCGACCAACGTGAGCTCCGCTACATTTTTTGACAAACGGGCCAGGTGAGGCTTACAGCGATATTTTGTGCCCGGCTGGCATTGAGTTTGGAGTATATGCTTCATCAATAACGAGTCTCCCAAGGATTTGCGAGAATGGCAAAGCAGCTTTCGGTCATGCTCGAAGTCTTGCACCATTCGCTTGGCTAGTGATTGGTTTGCTGAAAGTCGCTCGTTCCAAAGGGGTGTTAACTTTTTTTGAGTTTCAGTAAAGGCGCGCAGCTCGGACTGTTTGGAAAGCCAACGTTGCGACCCATTCATAAGAGCGCCACAGACTGACGAGTCGGGTTCAGGGCTCGTGCCGAGCTGCTTGATGTACTCAGTCAGCCCATTCTGGTAGCTTTCTCTAGGCTCTGTGAGAAAAGAGATCTCTAGGCTCTCAGGGGAATCAGCGCCCCGAAGGCTTTCTTGCAGGCTCTGCGTTTCAGAGATCTCCAGGGCGAGAACCCGAGATACAAAGCAGGCGCGTGCCAGCCTGTAACTCTTCAACCCCAATCCGCCTAGGAGAGCGATGAGCGAGAGCAGGCCGAGACAGGCCACAACCTTGGGGTTTCTCAGGTTATAGGACATCGATCTGCTTATCGGTTAGCAGCGTTTGAAGATTGACCGCTTGTTCCTCGCGCCACTGTTTCCTCGCCACAGCGATTCTGACCGCTAGTCTAGTTTGAAGTTGAGATCTATCCACATGCCATAGTTGGCACGATTCTCGTTTTCTTCACCTGTCGGAGTGGTCGGAACCTCGGTCTTACTCTGCACTCCTTGGCGGCCTCCTTCGTCGATTTCCACAAACGGAGAGAGTGTGAGAGTGACCTTGTTGTCTAGCGCGGATACTGTCAAATTTCCGGCGATTCTCTTGCGTGCTCCATCTTGAAAGCGCTCTGTACCTTCCGTAAGCGCTCCCTCACCCGATACCGTGAAGACCGTATCGTTCGCCGCCACGCCCACTTCGGCACGGCCTCGGCTGCCCAGTTGATTGCGGACGTAAGTGAGTTGGGTCACGAGGTAGATTCTTTGCTCTTCAGAGAGACGAATGTTCCCATCGATGACGACTGACACGTAGTCGGATGTTACGGTCAGTTGGTGAGGACTGGTTGGATCGCGGATATCTTTTACGCTTGGGCTCAGTTGGGTTTCTGCTCGTGCTTTAATCTTGGCGGCCTCTTCCCACGCTTTTTCAACCTCTGCCCCAACCTTGAGATGCAAGCCTCCCCAGAAGATGGGCTGGCCACCTTCTGAAAAGTCTTCACCTACTTGGGCGTCAATACCCAGTTTTGTGTCGGCGGACGCTTGGATGCCGGTACTTCCAAGTCGCAAACGAGGTGTATGGGCTTCTTGCTGTGCCAGAATGTAAAGCATGCCCACGTTTGAGTCCGACTTACTGCCGATGTGCGAGCCGGGAGTATTGATGAGGCTGAGGGCGGTTCCCAATTTTCCAGGAAACAAGGTGCCGCTGCCATGATTGAGCTGGTAACCGACCCCGAAATGAGTGCTGCCGAGCGCGTCTTTTGCGATGCCTAGGTTGAGTCGTTGTTCGTTCTCTCGCGAGAGGCGGGTTTGTGCCGCCGTAATGCTTGCTGAGCTTCTCGCCAGGGGATCGCCTCCGACATCCTGAATCGAACCTCCTGCAAACTGAGCCTGAACTGCGCTGGTTTTTCCAGGAATGAAGCCAATGGGATTGCCATCATGGTTGAAGAGGTAAGTTCCTAATCCCAAATCTCCCGTGCCACTGCCGACGAGCGCGCTTGCGTCTCCGCCTTTGGAGTACCCTAGAGTACCGAAGGATACGCCATAGAGCTGGTTCTTGTTTTTGGGGTCGACAACGATGTTTGAAACATGAGGGATCCCTCCCCGAGTCTGGTATGCAGCGACGTATGACTTCAAGCCTAGAGCATTGAAGAACCTTGCTCCATGCACCGCTTGGTCTCGGCAGGTGGCGGCAAACTGTGCAGGAGAATAAGCCTCCGCCCCTTCTGTATTCACGATAGTTCCATACATCAGATTATTTTGAGCGACACTAAGGATGCTGTCTCCCCCGATCGCACCTTGAGCTGAAATTCCTTTTGCCGCTCGAGTTCTGTCGTAACCTCCGCCCGTCAGTGCTCCGTAAGTCGTGCCCATAGCTAGGATTTCTTGTGTGCTGAGACTGGGAGCGAGTCGCGCCGCTTTCTTGAAGAGATCATCTTCTGAGGTAGAGCTCTTTAAAAGGTGGTGGAATGCCTTAACCATCTGGGCTTCGCGAACTGAGTTCAGGTGAAATCGGCCCAGGGAACCATTTCCTACCGCTAAAATGAGTTCTTCAGCGCTTTTCGACTCAAGAAGTTGATCGACTTCTTGTGAGATCTTGGGTCCAACTTCGGTGATGCATTTTTTATAAGCCGCTTTCATTTCGGGCGTCCAATTGAACGGAGCGACAGAGGATGGGGAAATCCACATGTAGCTTCTTTTCGGTATCCCGGTTCGTTTGAGGCAATTTTCTGGGATCTTACTATAGAGAGCCCCGTAGTTCTCGAGAAAGAGCTGTGCCCACTTGGAGGCATCTTTCTGTTGTTCGTTATTTCCTGATTGGCCTTGCACGATAATCGTAATCTGTCCTCTGATCTCGTTGACGAACTTAAAAAAGCATTCTCGTGGAACCGTGTGCTGGCTCTCAAAGAGAAGATGGTAAAAGTGGTCTTCAGTCGAGCGGTCGAAGGCTTTTCCATCTCCGTGAATCAGTTTTAGCCCTGCTTTTGAAATTTTCTCAGCTAACGACCCAAAGTTCACTTGGGCGCGGTATTGCTCGCAATGACAGGGTTTTTCCGCGGCGACAGCGAGGGGCGCGGAGGTCATCATTGCGGTTACTAAGAGAGCTGCGCGGGTTATGGAGATCATGGCCGTTCCCCAACGCATCGGATTTCTTGAGGAAGGACTTAAGTTCTTGGAGGGCTTATGTTTTCTGTATTGGCGAAAACCAGTTTTGGTTCGGATTATCGTCCCGTTTTGTGGTACGGCTCCTAAAAATAAGGCTTAAAAACCGGGGATGATGCTAATGTTTTTGATTGGAATCGCCGGCGGCTCCGGCTCAGGAAAAACAACGTTTGCTAAGAAGGTCCTGAAGCGAAGTGGCCAGACTGACGGAACAGTGGGCTTGTTGCATCAGGATTCATATTATCTCCCAACACCGCCTCCTGGGGTGCAGGTCCATGGCGAACCTAACTTCGACCATCCTGATGCATTTGACTGGAAGCTGCTCAAAGAGCACCTCAAGCGCCTCAAAGCGGGCGAACAGATCGCGGTGCCTGTCTATGATTTTAGAACGAGTCGGCGCACTGAAGAAACAGAGCTCCTGGGTCCATGTCACACGATTTTGATGGATGGGCTTTTCGCGCTTTGGGACGCCGAGATTCGATCCTTGGTCGATGTGCGAGTCTATCTGCATGTAGATTCTGACATTCGTTTTATCCGCCGCCTACATCGCGACGTGCGGGAGCGTGGAAGAACCTTGGACAGCATCATCCGACAGTATTACGATACGGTTCGACCCATGCATCATGAGTTTCTCGAGCCTACTCGCCAATATGCCGACCTGATTGTTGGCGAAGAGTCGGATATCGCGGCAGATGTATTGGCTGCGCGTGTGAGTCAAGTAGGTCATAGGGTCACGACGAGCAAGGAGAGCGTGTTTTGAGAAAGACTAAAGGAAAGGGCCGCAGAAAATCCTCGAACGAAGATACTGAGGATCGATCCGACAATACGCTAAGCCACCTGTCCGCAATACCCAATGGGTTGCGTATCGTCCCGCTCGGTGGATTGGGCGAAATTGGGATGAATTGCATGGTCCTGGAGTACGGCGAGGAAATCGTTGTCGTTGACTGCGGACTTTTGTTTTCGGATCTGGATCAGTTTGGCGTTGAGTTTGTGATCCCGGATTTTTCGTATTTGATTGAGCGTAAAGACAAGGTCAAAGCGTTTTTGATTACGCACGGACACGAAGACCATATCGGGGCATTGGCATTTGCCTTGAAGGCTGGGATTCGTGCGCCGATTTATGCATCAAGCTTCTCGGCGCTTCTCTTGAGGGAAAAGCTCAAAGAGCATGAACTCTCCGATCGTGCAGAAGTGCATGTTTTTAAGGCTGGAGACGAGATCAGGTTCAAGCATTTTCAAGTTCGGCCAGTCCCTGTCAATCACAGCATCGTCGATGCTTTTGCTTTGATCATCGATACGCCTCTCGGCAAGGTTGTCCATACCGGGGACTTCAAGATCGATCCGACCCCATACGTCGGTAAAATGATCGACCTGCACTCGTTTGGAAAAGCGGGCGAAGAGGGCGTCCTGTTGCTGCTTAGTGACTCGACCAACGTTGAGCGTCACGAGCACAGCATGAGCGAGAACGTCATCTACAGTAAGTTCGAGCAGCTCTTTGCGGCTGCCGAGGGTCTGACGCTAGTTTCGATGTTTGCGTCCAACGTCGCGCGCATGAGCCAGGTTCTGGATCTTGCACAGAAGATGGATAAAAAAGTTGTCCTCGCGGGCCGAACCATGGAGCAGAACGTTCGTTTGGGTACGGAGGCTGGCTTCATCAAGGGAGCTGACTCAGTCGTCATCGGCTTAGACGACATAGAGGATTTTCCGCGCGAGAAGCTGATCGTGCTTTCGACTGGAAGCCAAGGCGAGCATCGCTCGGCGCTGATTCGCGTGTCTAACGGCGAGCACGGGCAGATCAAGCTGCAGCAGGGCGATTTGGTATTGATGAGTTCCAAGTTCATTCCTGGCAATGAAAAGGCCATTGGTCGGATGATCAATAACCTGTTCAAGCAGGGGGCTGAAGTTTTGTACGAGGCTGTGCATCAGATCCACTCTTCAGGGCATGCGACTCGGCCTGAGCTCAAGCGGATGATTGAACTTTGCAAACCACGATTCTTCATCCCGGTTCACGGTGAGTACCGCCATTTGGTGCACCATGCGGTGCTGGCCAAGGAGTCGGGTGTGACACCTGAGAACGTAGTGATCGCCGTCAATGGCGACGTGATCGAAGTGACTCGCGACTCCTGCAAGATCGTCGATCACATGGTTGAGCCACGTGTGTTAGTCGAGGGCCGCGATGGCAACGATATTTCAAAACTCGTACTTAAAGAGCGGCGGCAGATGGGTGAGAAGGGGATCGTCTTCTCGCTCATGGTTCGCAATATCGAGACTCGTCGGATTATGTCGGGTCCTGAGATCATCACCAAGGGTTTGACTGGGGATGGTCAGGAAGGCTTTTTAGTCGAAGAGGCCAAGCAGCTTGTGATGAAGATCATCGCTGAGTACGACATGCAGGTTCGCGAGGGCAATGTTGAGATGGATTTGCAAGAAACCGTGCGCGTGGAGTTGCGCAGGTTTTTTAACACTAACTTGGGCAAGAAGCCGGTGGTGTTGCCCTTGATTTTGGATATGTAAAGTCACTGAGCTTGGATTGTCGCGCTCCTAAGCGCCTTTAGGCCGGCTTTCTTCAAGAATCGCTCCTCGGATCTTTCCAACCAGATACAACGAACCCGTAACCAAAATCATTTCACCCGGCTTCGCGAGCTGCATGACTTGCTTCATTGCTTCAAGCGGTTCAGCCCAAGATCCTCCGACCTGAGTCAGCGTCGGTCCATACTCTTTGAGAGCGAAGCCTCGGTAAGGCGTCTCGGTCAAGTAGAGAGTAGAGTTTGAAAGGCCTCGTAGGGACTCCATCATCTGCGCGAAGGCTTTGTCTCGGCCTACTCCAATCAAGACATGGAGATGCGTCCGTGGATAGTAGAGCAGGAGCTCGAGAAGGCTCGCGATCCCCTGGGGGTTGTGATCACCCGAGAGATAAACAGGACAAGGAGCGCCCTTCATATCGACGCGCTCCATGCGGCCTGGCCACTGAACTTGAGGCAATGCGGGAAGCAGCGGTTCAGGATTGAAGCCAAGTGCGTCGCAAATTGTCAACGCTAGCGCCGCATTTTGGGCTCCACGCAGACCTGGTAGCGCAAGCTCAGTCTTGCCCCAACGAGTTTTTATTAAAAATACCAGCGAGCGAACTGAGTATTCAAAAGATGTGGATTCTACCCAGTGCGACTGGGTTTGTGCACGGACCTTCTCTGCAACTGGTTTCGCTTCTGGCGGTAGGGGCGCATGCACGACGAGATTGCCTGGCCCCACAATACCAAACTTGTTGGCTGCGATTTCTGCAATCGTGGAGCCGAGTAGGTTCTCGTGATCCATACCCAGCGCCGTGATCACCGATGTCGAGTGGGGGATGGCATTGGTTGCGTCCCAAGTACCGCCGAGACCGACCTCAAGGATGAGCCAGTCGACCGGTTTAATTGCCTGCCCTGAGCAAAAGTGCCAGGCTGCCATCAACGTCAACAACTCAAAATGAGTCAGTGCGATAGAGCGAGTGTCCCGCTCGACTTGCTCATAAGCCAAGCAGAACTGCTCTTGCGAAATGTCTACGCCATTGAGCCGATATCGCTCGGTCGTCTCCACTAAGTGAGGCGACGTGTAGAGCCCCACGCGCTCGCCCGCGCGTACAAGCAATGCCTCGAGCGAGGCGCAGGTACTGCCCTTGCCGTTGGTTCCGGCGACAACGATCACGCGATCCGGCGAGAAGCAATAGCGATCAAATCCGATGAGACGCAGTCCTTCATGCATCGGCTCAAGGCTCGGTGGACGATCCGGCATCATGCCGCGCGCCTCAAGCGCTTGAACGACTTCTTGGTAGTTCATCGAAGCAACAAGCTTGCGCGAATCGCCTGCGCATTGAGCTTGACGTTATGAATACGCAGGTAGTTGACGCCGTGTTGTGCGAGTTGCTGCGAGAGAATGGCAGTCTCAAGATCGCGATCCTCGGTAGGATCGAGCAGGCCGCGAAAGAAGGACTTGCGGGAGTGTCCAATCAGCGTTCTTACACCCAGTTGATTGAATGCGCGCGTGCGACCTAGTATCCATGCGCATTGCTCGGGCGTCTTTCCGAAGCCGATCCCTGGGTCCAAAATTACGCGAGAGCGATCGACCCCGGTAGACTCAAGTTCTCTGAGTCGTACCTGGATCCAACTGAGCAGGGATAGCAGAGGATCTGCTCCTGCAGGCAGCGTCTCGTCTCGACGAGGAGGGACGCTGAGGCTGTGCATGATCACGTAATCCGCTCGGCTTGCCGCTAAGGTCGCGAACATGCGTGGGTCTGCGCCACCTGAGACATCGTTGATCCAATGAGCTCCTTGTTCGAGCGCGCGCTCAGCGGTACGGGCATTGCGAGTGTCGACGCTGATTTTAAATCCAGTTGTGCCGCGCAAACCTTCGAACACGGGGCTCAGTCTGGCCCACTCCGTTTCTGGGTTCACGGGCGTGGCGTCGGGACGTGTGGATTCTGCACCAAGGTCGATGACAGTCGCGCCGTCACGCACAAGCCGGAGAGCCTGCTCGATAGCTCGATCAGGATCGATACAATCACCGCCGTCTGAGAACGAGTCAGGGGTGATGTTGACGATGCCAACGAGCTCGCAAAGCGAGTGAGCGCTTCTTCTTGTGCGCTGAGGGATCTGATCCGGCGAGCGATGTCGCCAGCGGGAAGCGAGCTCTAGGGCTGTGTGGCCAAAATGAGGCCCGGCACTGGGGTTGGCCCAATGGGGAGCGAGGTCGGCAAGCGGTAGAAGAGCAAAAGGGCGTTCACACAGATCTTTGTGAGGCACTGACAGCCTAGTTGAGTCGAGGCAAAGATCGCCCATCGCGAGGATATCGATGTCAATCTCTCGAGGCGCCCAGCGTTCGCGTTGCACGCGGCCGAGTTTCTTCTCAACTTTCTTCGCCCAGTCCAGAAGCTCATGCGCCGACAGAGGTGTCTGGATTTTGAGGGCAAGATTCAAGAAGGGAAGATTCCACGAAGGAGGAGCTCCATCGGGTAGCATCGCATCGGATTCGTAGAGTGGCGAGGTCTCTTCTATCCGCAAAGCAGGCGTTGATTCGAGTTCGCGTATCGCGCGCCTGAGGTGCTCAAGCCGGTCGCCGCAGTTGGTCCCGAGCCCCAGGATGACCGTCATGGCTCCCAATCGCCCAGGCTAAAGCTCGTGCCCCCGATGAGATCCGCGACTGGAGGTCGTTCTTTGGTTGCTTCTAGCCAAAGATCAACTCGAGGCGGCATACGCTCGCGCAAAACACGAAAAACGTCGAATGCGAGCTTTTCGATGAGTTGATACTCTTTGAGTGCGCAAACCTTTCGGATCCAATCGCTCATCTCGGCATAGCAAATCGTATCGCTCAGCTCATCGGTTCGGCAACCCTCTGGCAATTGCGCGAACCGAAAGGCTAGGTCGAACGATACGGGTTGGTGGACCTCGCGCTCTTGGCTAGAGCAGCCCAGCCTGACCTGACAGCGCAATCCCTTGAGGCGCAGAATGCTGCCTGCAAGGTCCCGATCAAACTTAGGCAGCGGCGCGATTGTGGATTCCATCCAAGAACTCCCAAAGACGTGTGGAGGCAATCGTTGCTGCGGCTTCTGCTTTTGCTTGCGCAGCTGGAGGTAGCTGATCAAGAGCCTGCTTTAGGGCTTCAGTGTGATAGACGTCTGCCTTGCGGTGCACGTCAAAGAAGGTGAGGCCATTGCACCCTTCAGCGAAGCCGTAGTGCTTCTTGAGTGCATCCATCTTAAACGTCGCTACTTGAGGAACTTGGTGTTCGTAAGCGAGTAAGGCACCTAGTCCTTCTTCGTATGAGGAGCGTGCGGCGGTCATAAAAGATTCGATCAGCGCTTGAGTCTCAGGCTGCAGCGCTTGGTTTTTAACCTGCTCTCGATCGAGTCCGAGTTCTTCGGCAAATCTAAGCCAGAGCTCAGGATGATTCTCAGCGCCTCGCTCCTCGTCATTGAGATTCTCAAGCAGAAGCTGTCTCGTCGCAAGGTCCGCGCAGCCCGAGTGGGTGGCGCTCAGGTAGCGAGGAAATGCGCTGACATGGTGGTAATACTGGCTAGCGTAGTTGCGCAGCGTCTCACGAGAGATAGTGCCGTCCGTCCAGCCTTGGTAAAAAGGATGGAGAAGGAGATGTTTTGACGCTAAGCGCTTGATCAAGTTGTCGGTGAATTTTGTCATACTTCTCGTTTGACCGAGATCTTTTGATTAGTAAAATTAAATGGATTAAACATTCCGTTCAGTGAAGCTAAACAAGTTTGATCTTAACAAGCTGCATAGTTTTTTAGAGGTGGCGGAGGCCGGTGGTATCTCCAAAGCTTCTGAAAAACTGCTGCTCACGCGCTCGGCATTGAGCCAAAGCCTGTCCAGTCTCGAATCCAGCTTGAACCTCAAGCTCTTCGATCGCGTCGGCAAGCGGATGATCCTCACGCCGGCTGGACGTGAGTTGCATCAGCGCTTTCGCGAGCATCAACGCAATCTTGAATCCATTCTCAGCACCCTGACGGAGAGTGATCCCGAAGTCAGAGGGATCGTGCGCATCGGGCTCTTCATTGGCTTTTCTAAGACTCGCTTGACGGATTTTCTCGCCGCCTATCTCATGCAGAACCCTAAAGTGCAGGTAAAGCTCGTCTTTGTCGCACAACCGGAGCTCGCGAGTTTCCTGACGGAGGGCAAAATCGATTTTGCGCTCTCGATCTATCCGCTTGCCAGCGAAGCGCGTGGCGTAACATCGACTCGTCTTTTTGAGGAAGAGCTGGTTTTGGTTTCAGGTAAAAAGCACTTTGTCGCGCGTCCGAGCCCTCAGGAGATGCGCGAGCTGCCTGTGATCGACTATTACGAGAATGGGCAACTGACGAGGACCTGGGTCAGGCATCATTTTGGTCGAGATGTGGGCAAGCTCAACATCCGGGCTTATGGCGCCGCAATCGATTTCGTGCTGGAGTTGATCCTCAAGCACGCGGGTGTCGGTATCGTGCCTAAATATGTGGCTCAACCCTACCTGGCTAAAGGCAGGCTTTTTCAGATGAGTACGGGCAAGCCTGAACTGGCGGACAAGATCTGGCTCAACGAAGTCAAAGGTCTGACTCATACGCCGGCGGCTCGCAACTTTCTTGAAGAAATGAAGAGCGGATTTCAGTCTTGAGCGCAGACGGTGTATCATTTCTGCTTGGAGGCTACCTATGATGAACGCATCTCTCTTTTTAGGCTTGTTTGCAGCAATAGTGATGAACGGTGAGCTAGCTCGAGCCCATGGTGACGGAAAGCCAAGTGGGAAGAAGAATCTCCCCCCTACGTGCGCCAAGGTGGCGGAGCTGTGCGAGAAGGCTGGCTTCTATGAGGGCGGTTCGAATGAGAACAAAGGTTTGTGGATGAATTGCATCATGCCAATCGTAAAGGGAGAGGCAGTCGCTGGTGTCGAAGCGGGCACTCTCGGGTCGGAGTGCCGTGCTGAAAAGGAAAAGCTCCACGGCGGCGGCGACAAAAAGCACAAACATTAAAACCGAATTAAAAGAATTTAACTAGTTTTGATTTAATTTCAAAAGGCCGCTTCGGAGAAGTATGCTTCTTCGCAGTGAACCGCACTTATCTTGTTTCTTTCGCTTTGGTTTTTTCGTTCCCAGTGCATGCAGCGCTCGATTTGCCTCAAGCGATCCAGTACGCGCTTGAGCATTCGCCGGTCTACGATGCTTCTCGGCGAAACGCAGAGATCGCAGAGCTTCAAGTTTCGTCGGCACTCTCTCGGTTCCTGCCGTCCGCTGATGCGCAGGCGGTGCAAGGAGTTCAAGAGCCGGTCTTGGGCCCCAATCCTCCCTGGACAAGCCAACTTGGGTTGACGATTACTGAGACGCTCTACGATAACGGCCAATCTTATACTCAATTCAAGTCGGCTCGTGCCAGCCGCGACGCTGCACGATTGGCTGAACTCCAAGCTCGTGATCAGCTCTCGCTGTCGGTAGCCAGACAATTTTATCAATTCTCTCTGGCAACTCAGCTTCTTGAGGTTCAGCAGAAACAGCACGATCTTTTAGAAGACCAGTATAGGCTCATGCAGTCGCGCTATCGGCAAGGCTTGAGAACGCGCCAGGATTTCTTGAGGCTTAAAGTGCAGGTTCAGCGGACAGATTTGGATCTCATCACTTCAAGGGATTCGATTCGCGCTTCTAGGACCGAGCTGAAGCGTTTGCTTGGGGTTGAGGATTGGAGCCATGATGCGGGCCTTGAGTTTGTCCCGATTACTCCGGCCGATCAAGCTCCGCGAGGTTTACCCACTGAGATGTCCGCGATCGAGAAAAGCTATGAGTATCGCTTGGCCGATATCCAAAAGTCGATCAATCACTACAGCGTGAATTTGGCTGAGCGAAGGTATTGGCCGCAACTCTCAGTGACGGCAGGTGCTGGGTATGGAGTCTCCAACTATCTAGGAGCGACAGCTGTGGCTCCGGCCACGACCGGCCCCTGGTCATGGAACGCTCTTTTGACTTTGCAATACAACCTCTGGGACTGGGGCACGAGAAGGCGCGATGTCCAGGTGGCCATCCATCAGGAGGCGGTTTCGAACGATGGTCTCAGATCATCAGTGCTGTCGACGAGAGTGGAGAAGGAAAATGTTCATTTTCTGCTCAAACGGTTGAAGCAATCGGATCAGCTCAACCGTGAGTTGCTTGCGATTTCACAAGAGAGCTTCGATACCATAGACGCCAACTATCGACAGGGAAAGTCGACCTATCTGGATATCATTAACTCCTTGAGCGATCTTTTGGATGCCAAGACCCGCGTATACAACACTTACTACTCGCTTCTCCAAAACTTGGCTCAGTACCGTTACTACGAAGGGACGCTCTATGACTCGATCGCATCGACAGATCGGCGCTAGCCTCTTAGGGGTCGCGCTAGTCGTCATTCTGGCAAGCGCGTGCTCGAAGTCTCGAGTAAGCGGATCTCACCGCGTTGGAACTGTTAGTCGAGGTGACTTGCTTCAGCGCGTGACCCTTGCCGGAATCATCGTGCCGCAGCGGCGAACGGTGATCTTGCCGCCCTATGCGGGCTACGTGCGAAAAATGTACGTATCTATCGGCGAGAAAGTTCAGGCTGGGCAACCTCTTGTGAGCATCGTTCAGTCGTTGGCTGATCGAGGAGAGGTCTTTCCGCTGCGTGCGCCTTTTTCCGGAACGGTCGTGCAGGTTCTGCACAGTGAGGGTGAGTACGTCGAGGAGAAGGGAGATCAAAGCACGCTGGTTCGTATCGATGATCTTCAGCGGCTTTTTGTGATGGCCGATGTCCCTGAAATGGATTTGGTAAAAATCAAGCCAGGTCAGGACGTGGTGATTCGTGCCACCGCGATCTTGGGTAAGACTTTTAAAGGCGTGATTCGGGAAATCTCGATCGCAGCCAGGGAGCGCAAAGACTGGAATCGCTCTAACGAGAAAGTGGAGTTTCCGATTCGCATCGAGATCACCGATCGGGACCCTGAGATACGCCCAGGCATGTCTTCGATTATCGACGTCATTGCTGCGCGCCGGGATGGGGTTCTTAAGCTCCAGCACGAGTATGTGCAGCGCAAAGGAGACAAGTATCAGGTCATTCTTGAAAGCGGTGAAGAGCGCCCAATCGAGATCGGCATTCAGAACGAAGAGGCCTTTGAGATCCAGAGTGGACTGAAAGAAAGGGACCGAGTGCGCCAGACGGATTTTCTTGCGCTCGATGGGGAGCACTGAGCGCTTATGGCGTTTTTAGAGGCTCACGACGTTCACTTTTCTTATCACCTCGAAGGTAGGGACACGCCTGTGTTGCGGGGTCTTGATCTCAGCGTTGACGAAGGTGAGCTGGTTGCGATTCAGGGATCGTCTGGGTCGGGAAAGTCGACGCTGCTTTACGTGCTGGGAGGATTGCTTAGCCCAGGAAGCGGACAGGTTCGAATTGACGGCCAGAATCTTTACAATCTCAGCGATCTGTCGCTGGCATGGGTGCGAAATAAAAAAATTGGCTTCGTATTTCAGCAGTTTCACCTTCTGCCTCGCGCAAGCGTAGTGGAGAACATCTTATTGCCCGCTCGCTATCCTGCGGAGTCGGCGGTGATCACCCCTGAGAAACGCGAGCGTGCGGTGAAGATCGCTGAGCAGCTGGGTTTGGGATCACACCTCGAGAATCAGCCCAATCAGCTCTCGGGAGGTCAGCAGCAGCGTGTGGCTGTGGGGCGCGCATTGATGAATGATGCTCGTCTGATTCTAGCAGATGAGCCGACGGGAAACTTGGACTCGGTCAACGCCGCTCAGACTTTGGAGCTTCTTAAGAAATTGAATCGCCAGGGCCGTACAGTGATCATTATCACGCATGATCCGGAGATCGCGCGCCAGTGTCCGCGCGTGATCAGGATCAAGGATGGGAAGTTTGAAGCGGAGCGAGCGATTTTACCTGCCCACGGTAGAGTCGCTATGGATAAGTCTCAAAAAGTTATAGAAATCGAAAGTCCCACGATTGGATTCTGGAGATCCGCACGCGCTCTGTTGCCTCTGGCATGGGCCAACCTTGGACGTAATCGTGGACGCTCCGTGCTCACGATGTTGGGGATCACGATCGGGATCGCGGCAGTGCTTTCGATGATCACTCTTGGAAAATTCACTAAACGGCGGATTCTCGAAACCTATGAGAGTCTGGGCGTCAACAAGATCAGCATCTGGGGCTACACCAACTGGGAGCTTCAGGCCAAGGACCGCCTTGGGTTTGCGTTTAGAGATTTTGATGTAGATAAGGATCTGATGCCTTTGAAGCGCGTTTTTCCAGAGGTGCAGAGAGTATCTCCCGTAATGCATCTGTGGGGGATGAATGTCAGTTTTGGGAGTATGACGGTCACCAACAAAGTAGGCGTATACGGCGTCGCAACCGACTACTTTGAAGTCACGAACAGTCAGCTTCAGATCGGCCAAGCAATTAACCCCTATCAAGTCGAGAGTCGCTCTTCAGTCTGCGTGATCGGGTCTGAGATAGTGCAGAGGCTCTTCGCAAACGTGAGCCCGCTTGGTCAGATTGTCTACCTGGCTGAAGGCGATACGACTTTTGCTTGCAAGGTAATCGGCGTGCTCAAGCCCAGGTCCAGTAACCAAGATTGGGATCATCCCAATAGCTACGTCCTTTTGCCCTACACCGCGATCCGACAGTTGACGAGAAACGAGTGGCAAAGTCGGATTCACAACGCAAGCCTTCAGGTTTCGCCTAATGCTGACGTCGAGGTGGTGAGCAAGAAGGTTAAGAAGTACTTCGAGCACCGCTATGGCAAGTCGGGCAAGTTCGGTGTTGAGTCAGACGCCATGTTGATCGCGCAAATGAAAAAATTCTTAAGTCTGTTCACGGTGCTGCTGGCGGGGATCGCTATGATCTCGCTGCTCGTTGGCGGGATTGGGATCATGAACATGATGTTGGTATCCGTCTCTGAGCGGGTCAAGGAGATCGGATTGCGCAAGGCTCTCGGTGCGACCAATCGGAGCGTTCGTCAGCAGTTTCTCATCGAGTCGGTGGTTCTATGCGCTCTAGCGGGAGTAACGGGCTTGCTCATCGGATTCATCACCTACGAGGCGGCGATTTTTGGTGCAACCCAGGTTGTCGCGAAGCTCAAGTTTGAGTGGATCTTCGACCCTTGGGCGGCGGGCTTGTCAGTGGCCGCAATCGTGGTTGTCGGGTTGGCGAGCGGTCTTGTGCCTGCGATGAGAGCAGAAAAACTCGAAGTGATCGAGGCGCTGAGGAGTGAATAGCGTTACTGAAGTGTACTTGGACTTTTGTGCGGAAGCTTCATCAGCCTTGGTGTTTACCTCTTCAGCGTGGGCACCAGAGATGAGGACACCGAACAAGAAGGCAGCGAAATAGATCACTCCGCGAAGGAATATTTTTTTAAACATCATATATTGAAAAGCAAGGATAGGGCCATATTGTTCTTGGCTTTAGGGGTGCTTCATGGGCTGTGTTGGAGTTTGAGTGTCTAAGGTTTGGACAGATGAGAATTGGGGAGGTTGAAGCTAAGGCGCAGAGTTGAAGTGGAGTCCCAGGGCTGAAGTGGAAGCGCCGGCCCTTGTTGTGCTCAAGAACCGGCGCCTAAAAATCGATCTATCTTGAATTATTTTACTGCCAAAAGCTCGGTGCCTTCGGCTCCACGTAGTTTTTTAGGAACCCCGTCGGCTCGTTAGGTAGGGAACGATATGGATTGTCGGCCAGATCGATCATGTAGAGGCAGGGTTGAAGATTGGCCGTAAAAACACGGTCCAAAATCCCTGCTCCCGGATAGAATCCGCCGCTTATCATGTCTGCAGGAGAGAGCTCAAACGTGAACGCGAAGATCCCATGCGTGCCGTATGCCCAATCCGTCGTATCGCCGCTGGCGATGTAGAGATCGCTGGATTGTTCGGGTTTGTATTTGTTCCATTTAGCCATGGTTCGCGCCATGGTCTCGAATACGGCCTGATCGCGAGCGTTGGGCACGGGATCGTACTTGCCGCCCCACGGATAGAGAATCAGTTCACTGAAGGTGTGGAAACTGAGCAAGATCTTGGCGTTCAGGTGCGAATTCACGAAATCGCGGATCGCTTGGGTCTCAGGCTCTGAGAATGCTGATTCACCCATATAGATGTCGCTCGAGGGATTGGTGCTTGAGCCGCCGGTGCCCCAGCCATAAGCGTAGTTGCGATTGAGGTCGACGCCGTAAGTCCCATCCCCGTTGTTGCGGCGGTTCTTGCGCCAAAGCTTATAGCGGTTAGATGAAACATCGTGCTCCGCACCGTCCGGATTGACGCTGGGGATGATCCAAATATCGCGTGAATCAAGTAGCTGTGAGATCGCGGTGTCTGTGCGATGGGCGACCAAGTATTGAAGCAGCATGAGAGGTATCTCGAGACTGACGTGCTCTCGCGCATGATGGTTGCCCATGAAGATCGCGCCAGGCTTGTTGCTAGTTCCGTCTCGCAGAGCATCGCTAGAAGTGTTGATGTGAACAGCCCAAATGTCGCGATTCTCAATCGTTTTTCCGATGCTTCGCACTCGGATCAAGTCGGGTGCTTGGGTTTGGAGCTTTTTGAGCTCGTCAGTGAGTTCCGCATAGGTATGGAAACGCTCGTCGCCTCGAGGAAATCCAAAGCTGCTCTCGTGTCCACCCCGCGCAACGTTGAGGTCGAAGTCTCCGATGACTTTGAAGCCCTTTTCTTTAAGGCTGCGGATTTCGTCCTTATTGGCGAACCCCCAGACGCTATCCGTGCGTGTCGCTTCGATGCTCACACCGAGGTCAGCGATCGCGCTTCGTTGTTCTCGCGTGGATGCCGTGACCTGGATGAAGCGCATTTCGTTTTTGTCAGAGGCAGGGTGCTTGTCGGCAAACGCTTGCGTAACACTCAACGCCCCTATGAGCGCTAGTGCCAACATTAACTTCTGATTCCGTGAAGTCATGAGGATCTCCTTAATATTTTTTGGAAAGCGCTTTCAGGATAACATCCGAGACCTTCTCCACAAGGGCTATGAAAAAATTTCATCAGATATTTTAGTGAGAGTGTTTAACTGCATCCGGTGATGCAATGCGCAGTTCTATTTCCAGCGTTGAATGTGCGCGAAAGGCGCTGAGGATTGATGAGGTTCCGAAAACCGGAACTTGATGTCGGGTCGCTCCGACTGAGCAGGGGTTAAGTTCCGGTTTTCGGAACTTGCGGCGATTTCATCTTTAAAAAAGAAAGAAAGCCCCGAAGACCTGACGGTCCTGGGGCCTTCTCGAGGAGGTGGTGGTGGGTACAGCGCTTCAGCGTGGAGCCAATGGCCTCACGCAGCTCGTTGAGCGGTACGCTTCTTATGGGCAGCGTAGTGCTCGAACTTTTTGTCGTAGTCAGAAACCGGCTCGCCGGTTTTCTTGATTAGACCAAACTTAAAATGTTCGAAGTGTTCATTGCAGAAATTGAATCTCCGCGCGGTGGATTTGCATCCTTGCGAGTGGCAACCATCTGGCATTGGGGTGCCGACTTTTGCTTTCGATGCGCCTTTTTTTTCATCCGACATGTTGTGCTTCCTCCTTACGGACAGCTCTCGATACATAGAGCTTATCGGCGGTCTGAAAATTAACTTTAGTGAATTGATCGGGTAATGGGGTGTTTTGGAGATGGGGTCTTTAGGGGTGCTCCAACGGGCGTAAGGCCCATTTTGGGGTGCTTTTCTTTAAGTATTCAATAAGTAAATGTTTTTTTAATAGTCACGTCCTCGAAAATAAGGAAGAAAGGTAACTCTATAGTAGACTCATATGGTCTACTAATGGTATGCAGTGATCGTGTTTTACTCTGTGACCTTCATCCTACTGGCTCTCAGCTCGGCATCAGCATCAGCCCATCTGTTGCCTCAAGGGCTATCTACAAACGACATCCGATTCGCCCTACAGGATCGCTATCTCTGCACGGAGTTTTACAGCACCGCAGAGGCCTCGCACATCGAAGACCTATGCAGCCAAAAGGAGCGAGTTCAGCCTTCTAATGCTTCTCCTCGCGCCGTCTATTATCCCGAGTGGGGTGGCGCTCATGCACGGCCTACCTACGCCCTAAAGCCCGCCAGGAATCTCAACACGAGAAGAGTGGTGCTTCGCGCACTGAAAGATGGCAGGAACTACGCTTTGCCTGACGGCCAAGTTCTAGATGAGCTGCCTTGGGCGGATCGTGTTCTGGTGCATTCTATGGTGAGCGAGCCGATTCTCGTGACAACTGATCTCGAGGGGCGGATCCATTCGGTGCTGTTGGTTCCGGATTATTCAAAAGAAGTTGAGCTACCGCTCAATCAAGTCGAGCTGAAAACTCGAGAGGCTGTCCTGAGATTAAAGGATACCTATCTGGATTTGGTCAGGCAAAAAGCCAACTGCGTGAGAAGAGAGGATCCGAGATGTGTTCGTTTGAGGGCAAATCTACAAGATGTGAAGAATGATGAAAAAATATTTGTTCTCTATCGAGGTGAGAAGGGTCAAGCTCGGCTTGAGCTGATCACCGATCAAAGGGTAACTTCAGTTCATCAAGGTGTTGGGACAAACTCGGATTCAGAGTTTATTTACAAAGTCATAGGCTTTGATTGCATCAAATTCGACTTCGCTACCCGAGGGAGGGTGGTGAATCAAATAGTTTCTCCCCGTTTTTGCGGAATAGCTACAACCACCCGATGGAGCGGATGGAAGGGGGAAAAATCATGTTTTGAAGAAGCAGTCGATAAGGATGCTCCCTCCTGCAGGAAAAAGGTAGATCCGGTACTTTGCGAAGACATTGTAGTTTCTCGACGCTTGGTGCCTCATAGTGACGGTATCTTTTGCAATGAATATGGACAGAGAGAGGGCGAAGAGGAACACTTTATCCAAGGAAGACTGCATCCATCGGCCTGTGGAGTTCATGCTACGCGTAGGTTGTTGGCTGACGATTCGGGTGCTTTCGACTGCTATGATGTAGATTCTGAGACATTAGGTAAGAAATACCGCGCACCGATTCCTGGGTATGAAGATTGGACTGGGTGTGAATGGCCGGGGCCGATGACCTATGAGTTATCGGACAGAAATTGCTTTCAAGTCGATCTAGAGACGAAGAAAAAATATAGGAAGCCTGTTTTACCTGATCATTGTGGCATACGAGAAACGGTCCCAGTGAGTGACCCCTTGGGGGCTCCTGATGGGTGTTATCGGGTCGATGTTAAAACGGGTGGCAATGTTTATCGCGCATTCTCGACCGCTGAAGATTGCGATGAGTTCAATAAGAAGACCTTTGAATCCAAACCTCGGATAGCGGATAGATTCTGCTTTTTAGACCGGATTAAAGACGGGATAGTGATTGGTAGTGTTGGTGCACCTCATCCCGAAGTTTGCGCTCCTGTTAAGTGGCAATTTGAAACAGATGAAGAAGGTTTTGCTCATTGTTACTGGATTGATGTTGAGACTTTGGGTAAAAAAATCCACGTTCCTGCAAATCATGAGGTCTGCTCTAGCCAAAAATAAGGTGCTTACCCCAGCCTAATCCCTGCCGCAGCTAACGCCTGAAGCTGCATTTCCCGAATCTGTCCCGTCGCCTTCACTGCAGCGTCAGTCATCGCATCGAGCTCTGCCTTCGTAAAGGCTTGCTTCTCTGCTGTGCCTTGCACCTCGACAAACCCACCACGCCCAGTGACCACAAAGTTCATGTCCACGTCGCACGAAGAGTCTTCATTGTAGTCGAGGTCCGTCAGTACCTGGCCGCCTTTGATCCCTAAGCTCACTGCCGCGACCGTATCCAATATCGCCGCACGCGTGCCTACCTTTTCGAGCGCGATCGCAAGCGCAACACATGCGCCCGAGATTGAAGCAGTGCGCGTGCCGCCATCCGCTTGCAAAACATCGCAGTCGATAAACACAGATTTTTCGCCCAACGCCTTGAGATCCACCATCGACCTGAGCGCGCGCCCAATGAGGCGCTGGATCTCCTGCGTACGGCCCGAGACCTTTTCTCGGTCGCGCTTAGAGCGCGTATGAGTTGAGCGCGGCAACATCGAATACTCAGCGGTGACCCAGCCTTGGCCTTTGCCCTTGAGCCAACCCGGTACTTCAAGCTCAACTGACGCGGTACAGAGGACGTGGGTATGCCCTGCCTTGATCAATGCTGACCCCTCTGCGTAACGACTGACTCCCGTCTCAATCGTGAGGGGGCGAATTTGCGTAGTTGAACGGCCTTGGGGTTCGCGTTGAAGCATTGGGATTCCTCGTGTATGGCTCTGATATGGTAAAAAACCTCGATTATCACGGTCATTCGGTCTTGTGGAAGGAACTTCTGGCCAGCGGTCTAAGAGAGGATGGTTGGCCCTGGGATTGGACTTCGCTTGGCACGGGCGATGCGCAGCAAGCGCGGATCATCGGCGCGCGGATAGTCGCGAAAAGCGAAGGCGTTTGGGCGGGATCCGGCGCAATCCCCGCCACCAACTCTCTGAGCGTCGAAATGGGTGGCCCCGCAGATATTGTGACAGCCAAAGTAAAAGACGGCGCAAAATTTAGGCCCGGTGACACCTTGGTCGAATGGAGAGGCCCCGCACGATTGGTGCTCGCCTATGAACGCCCTTTTCTGAACCTTGTTTCCTACGTGAGCGGGATCGCAACGACGACGGATCGATTTGTCTCGCGCGTGCGCAAGGCATGTCCCGATCGCACGCCGCGCGTGACGTCGACTCGCAAGACTTTGCCAGGCTATCGCGACTTAGCGCTTCAAGGTGTTCAAGCGGGTGGGGGGCATCTCCATCGCGTGAGCCTCTCGGGCGGTGTGCTCATCAAGGAGAACCACGTCGCAGCGGCGGGCGGGATTGCAGAAGCCATCGCCGGCGCGCGCGCGGTAGCGCCCCATTTGCTTAAGGTCGAGATCGAAGTACGCAACGATGCTGAACTCAGCCAAGCGCTTGATGCGGGCGCGGATGGCGTGTTGCTCGATAATTTTAGCTCGGAGCAGGTGAGAAAAGCCGTACAGAAGGTCGAGTCGTTTGCGCGCGGGGGGCGGAGGCCATTTGTTGAAGTCTCCGGTGGACTGAGTGAGGACACGATCGCTAGCTACGCGATCGTTGGCGTCGATGTGCTATCCGTGGGGTCGCTCACCCACTCAGTGAAGCAGGTAGATTTGTCGTTGTTGGTTGAGGGAACTTAGGTGCACCACGGATTTCTGTAGTGCATCGGTGGTGGCATTGTTGGTTTTATAAGTTGGGCTAAAATCGCGTATGTTGCGGTCAATTTAGGTAGAATTGCGCAGGTTTTTTCGAATTTTTAGGATCTCATTGAGCAATGCTGTTCCGGCCAGCACTAGCACCCAAATCGCGCGCGCTTGATAACGAGGGTTTGGGCCCGATAGGGTCGCGCAAACGATAGCGTTGGCAATGACGAACAATACAGCAAAGTAAGCGAATGGCGTTTCCTCCAAGGTTCCGTGTCTAAATGTAGCCCAGCCAATGAGCCCTAAAGTGAGAATGAAAACGGAAAAATATATCCAGTTCCAAGCACGGACAGTGGGGAGGAGATTTCCTTTTTGCTGGCGCGAAACCATGAAGGCATCGAAGGACTTAGGGTATCGATCTCGAATCTGTTTGTAGACGTTCTTGGCGTCAGAATACGGTTCTTCCAGGCCATCTCCAATTTCAAAATGTAAGAGCTGTTTGATACTAGCCTCAAGAGTCGCAGCGGCCGATCGCAAAGGATAATGGTAAACCGCTCCGCGGATAATCCTCCACGCTTCAGTGCGTGAGCCTTCCCAGCCACCTATCTTTGGAAGAGGTGAATCGTCGTTCCAAATAAATTCATTGTGATCGTGGTTGGCGAAATAGTCTTTGTACGGGCACAAAGCGTATCCTTCGACTTCACATTTTTCATCTAAGAGTGGTTTAAGAACGCCGGTTCCCATTACTCGACCCAAGAGAAAAACGTGTCCTCCCTCAGAGAGAAAAAATCTTCCCGCGAGAGTGCGGTTGGTGACGAGAATCAAGAGGCAAGCCAGAACGCAGCATGCGCTTGTAAAGAGAAGTCCCCTGCTTTGGATGGATGGCGGCTTTTCACTTCGAAGATACTTGAAACTCACGAGGCAAACGAGAGTGAGTGCAGCAATGGCTAAATGAGAAAGATGCACGATGATCGACAAGATCAAAATCGGCGGAATGAGCCTCCGATGCCAAGCACTTAGGCGGCCCCAGCGAAAAGTCATTAAAAAAATAGAAAGTGCCAGAGTCCCGCTGAAGATGTCCGGCATAAGTTGGGATGCGTACCAAGGCGCAGTCGACAACAGTACAGCTGGCAAAACGAACCTTACCTTTGCGGTGGGTAAAGCAACGAGAATCAGAAAGGCAGCGATTCCAGATTGCGCAATGGAAGCAGCCCATAGTGTTCCGGACTGCGAGCCTGTGGTCGTTTCGATGAGCGCTCGTATCACTGCTAAAAAGAGTCCGTAGAATACAGGTCGATCGACAGGGACTTGCCCAGTGAAGGAACTGTTCAAATAAGTTCCTGTATCCCAATAAACTAATGGGAACGTATTAAAAATGCTTGGCCAAAGTAGAGCTAACAGGAGTGAGGTCGTAACCCAGAAATAAATCGAAGCACTTAGTTTTGCAGGCCTATTGGATTCCATGCAATGACCTCTCGGGTGGCGCCGTCAAGCATATCAGCAAACATTCATTGTGGATTTTGTTTTTTTGATCTTACAATCAATGACATGAACTTCGTCTGGACAGGGTTCTGTGTATGTGTCGCATTGATCTCCTCGATGGCGCACGCGGAGACTAAGAATGTTGAATGGCATACTGTTGGGTCGTTCAAGGAGCCTGCTTTACGAGTTTATGGGCTTCCTTGGTATTGGCAGAATGCTGGATTTGGTCGTTTACCTACCCGCCTAAGGGAAAAAATTCAGAAAGAAAATCCAGACGCTTGGGAGGAGTCGCTCTGCCCAAGCGGCGCGAGGGTGCGTTTCAAAACCAATAGTTCTTCGCTGAGAGTTCGAATATTGCACGGGAATGATAGAATTTCTCTCTATCATATGGCTTCCTCTGCGACGGCCGGGATGGATCTATACGAAGCAGTCAAGGGAGTTTCGACCTATCGTGGAACCTCTAAGCCTGTGACGGGCACGGAGCCATACGAACACATATACTACTTGGATTACTCCTCTCAATACCGTGAGTTTACGCTTTATTTGCCAACCTATGCACGACTAGAGAGCCTGCAAATCGGGGTTACGCCAGGTTCCGTGATCGAAGAGGCTAAGGAGTATCGATACTCTCGACCCATTGTTTTTTATGGGACTTCGATCACACAGTCCTGCTGCCCTTCAAGAGGATCCAGCGGCTATGTTCCGCTGCTGGGAAGGATGCTGGACTCAGAAGTAGTCAATTTGGGATTTTCCGGAGCTGGCAAAGGCGAAGAGTTCATGGCAGAGCTGGTCGCCAGTGTGGATGCTTCGGTTTATGTGATCGATTCTGTGGCTAATATGGGCGGTGAGATCCAAGGTCGTTCGCTCATGGACTTGAACTACAAGAAGTTTATCCAAGCGATCCGATCTCGTAGACCCAGGACTCCGATAGTGCTGATGACCAAGCCTCGATATGCGGAGGTGCGCGCTCCCTGGGGTGAGCAGATCTCGGAAACTGACCAAAGTTATCGTGCCCTTCATGAGCCTCTCTATGATGTCTATAAGGAGCTCAAATCCAAGGGGGACACTAGGGTTTGGGTTTTCGATGCGGCTGAAGCCCTTCCAAAGTCTGCCGATCCATTATCTGTAGATGGGATACACCCCGATAGCAGAGGTTTCTTGCAGTTGGCAAAACGCCTCGAGCCTTTGCTCAAGAAGACCCTTTTTCTTATCCGCAATGAGAAGAAAAAAAGTGCTCCGCAGCCCTTTAGGCGGATTGCGCTGACATTTGATGATGCTCCGCAATTGAGTGGCGGTCTTTATACCGGAGTTGAACGAACTCAGCGTTTGATTCGGGCCATGGATGAGGGAGGAGTTAAGGAAGCAGTATTCTATGCAAATTCACACAACTTGGGGAATGACCAAGGACGTGAGCGAATCAAGGCATATGCGGAAGCGGGTCATCTGATTGGAAATCATACCCACTCGCACCTTAACTTAAATGAAGTTGGTAAGGATCGCTTTGTCGCCGATTTTGTCAAAGCTCATGAGCTGATTGCAGGACTTCCTGGCTTTTACCCTTCGTTTCGATATCCCCACTCTATGGAAGGAAAGACAGAGCAGGTCCAGGCCGAAGTGCGTCGTGAAATAATAGAGAAGGGTTACGAGTTTGGATACTTTACCGCGGAAAGCGCTGACTGGCTGATGGAGCAGATGCTTCAAGACGCATTGAGGGCTGGAAAGAAGGTCAATTGGGATCGATTAAAGGACGTCTATCTGAAGATAAATCTAGAGTCGTTGGAGTTCTTTGATGAACTTGCGCGTAAGACAATGGGGCGATCCCCTGCTCATGTCTATCTGCTCCACGAGAACGATCTCAACGCTCGATTTCTTCCTGACTTAATCGCAGCGTTCAAGAAAGAGGGCTGGAACTGGATCCCTTCTAGGGAAGCCTTCGATGATCCCATCTCTAAGCGAGTACCTCATCAGTTAATGACCCAGTTCAGGGTGAGTGGGATTGCCATAGGCACAGCTGGATACTCAGGACCTATTGAACCTGCGATCAAAATGGACGCAGAGATGTATGAGCAGTTTAAGGTCAATAAGGTTTTTGAGTAGATCCAATTCTCGAGAGTCCCAAATGAGTTTTGCCTATTTCGCCCCATCAACGCGCAGGTTTTTCAGAAAAACTTTCCGGTCACGTCATCCTTGGAGTGAGCATTTTCTTATTAAAAAGCGCAGCAGGTAAGAAATCCAAGGCCAAGCTGAACTGCGGTCCTTCTCTAGCGATCTGTGTGCCCCCTAGATTTCTGCTTTGAAGAAGTCCCACCTTGTGGGATCACAGATGCCAAATTATGCCCGAACCGCTCCTCTCCAACCAAGTCCTAGATCGCTGCGGATCGACCAACGACCTCGCGCGAAAGCTGGGTGAGCAAGGCGCCCCTCATGGCTCGTGGATTTCTGCTCGCATCCAGGAGTCGGGGCGAGGGCGCCTGGGGCGAGAGTGGCAATCATTGCAGGGCAATCTCTTTATCTCGATAGTCGTGCGGATCGAAGCTAAGTCGCGATGGACTTGGGTTCCGCTTGCGTCTGCTGTGGGAGTGATGAGGTGCTTGCGAGAGATTGCAGTCTCCGAAGCTCCGCATCTTCGCATCAAGTGGCCCAATGATCTTTGGGTGATGCGCGGAGGTGTGGGGCACAAGTTGGGCGGAGTTCTCTGCGAAGCTGTTGGAAATCTCGATGGTTCGTTCCTCATTGTAGGCTTAGGCCTGAACTGTGCGCATGCCCCTCAGGGGATTGATCAGCCGGCAGCGTCGCTGAGCGAGATATTTAAGCGCGAGGTCACTGCAGACGAGATACGACTCCGTGTGGTGGAGTCTGTTTTGGGAGCTATTGATGAGTTAAGTTTGCCCGACGGCACCTCGGCTATAGCCCGGGATTATGAGCGGCAAGCTGCGTTTCCTGTAGGGACCCAGATCGAGTGGCAGCCCGGATCGGGGGCTTCGGTCGTAGGTAAGGTGGTCAGCCTGGGCGCTTCGAGCGAGCTCAAAGTGATCGGTGAGAACGGCGATTTGATTTCGCTTTTCGCCGAGGATGTAAAGGTTCGAAGTCGGTAAAGTGATCTGGGTCGAGCTGAGGTGATGAGTCTTTCTACTCATCACCGCGCATCAGGAACGGCACATTTCGATTTTTAGCTATCCGAGAGCATCTTGTGGATTTCTTGCTTGATGATCTTTTCAGCCATATCGGGCAGGATTTTTTCAGCCATGTTCTGGAACATTTCGCGAACTTGCTGTCGAACGAGAGCTTCCATCTGGTCCTGGGGGATGCCGATCACGTCGAGCGAAGGCACAGCTGGAAGCGGAGGCGCCCCGATTGTGACAGGTGTCGAGCTCGGATCTCTGTAGAAATCTGCAGGAGAAGCCGCGCTCCTTCTCTCGTTTTTATGGGCAGGAAGCCCGGGAATCGATGGCGGTGAATCAGAGCCGAACGCTTGAGGAACTATAGGCGGGTCGTCCTGAACGTCGACCTGCATAGGCATCTCGAAGGGATCGAGCATTTTGGCGGGCGGTCTGAGCGAAGGTTCGTTGACGCTCCACTCGAACTCATCGTTGATGGGGCGTTCTTGCGCGCCTTTGTCGGCCAGCCCACTCATTCGAATCGTAGACTCTGTTAGCTCACGGATGTCGGAGTCATCTGAGCGGCGAGCCATTGCAGGGGGAGGAGCTGCTGATGGAGCTGGAGGCGCAGGGGTTGGAATGGGTGGAAAGGGCCGAGAAGGCGGGACGGGGAATCCGTCTCGACTAGAGGATTCCGTAAAACCTATCACTGTAGAAGCGGGGAGCTCAGTAAGATCGGCCTCCTGTTCCCAAAGGTCTTCAAGCTCCTCAGGGGGCGGAGGTGTCACGATCGGCTGATCGGATGCCATGGGCTTAAAAACATCGTCGGCCGGCAGGTCATGCGACACATGACGCGGAGGAGAAACGGGGAAGTCAGGAGTTGAAGTTGTGAAAGGAGCGGCCGGTGTTTGTGGCACAGATGGCGCACTAGGTATTGGAGGAGGAGTGGCTTGTGGATTGAGGGGGCGCTCAATTATGGATGTCGCTTCTAGGCGCTTGGCTTTGACTTGAGCCAAAGCACTAGACAGCACCTGCCTCAGGTGGGCGGGATCAAAGGGTTTAGTTAATCGTCCGTGAAAAAGGACTTGAGCTGCTTGCGCCTCATCGACTTTTTCGAAGGCGCTCGACATGAGAATGAAGCGTACCTCCTCGAGGTCGGGGTGCTCGTTCACTTCGCGTTTTACCTCAAACGCAGATTTGCCTGGGAGCGAAACATCGATCAGCACGATGTCCGGGCGAAAAAGAGAAATTTGTTGGATGGCGTCGTTTCCTTCGGAAACGGCTTGAATCTCATAGCCTTCATTAGAGAGGGCAAGGCGTATGACCTTTTGGATCGTCAGGCTGTCGTCTGCAACGAGAAGTTTCTTACCAGACATTGGTGTATAAAATTGTAAGGCTAAGGGCTGTTAAATAAAAAGAAAAATCAGTCGTAGGTTTTTTGGCATTCGCGCCTCAAAATCGGCTATAC
>CAZGCK010000043.1:23448-28634 GCA_964524175.1 uncultured Bacteriovoracaceae bacterium | reverse complement strand
CCGTTTCCAATACAAAAAGTTCGCAGAACGCGGGCCTGCTCGCCCTTGTCCCACTCCCATGCTCTCGGAAAAATGAAATCGTTAGGCGACATCTTCTCGATCACGAGATCATGAACAAGGACCCAGTAAAACTCACTCGATACCGGCACGTTTCTCCAATAACCCGCCTTGGTGGGGCCGGCTCGTCTCGCGCGGGTGTTCCAGCTCTTGCGAACACGCAGAAATCCGAATCGGCGCTTGTCGAACGTCTCACGCCGCTTCGCACAGCTGGCAGACTCCTTGAGGAGACAGATGCACACCGAAAAAATTCAAAAATAAGCGTCAATTCTGCGGCTATTCTATGCCGGTGAAGCATGTATGACCTGCTCTTGGATAACTAGCAATTTCAATTGCACATCATCCGTCTTCCGATTGCTTTTGTCAGCTTCCGAATTTAGTTTGCAGGAGTGGAGACGGAACAAGTCAAAAAAAATCAGGAAGCAAGTGGGAAAAACTTCCAGCCACTACTCTACTCCGCTGCTTTGCACTGCACTGCTGTTTTCATTTTTCTCGGGCTTTACGAGTCGCCCCATCGTGCACCCGAACTTGCCAAAAAGCACTACACGGTCGAGATAGTTGAACCGCCCAATGGAGTGCTCAAAAAAGTTTTATCCCACCCCAAGAGAAAACAGCAAAAAAACAAGAATCAGACCCAATCCTCTAAGCCAATGGAGCCCCCCAATTTGGGAACGCTCCCGGGCACTCCTCCAGGAATTGGCAGCGCGAACGTAAGAAGCAAGAATGGCCAAACTTTCAACAAGAACACCGGTCCTGAGACTGAAAAGGAGCCCGAGGTATTTTTCGGCTTGGATGGGTATGAAATTGCCAGGAGGATGGGAGTTGAATCAGCCTCGCTTCTTACCCCCTTTTTGAACGCCATTCACGAGCGGATCGCGAACAATCTGAAGTATCCAGAAGAACTGATTGAGGGCGGTAGAATAGGAAAAGTGTCGTTTCAATTTGAAATCGATCGAAGCGGTAGGATGGTTGAGGGTTTCTTTCATGTGGATACTGAGGATAACTTCCTCAAAGTAATCGCAATGAGAGCAGTCAGACGCGGGCTTGATGGCCCCCTAGATCGAACGCTACACTCCAAGAAGGAACGGCTCCGAATCGTTGCTGCCTTTGAGTTTTTCATCACTTACCGAGAAGCGAACCTTCCTCCGAAAGGGCCTGACGTAAACAAGAACACGATGAACTTTAGAAAGGTGGCGATTCGTAATACAAGCGTCTTGTCCATGCGTAACGATCCGAATACCGGCGCGCCTATAACTGAAATCAATCCTATTCACATTTTCTCTAGGATCTTCAAAAAAGGAAATCAATCCAGATATACTCGATCGATATCGACATGATCCGGATTATTGATTTTCACAGTGTAAACCATGACATCCTGATGGATCGTGTGATGAAGCGATTGGAGGACTAGCGGTTGGTGAAACTGATCCGGCGTGATTTGCAGGCCGGAGTCATGGATCAGGGAGTGGTCAGTTCGCGGGATGAAGAAACTTTGTTTATGGGTTAACTCTGATCGATGATGGGCGGAAGCGCCTCAGCGTGGCTCTCGTGGCCTTTGATAATCGGCAATAGAGTCCGAGCGAGCTCTTGGGTCCGCTTGCTTTTGAGCTTAGGCATCGCTTCCGTGAGGGATTCGATGTTCTTTTGGTGGCTGTCGATCATGGCTTTTTTGAACTCAACGTCGAATTCAGAGCCTCGAAGAGAGGCGAGCTTCTCTAGCTCATGCTTGGATTGGTCCACCGCGGCTTGCTCTTCTGGGGTGCTCGGCACGAACGGGGTTTGAAGCGCAAACCCTTCTTTCTTTGCGGTCCGGAGTACTTTGCGGTCAGCATTTGAGTGATCTTTGATCATTTTCTTTCCAAATTCTTTGATCTCATCGGAGTTGCTTCGCTCCGCGGTCAGCTTGCCCAACTCGACTTCAGTTCGATTGGAGTTGTGCAACTTGGAGAGAAAGTGGCGATCAAAACTCTTGGCTTCTGGAACTACAGCCTGGGGACTCGTGTTGGCGCTTTGGGCAAGCGTGGAGACGAATAGGGCGGCGAGCGGCAAATAGCGGAGCTGTCGCATGGTGTTTTCCTCTTTGCAGAGGAGTTAAAGCAAGAGGAGTGCCTGAGGTGAGGCGGCTTGTCTGTCTGCGGCGTGGTTGAATTCCTTATGGAGTGAGAAACCCCATAAGGTCCACACTCTCGCTTGAGGAACTACTTTCAATCAAAAGACGGGCAAAATGGTCCTGAGTCATGTTGATCGGGTTAAATTCGATCACCCCATAGACGGATCCCCCGGAAGGGATTGATAGTGGGACTTGATTCGAGTCGAGGCACTTGATTTGAAAGGCTCCTGTGCTCAACGTACTTTCAATTTGCATATTCGTTATTGTGAGGGTGGTTGTCCCTGCGTTCTCGGCAATGAAGGCCTTTTGATTGGGGGATGTGCCCAATCCAACACGATCTTGGGCCGTACACTGAGGAGCGATGACCCTAGGTCCGGTGCTAAACTCCGGGGTGAAAGAAAGCTGGGTTGCTGTTTTGGCGAGTTCTCCGCTAGTGGGTATGCCTCCAGTAGATAGAGTCGGGCTATAGAAAACTAACCGACTTGGCAAAGTGTGGAGCTGAGGATTAGGTATATGGGCCGTGATGGTTCGAAATAGCGACTTGCGCGCCAGTACCCATTCTCCATTGTGTTCGATATTGCCCTCACGACCAAACCCAATGACATCAATTTTAATTGTGCGACTTATGGTCGGTCCTGACGTTGCCACTCCTGCTCCCTTAAGAATGATTCCGAAGTCGAGCGATTCGTTAGGGCCCAAGACAAAGATTTGTTGCTGTGGATCTCCATCTGAATCATAAAAAATCTGGTTACCATTCGGACCCGTGCCACTTTTGAAGTTAGCCACAGGTAATATCCCGTTGCTGGGTTGGGCAGGCATGATCAATGGCACTGGAGGTGAATTGTACTCGAGGGTTTCTCCTGGGTGGGCGACCACAATCACACTTGGGTCAGTAGAAGTCACAACAACTTGTGCAGATTGAAATTGATTTAAATGGAGGATACTAATCTCGTTTGTCGACCAGTCAAAGAAAAGAAATTTATTCTCGATGATGTCTAAGGGGCCTAAGCTATAGAAAGTGCTCATGTACTCAGACATCCGGTTTCGGATGGTCACTGCATGACTATTTGCATAGTCTTGGTTGGGTTGGACCAGTCCGAAGTCAAATGATCCGGAAACTTCTACCACCATGTCTGGATAGAAAATTGGAAGAGAAGAGGGTGGGTTGTATGGAGTGCAGCGGCTCGGTGCTTGGTTGACGAGCGGGCAGTAGAGTTTTCGAATCTCTTCTTGATCCATTGCAGATAGTCCGGAGGGAAAGACAATATTTTTAGTGATATAGCTTCCGTCTTTTTTTGTTAAATTGGGATGGATTCCGCCAGTGGTTTCGTAATGCATGACAGAGTCGTAGTCGTAAGCGCCGCGCTTAAATGCTGAATTAGTGTACTTCTCGTAGCGATCTCTATTGTCTCGCGGGATGTTGTGCCAATGAACTATAATAAAATCATCTCGGTCATTGCGGTTGTGTTCGTGTATGAGGCCAAGCGCGTGTCCAATTTCGTGCGCCGTAATGTTCAGGTTGGCATGAGCAGCGAGATTGATTGTTTGTGATCCTCCTTGTCTGCCAATATATGAAGTTCCTCCCACTCCATCGGGCAAGATGGCTTCTCGGAACATGACGTAGTCATCTTGATCGGTGTAAGGAATGAATCGAATAGGTGTCCGGAGCTCGAAGTGCAAGATAGTGTCCATGATCGCTTGTCTGAGGTCGTTACTCACGGAGGAGTCAATGTGATAGACGATTTCGGCTTGAGGCCAGAGAAGGGACGGGTCCGTAATCGCAGAGAGGGCGCTTACCGATGTACCGAAGCTGGTTTGACTTTTGGTGGCAGTGACGGGAGCGGTATAGGGATAGTACCCAATAATTTTTTCAGGCTTATTTAAGTTGATTTGAACATCTCCTTGGATCACAGGGATGTCTCCAATCATGCGATATTGAATTGTTTGCGCCCCTGAAGGAGTTGAGAACGTATAGCTTCGGAGACCGCTGATCAGAGGGCTTGTAGATAGCAGGCTTGTGGTGAGTGGGCTTGCGGACAGAGAGCTTGTCGCCAGGGTGCTTGAAGACAGGGAGCTTGTGGTGAGCTCATCAGCGGGTGAACTAGAGTTAGATGATGTCGTAGGTTCGGCAGCATAGGTGGCAGGTGTCGCAGAGATTGCGAAAGAAACGCTGAAGAGGATTGAATAAATACATTGAAGAAGTTGAAAATGAGGACAATTGCGCGTCTTGTTTGGATTTGTCATAAATTCAATCCTCATGAATTAATAGTAGACTGTTTTAGTTCATTACTAAACGCTTAAGTAGATTGTGCTTTTATATCAACGAGGACAGACACTTACGGGTTCCAGCTTTCGCATTGACCAGCTCTCGCATTGACATGATGCCAATTGGATTTTAGCGAGGTTGGATTTGGAGAGGGTTCAAGTGGGGCCACATGGAGAGGGTTCAAGTGGGGCAGGCAGGTGTCAAAACCCTAGACACTCGAGTGCAGAGACTTTCTCATTTTATCGTTAAAAAATGAGGTTTTACCGGCGGCATCTCGCTTGCTCTATTGAGGGGAGTACACCCTTAATTTTGAAGAGAGTGAGCCATGAGACTCGATCGGTCTTGGGTTGTTTTATCAACCCTGTTTATTTTGGTGATGAGTTCGGTCGCTTTTGCGGAACCAAACGTGCGCACGCGCAAGGTAGCCGCTGAGCCTCAGGTTACGACTGAGGTGAGCACTCGTGACATGCCTCAAGCAGACGATCAATCGGGCACGGGCTTGGCCCTTTTTCTAGGTGCGGGCGGAAGCTATTTTTCGGTCCGATCAAGTGATGTGGCCAAGGAGCCCAATAAGTCGGGCCAAGGTTTTCAGGGCAAAGGCGGCTTGACGTTCTTTAATCGCTCCCTGGCTATTGAGCTTGGGATGGGTTGGCTTCAGTCCACGGTCGAGAGTCCTCAGACGACGCAAACCCAGGGTGGGACGACGACGACACGTCGGGCAGACCCACCACTGACGACAGCCGCGGGGCACCA
>CAZGCK010000043.1:0-23438 GCA_964524175.1 uncultured Bacteriovoracaceae bacterium | reverse complement strand
GGCCTCGGTGATGACACGTGCGGGGTTTGCGGAGTTCAGCCCTCGTTTGCGCCTAGGCAAGCACTTTGAGATCGGTCCTAGCGCGGGAGTGATTTTTGGGACTAATGCGAGCTTTGGAGAGACGGGTGCATCATCGGCATCTCCTGTGTTGGCAGGATTGAAGCTCGCCTTTGACTGGCAGACGCGTGATTTGCACTTCAGGCTCGTGGGCCAGGGACAGCAGTCGCTGACCATCCCAGAACGACGAGTGATGATGGCGAGCGTGGGCTTAGAAATTGGGATTCCGTTGATGCGTGGGCAAACGGTAGTTCGTGAGACCCAGGTCAAAGAGGTTCGTCAGCAGCGCGAGACTGAATATGTCGAGACCGAGATCGTCCGCAAAGAGATCGAGAAAGTTGAAGTCGTCAAAGAAGTCCTGCTCTTTAGCTTTGATGATCAGATCGTGCACTTTGAATATGACCGCGCGGAGCTTGCAGAGTCGTCGCGGGAGTTTCTCAAGAATTTAGGTGAGTTTCTGGCGAGCCATCCCGGTCTTTGGGAAGGACTCAAGATCGAAGGGCATACGGACACCCGTGGCACTCCGGAGTACAATCAAAAGCTTTCTGACGAGCGCGCGCAGGCGGTTCTTGCTGTTCTGGCACAAGCCGGTGTTGACTCGGAACGCATGAGCGCTTCGGGTGTGGGTCTGAACTCACCTCTGGATCGTGGGCCTTCGGATATCTCTCACGCGCGCAATCGGCGAGTGGAGATGAGCTTCACGCAGGTGACGGATGCTCGGGCGCTTAGAGACGGGATTAATCGGATTCGGTTTTCGACGTTGGTGCCGATGACGTGTTTGCGGGGGCGTTGTCGTTAAGATCGGGTTGCGGGTTTCTGGTTTCAGGTTTCCGGCCAGATGTCGGGTTTCAGAACCCGTATCTGGTTTCGGACCAGATATCTGACAACTGGACTGTCATCAGAAACCTGGCCCGAAACCTGAAACCAGAAACCTGCAACCGGACTCACAACCTAGAACACGCCCGTAGTCTGTGAGTGGCAGAGACGATAGAGGTGAGCCCCTAGCAAATCTGCTTGCTTCGCTAACTCGGGTGCAGGCTCTGGAGCTAGGTCTAGCCCAGCTTGGCACTCCCGTAGGCTAGCAAAGGCGATTGTGTAATATCTAAGTTGGTCCTTGCGTGTAGGCTTGCAGGAACCTTCAGCAAGGTTGAGGGCGATCGAGCTAGATGCGCGAAGCATTTGATCCTTGAGATATTGGGGAAGAGTAGTCGTTGTCACGGACCGATGGAATCCGACAGCGAGTTGATAGGTACGAAATTGAGAAAGCATCATGAGACCTCCTGAAGGGAAAAATTGGCCTTCACAAAAGAAGGACAATTTTTACTGTAAGGAGGGCGACGCTATGCAATCTAAAGACCGGTCGCGGGTGAGGTCAGGTTGCGGGTTTCAGGTTTCAGGTTTCAGCCCTGGTATTGGGTTTCAGAACCCGTATCAGGTTTCAGATCAGATATCCGACAACCGGCCCGTTACCAGAAACCTGGCCCGAAACCTGAAACCCGAAACCCGAAACCTGTCCTTATTCTTTCTTCTCTTCTTCCGATTTCTTGATCGTCTGTCTCACCAAATTGCGCACAATCCGATTTCGATTCGCTCCGCCCATAAGCGCTTTCGCATCATCGTAAAGGCCTGGGTCGTTTATCAAGGCGCCGAGAGTGCCCGTGCCGTTATTGATCTTCTCTAGAATTCCATTCAGATTCTTAGAAAGCGTTTTGAGATGCAGATCGTCCAGCTCTTTGTTGAGCTTCTCGGAGGCGGAAGCCATGCTCTTAGAGGTCGCTGCCATGCTCTTGAAGAAGGTCTCGGCGCGCTGGTCGGTCTCGAAGGTCTTGACAAGTCGGTCTACACCGCCCGCGATGCTTTGCAAGGAGTTGAGCAGCTGATCGCTCTTGCTCAAAAAGTGGGAGAGTCCTTCACCGCTGCGATGAGGGACCACGCTTTCGGGTGGCAAAGCGGGTTGCGAGTCGCTGCCTCGGGAGAGAATAATGTATTTGTCGCCCAACACCCCTTGCGTGGCGATCTGAACCGAAGAGTCCGCCCGGATCCAATCGGCTTGAGCGCGCGCGATCTGGAAGGAGACGAGGACATCGCGTTTTTTGAGATCGAAATCGACCTGGTCCACGATGCCTACTTGGAGGCCATCCATCACGATCTTGGCTCCGTTCACCAGTCCGTCGACCGTAGGAAAGTGTGCGTAGAACCGAGTTTTTCTCACGAAGAGACTTTCTGTCCCGCCAAGGAGGAGGACCGAAATCAGAATGAGGCCTATGCCGATCGTGACGAAGATGCCCACCTTGATCTCGGTATCGAATCCCTTTTTCATGCCGTGGTCCCTTTCAACATTATCTCATCTCTGGTCAATCAATGTGTCCTGCCGATCCGCTGATGAACGAAAGGACGAGAGGATCCTTGGATCGTTTGAGGGTTTCGACCGGCTCATTGGTGTGAATCTGCCCGTTATATAGAATCGCGATGCGATCAGCGATATCGAACGCGCTCGGGATGTCGTGGGTCACGAAAATGCCGGTCAATCCCTTTTGCTTGAGGCGACGAATATTGTCGAGCAAGCGCTTGGTATTCACGGGATCCAAGCCAGCCGTGGGCTCGTCAAAGAGAACGATCTGGGGCTCGAGGATGATCGCGCGCGCGAGGCCCGCGCGCTTCTGCATCCCGCCGGAGAGCTCGGAGGGGAGGAGTTTGTTGCTGCCCTTCATGTCGATGAGCTCGAGCATCTGGTTGACTCGTGCCTCGATCTGCTCCTCGTTCAAGAGGGTGTGTTCTTCGAGAGGGTAGGAGAGGTTTTGCTGGACTGTCAGCGAGTCAAAAAGGGCGCCGTTTTGAAACACATAGGCGATCTTATTGCGCACAGGGATCATCTGGCGCTCGCTCAGGCGGGTCAGGTCGTTGCCTTCAAAAAGGATCTGCCCGCTATCGGGTTTCTCGAGGCCGATGATTGCTCTGAGAATCACGCTCTTGCCAGTGCCGGATCCGCCAAAAAGACCTAGGATCTCGCCTTTTCTTAGCTCGAAGCTCACGCCCTTGTGAACTTTTTTTTCACCATAGGCTTTATGCACATCGCGGACTTCGAGGACGACTTCATGTGCGGGTGTTTGTTCGGTTGTTGTCATGAGGGTTCGATTCAATTGCCTCTAATATTTTGGAAAGATCACTAAGATGAAGAACTTGGTGAGAAACACGTCACTCACCATGATGAAGATGCTCGAAGTCACCACGACCCAAGTGGTTGACACGCCGACGCCGCGGGTGCCTCCTTCGGTGTTGAGGCCTCTCCAGCAGGCCGTGACCGAGATGAAGAACGCGAACACCATGGTTTTGAACATTCCGGTGTAGAAGTCGTACATGCGGAGCGTGTCGATAGTTTTGGTGATGTAAAACTCGGAGTTGATGCCTAGCTCTTTTGAGGAAACGACCATCGAGGCCCAGAGTCCGATGTAATCGGCAAAGAGCGTGAGAATGGGGAGAGTCACCATGCTGGCCACGACCCGAGGAATCACAATGCGTTTGATAGGGCTTGTGCCCAAAGCGCGGATGGCGTCGATTTGCTGGGTGACCTTCATCGAGGCGACTTCGGAGGCGATCCCCGAGCCGATGCGGCCCGCTACCAAAAGGCTGGTAAAAACAGGCCCCATTTCGCGCAAAATAGTGAGGGCCACGATCTTTGGCACGTAGAGCGTGCCGCCAAACCGAGCAAGACCGTAACCAAACTGGAGGGCCATGACAGATCCAGTTGCTAGTCCCGAGACGATCACTAGCCCTAAGGATTGGACGCCGATCGTGTAGATTTGCTCAATGATGAGACGGGGGTAGTGAGGCTTTTGGAAAAGCTCGATGACGATCTGTCTGCAAAGAAAGACAAATCCTCCCATGAAGCGCAGGCTCCAGATGAGCTTCTCTCCAGTTTGTCGAAAAAATGTGACCAATGGACCCGTGGGGGCGGGTGAGGACACTGCTTGAGGCATCCTTAAAGGTTATCTCCGAATTGGGTTGGAGAGAAGTGACGAAATTTTAAAATCTTGTTGTTAAAAGTACGGCGCCGATTTTGTGCGAAGCTCGGCAGTTTTTTCCTGCTTGGGGTGAGAGGATCAATGTAAGTGGCCCTAGCTAGCCTTACTTGAGCTTAAGTGATGCTACAAACCTCGAAAAGTCCTTCTCGTTCTCTGGAAAGTGCGACGGCGAGGCCATGTAGAGCAGGTCATAGACACAGCGTTGACGTTTGAGGACGATCGTCTTCATGGCGATCTTGCTGCCGCTGAGCAAGCCTTGAACAGTAGTCTCGAGCGCGGGGCCTGATAGAAGCGTCAATTCCTTTTCGTGGCGGTGAGTGATCTCAGAAAGGCCCAGCAGGAGTAAGTTAGTGAGGCTTCGAAGGTCCTTGTCATCAAACTCGGGTGAATTGGGCCTACAAGAAGAATTGATTGAGACGATCGCGGCGGTCTTCTTGGATTGAAAGGCTGAGTCTGGAACCTCGCTCTTGGTAACTTCGGGATCAATGGGGTCAGCTCCCTTTTCCTGGTCATCGAGCTTGAGCCACACGGAGGGATCGTCTTTAGAGAGGTCGACAACTCCATAGTGATCCGACTTTTCGTCGACGGGCTTGATGTTTCCGAGCAAAAGGCCGCATCCCGATTGCAGGGTTAGGGTGAGCGCCCAAAAAGTAGTAACGGAGGAGACCAGGAAAGAAGTTCGTTTGTGCATCTTTGAACTAGGATAAACCGTCAAGGGCGCGACGTAAACCGTGGCGTTTTCTGACGGGGATGGTCAAAAGTCCGCTGCTCTGTAAAACTCTGCCGAGTCCGCTCCCACTTCACTCAGCAAAAATGGACCTAGCAAGAAAAGTTGCCGAGCCGGAATTACCGAGTGGCATCCAAAGCTTCCCATGCAGAGATCTCCGATCGGCATCATTTGCCGGGATTTTGGCGGCCTTCTGATGACTGCGCGGTGCGCTGGCACCCCGCTTGCTTTGTAGGTTCCGTCGCATCCTCCTGTGAGGGTGCCGGTTCAGAGGAGCTGAGCCGGGGACTTCATTTCGAGAGCAGGAAGCTCTCACCCGAATGAAAATTAGATTTCAAAATAGTCTTCTAGTCGCTCTCACTCTCGGTGCTTTGGGCGTTTCCGCGTCCGGGGATCTCGGAGGGATGGGTAATCCGGCCAGCAAGCCGGTTCGTCTCGAGACGCTCAAGACTCATAGCCGCCTATCCCTGAAAATGGACGATTCGGTCTCTTACGAGTGGAAGCGGCTCAGTGACGGGTTTGAGCTCGAGCTCAAAGGCCTTAGCCTTGCTGATATTGGCGCACCCCTGGGGGATGAGGCCCGCTGGGCTTCTCAGTACGCTGCACTCCGCGACCCGCGCTTGGCCAGCATCGAGTTGAGTGAAGACACTGCAGGCGTGAAGATCCGTGGCCGCTGGAGATTTCCCGTAGGCGCGCAAGAGCTCGCCGATCCCCAGATGGAGTCGTTTGACTATCGAGACAAACTTAAAGGAGCCTTGGTTCTCGATTTCTGGCTTAAAGACGGCCCCACAGTTGCTGAAGTCCAAGCCCGCGAGGCGGCCGAGAAAAAACAAGCCGTTGTCGTCAAGGCTCGCAGAGCCGAGAAGAAACGGGCCGAGCGGCATATCGCTCGCGCGAAGGCGAGGGTGATCGCCGAGGATGTCACTCAGTTCTGCCACCAGCCGCTCACTGAGGCTTCTCATGTGTTTTTGCGGTTCCATCCAGTGCATGAGCGAGTGGAATTCAAGAAGTGGTTCTCTGCCACGACGCCCGACGAGAAGTTTCTGTATTACGAGCCTAAGAGCAAATCCCAGGAGGCTCAGTATGTCAGGCTTGCGCTAAAGCTCTACCGTAGCGGCAATCCAGCGTTGGCGATCCGAACGATCGAGTTTTTTGACCAAGAGTACCCAAAATCGACGTTTCGCATGGAGATGATCTTCTTACGCGCGAATGCGCTTTTGAAGTTGGGCCACAAAGAAGACGCTGAAGCCCGGCTGAGAAGCCTCCTCAAACAGGCCAAGAATACCCACGTGGCGATGCATGCCGGGATGTACTTGGCCAACAAAGCCTACGCTGAGAATAACTATCTGGCGGCACTCGAGCATTTTTTGTGGCTCATTGCCGAGCACCCCGAGAATCGTCAGCGCTGGGTCTTTCATCTAGGAGCCGCTGAATGTGCTCGTCGGCTAAAGCAAACGGAGCGCGCAGCTAAGGAGTACCAATGGATTACGGAGCTGGCTCCTTCGCCTGAGACCCGGGCAGAGGGTCTGCTTCGAATGGGTGATCTGTACATGGATCGCTTTCAGTACCCCCAAGGATTGGCTGCCTATTCTCAGGCCCTGCGCCACTTCAAGCCTCAGAGCGAGAAGTTTCCTCCCATTCACATCAATCGCGCAGAGGCGCTTTATGGACTTGGAGAGTTCGATCGCGCGCGCGAGGCTTTTAAGGAATTTCTTGATAAGTTTCCAGGTCACCCGGAGGGCTGGAGGGCGACCTTTAGGCTGGGCGAGATCGAAGGGCGCCAACGCACAGTGGACGCCAAAGAGAGCCGTGATTGGTTTCTCGAAACCATCAATCGATTTCCGTTCACGCCGGGAGCGACATTGGCAAGGCTGAGGTTGATCCCATGTGCCGACCATGCGGGTTTCACTCTTGACTCTGCGACTCGCTTTTTTAATGACGAGGCCGAGAAGTTCGATGCGTCCGCTCAGGTCGCTATGGATCGCTACAAAGACTTCCGCGCACTTTCTCGGGTGCGTGCCTACATGACGATGAATTATCAGGAGCAGGCAGTCGCGACCGCGATCGACGAGCTCAAGGCGGGACCTCGGGTCGAGACGAGGCGGATTTTGGGAGGGATGCTGGGTGCCTTGTTCAGGAAGACCATTCTGAGTCTGCTCGAGCGCGGCAAAAAGATGGAGGCGCTTACCTTCTATGAGCAGAGAGCGGATTTTGTATCGAAGAGCGAAGGACAGCTCGAACCAGACTTTTTGCTGAAGCTCTCCCAGACCGCCTCTGATCTGGGACTGGGAAAGCTCGCCCAGAGATTTAGCCATGACTATGACCAAGTCGTCAAAGCGCGCGCGCGACTGGAAGCATCGGGACCCAGTCGCGCAGTGGCGACCGACGCACCTAAGGCTGACGACCCAGAAGATCCAGAAGTCAGGATGCATGCAGCGGAAATCCAGTTCACGCAGGCCAAGGCCCTCTACATGGCGGCTACGAAGTTGAAGAACAAGTCCGCAACTCCCTCGACGCCTCGAATCGACGAAGAGACTGAGTCGAAGATCAGAGCGGCACTGCAGAATGTCGCTCCCGAATCCAAGTTCTCTTACGAGCGCGAGCTGATCCTCGGTTTGCTGGATGAAAGTGCGCAAAAGCCTGCCTCGGCATTGCGCCACGCTGCCAAGGCGCGGCTGCTCGAGCCAAAGAAGGACGGCCCCACGGATCTCAGGCTCGAGGCCTGGACAGCCCGTTTGGAAGCTCGAGTCGGCGATCCATCGGCAGCGCTTGCTCTGCTCAAAGTCGTTGAGGCGCGCCTGTCAGCAAAAGAATCAGAAGAAGAATCAGAAGAAGTCGAAAATGAGCAACCCACAGCGACCGAGGTTCTCGGTGTGCCCAGTGTACCTACGCGCGAGGAGCTTTGGGTCGCGCAAAGCGAGATCCTCGAGAAAATGGGCCGTTGGGGGGAGGCGGCTGCGACCTACGCGCGTGCGGTTGAGCAAGGTCTAGGCGGGACCCAGGCGCGCTATGCCTATGCGCGGGCTTTATTGAAAACGCGCGTTCCTGAAAACCGCGAAAAAGCGCTGAGCTTGCTTGAGAAGCTCGCTGCCGAAGCACCTCCTATGAAGAAGGGGCCTCCGCCTGCGCCGGATAGTCCAGAAGGCGTCGCTCTCGCGAAGGCGATCGCGAGCATGTCGAGCAAAGATTTGTTTTGGAGAAGATTGGCCAGCGAGACTCTGGCCAACGAGAGAACGACTGATAAAACCAAGTCCAATGCCAAGGAGGGCGGAAAATGACGGAGATTATTACCAATGATCGTAGAATGAAGGAGCTCATGCAGCTAGCCAGGACGGTGGCTGGGAGCAAGGCTACGGTCTTGATCCAAGGAGAAAGCGGGACAGGCAAGGAGCTCATGGCGAGCCTCGTGCACGAGAACAGCACTCGCTCCTCCCGTCCGTTTGTGGCGATCAACTGCGCTGCAATCCCAGAGAATCTCCTTGAGAGCGAGCTCTTCGGTTACGAGCGTGGCGCTTTTACGGGTGCCGTTTCTAGCAAAGCGGGCAAGTTTGAGTTCGCGAACGGCGGCACGCTGCTTCTGGACGAGATCTCGGAAATGGATATTCGCCTCCAAGCCAAGCTCTTGCGCGTGATCCAAGAAGGCGAAGTCGACCGCATCGGCGGCCGCAAGCCCGTGCCGGTGGATGTTCGTTTGATCGCAACCACTAATCGCAACTTAGCTGAGTGCGTGAAGGCAGGTACTTTTAGAGAAGACCTGTTCTATCGTCTGAACGTCGTGAACCTCACCTTGCCGCCTCTTCGCGAGCGCATTGGTGATGTGCGCGTGGTGTCTCAGCACTTTTTGGCTTCTTATGCGCAAAAGAACCAAAAACCTCTCACGGGCTTTTCGCCCGAGGCGATGGGCATGCTCGAAAGTCATATTTGGCCAGGCAATCTGCGCGAGCTCGAGAACGTCATCGAGCGCGCGGTCATCACGGCTCAGGGGGGCTTGATCGCCACTGCTGACATCTACATCGAGCGTCGCGAGATCTCTCAGACGATCGCAGTGGATCAGAACGGCCAAAGCGCCGACTCGATCGATCGCAACTGGACTCCGGGCCAGACGCTCAACGATATCGAGCGCAATGTGATTTTGGACGCCCTCAAGTACCACAAGGGCAACCGCACCCACACGGCTAAGGCGCTCGGAATCTCGATCCGAACTCTCCGCAACAAGCTTGCCGAGTACCGGTTGATGGGAATCAACGCCTAGGCCTAAATGTGCCGAGCAGAGCGATGTCCGGGGAAAATTTTTCCCCGGCAAAAAGGAGCAGTCAACTAGGTGATGCGGTTGATGGGCAACGATGACGGGGTGTTATGTCGAAGAGGTGTCGAGTGAATAGCGGCATGCTCCTTGTATCATTGCCGCTGGGGGAACAGCTTTGTTCTCTCGATGAGTGGGCCCAGGGAGGGGCCGCAACCCATGAGTAACGGTGGATTCGATCCGACGATCGGAGCGCTCAACACTTCGTTGAATCTCAGGCTGACGAACCAGAACGTCATCAGCTCAAATATCGCTAACGCGGACACGCCTGGCTACAAAGCCAAGACGATGGAGTTCGAGGGCGCCTTGAGAAGCGCGCTAGGGGCGGGCGGGGGGTTGCATCCGGAAGTGACCTCAGGCAAGCACATCGCTCACGGCCCGAACGATGCCGTGGACCCCGAGATCTACGATGACCCCAATGGCGTAGAGTCGCTCGATGGCAACACCGTGGATCGCGCCCACGAGATGGCTAAGATGTCAGAGAACCAGCTGCTCTTTGATGCTTCGGCCGAGATGCTCAAACGCAAACTGGGAATGCTCAAGTACGCAATCACTGAAGGCGGAGGCAATAGGTAATGGATCTCTTCTCATCGATGCGCGTGAGCGCGAGCGGGCTTGAGGCTCAAACCAAGCGGATGAACACGATCTCGAGCAATCTGGCGAACGCCGAGACGACTCGCACGAACGGGCCAGGCAGCGGGCCGTATAAGAAGAAAGATGCGCTTTTGACGGCAGAGACGGATCGCGAGTCTTTTGACGAGATCTTATCGAACCAGCTGGACGAGAATGTCCAGGGCGTCCGGGTGCAAGAGATCGTAGAGGACCGCAGGCCGCCGCGCTTGGTTCACAACCCCTCACATCCGGATGCAGATCAGAACGGCAATGTAGCGATGCCTAACGTGAACACGGTCGAAGAAATGGCCAACATGATCAGCACCCAACGCTCTTACGAGGCCAACGTTACGGCGATGAACGCAGCTAAGGCGATGGCGCAAAAGTCTCTTGAGATTGGAAAATAAAGGCGGTTTGAATGGCTAACTTAAGCGTAGAGAATCTGAGCCGGATCGTGCAGACCGGAGACGTTGAGTCGATGATGGGTGGACTGCCGGGCGGAGCGGGCCGGATCTCCGAACAGCGAGTGATGGGAGAGATGGCTAAGCAAGGCCTTCAGGCTCCCGCGCCGGGGCCAGAAGGGGCCAAAAGCTTTGGGGAGCTGCTGCGCAATTCGTTTGATGAAGTCAATCAAGCTCAGCACCAAGCAGACATCGCGATCAAGGAGCTGGTCGCGGGCCGCAGCAAGAACATTCACGAAACCATGTTGACGATTGAACGCGCGGATACTTCATTGAAGCTGATGACGCAGGTTCGTAACAAGATCCTCGACGCTTACCGAGAAATCATGAGGATGCAGGTCTAGTGGTGTTGCGGCTTGATGCTTTGAAAAACGGGCTTTTGATAATCCTAGCGAGGAGAGTTGAGTGGAAGAGTATTTAAAAAAAGTCGGAGGTCAGATCGCCGACTTCTTCAAAGGCCTCACGCTAGGTCGCAAGATTGCGATGCTTGGCACGCTCGTAGCCATTGTGGCGGCGATGGTGGGTCTGTTCATTTGGGCTGGGAACCAGACCTACGTGAATTTGATGGCCAACCTGAGCCCCGAAGACTCGGCGAACGTTATCCGCATCCTGCGAGAGAAGCAGATCCCGTTTCGAGTCGATCAAGCGGGAAAGGCGATCTCTGTGCCGCCCGAGAGCATGGATCAACTCAGGCTTGAGCTCGCTACGATGGGGCTTCCTCAGTCAAGCGTCGTGGGCTACGAGGTTTTCGATAAGCAGAGTCTAGGAACCACAAGTTTTGTACAGAAAGTGAATCAAAGACGCGCGCTCGAAGGAGAGCTGGTGCGCACGATCGGTACGATCAAAGGGGTGAGGCGCTCTCGCGTTCACTTGGCGATGCCTTCGAAAAGCACCTTTGTCGAAGATCAGAAAAAAGCTACCGCCTCGGTTGTGTTGGATATCGAGCCTGGAACCGTACTAACTGAGAAACAAATCTACGGAATTGGCAATCTAGTGGCACGCGCGATCGAGGGGATGGACGTCACCGACGTCGTCATCATCGATGGCAATGGAAAGATGCTTTCGAAGACGAGCAATGACCCGCTCGCAGCAGCGACCGCCTCGCAGCTCGATTATCAGAAGAAAGTCGAAGGCGACTTTGAGAAAAACATCGAAGCCATCCTCTCCCGAGTTGTGGGCGAGGGGCGAGTAGTGGCTAAGGTCACTGCCGATCTGGACTTCGCGCAGGTCAATGAGACGCAGACAACCTACGATGCAGACGGAAGCGCGGTCCGATCGGTCGAGAAGCGAAACGACGAGGCCAACGGCACTCGCCCTGGGCCTGGGGGCCCGGCCGGAGCCGCAGCCAACACGCCCGGCCAGCCGCCAGAGCTAGTTGCCAGCAACGAGATCAAGTACGGAACGAAGAAGGGCAACGAAGTCACCAACTTTGAGGTTCCGCAGACGGTGCGACGCACGACCAAGCCATCCGGAGGCGTCAAGCGCATCTCTGTTGCGGTGTTGGTTGACGGAAAGACAGTAAAAAACACCGGCAAAGACGGTGTCGTTCAAACTAAGATCGAAGCGTGGCCTGCCGACAAGCTCAAGGAGTTCGAGACGATCGTCGCGGGCGCCGTGGGCCTTGATAAGAAGCGAGGGGACTCGCTTGAGATCAAGAACATGGAGTTTACCCGCGAGGACTTCGAAGAAGCCTCTAAGCTCGTCGCTGAGAAAGAACAGCGCGCTTACGTGCAGAACATCGTGATGTATTCTGTCATTGGGCTCATCATCGCTTTATTCTTCATGTTCGTGGTCAGGCCGTTCATCAAGTGGATCACCGAGAACACGATCGACAGCGTGGACAGCTTCTTGCCGCAGACTATCGAAGAGCTTGAGCGCTTGCAGAAGAATGCGACTCTGCCGGGTTTAGACGATATTGTCCCTATCCTGCCTGAGAAGATAGATCCGGAAAAGGTCGAAGGCGAGATGATCAAGGAGAAGATCATCACGCTCGTGGACGCAAATCCCCACAAGGCGGCTTTGATCCTCAAGGATTGGCTGCACGTGAAGAAGGAAGTCAAGGAAGATGGCGCCGAAGGTGGCAAGCCAGCCGGCAAGAGCGCCGGCTAGATCAGTTAACAGGAGCGACTCACCATGGGATTCGACACTTACGAAGAGATGTCCGGTATCGAGAAGTCAGCGCTTCTGCTGAACGTCTTGGGTAACCAAGTTACGGCGCAAATTTTCAAGAAGATGAAGGACAACGACGTCAAGCGTCTCGTGACTGCGATGGGATCGATCAGCAAGGTCCCGATCGCTACTGTCAAGCAGGTCCTCGAGGATTTTTATACCGAGATCGCTGAAGAAGACACGTTGATCTTTGGTCACGCGCAAGGCCGCGACTTCGTCATGGCGACCTTGGGTGAGGAACGCGCCAAGACAGTCCTCGGTCAGCTCTCCGTTCTCGAAGGCTCGCGCACACTTGAGGCTCGCGAGCTTGCCGACCCTCGCACATTGGCAAACTTCTTGGTCAACGAGCATCCCCAGACCGTCGCCCTCATCTTGGCTCACCTCATCGCACAGGTCGACGAGCTCCTCAAGCGGGAGCTCGCGACTTTGGGTTCGATCGATACTCAGCAGCTCGGCGGCGTGCCTCCGATCGCCGAAATGCTCAATGTCATGGACAAGACGAGCGAACAGAACATCATGGCTCGAGTCGAGGAGAAGGATCCGCAGCTTGCCGAGGAAATCCGCAAGCTCATGTTCGTCTTCGAAGACATCGTGTTCATCGACGACCGTGGGATGCAGATGCTTCTCAAGGATGTCGACAATGCCAAGCTCGTGGTTGCCCTCAAGACAGCTCCAGACGAGATCAAAGACAAGATCTTCAGAAATATCTCCAAGCGCGCATCGGATCTTCTCAAGGAGGATCTCGAGGCGATGGGGCCACTCAGGTTGTCGGACGTCGAGACCGCTCAGCAGGAGATCGTCAACGTCGCCAAGCGGCTTGAGGCTGAAGGCAAGATCATCATCTCTCGCGGTGGGGATGCGGACGCTCTAGTTTAGTGGTCATCGCGCATTTAGCACGGCACTCCACGCACGGGCAGAATTTGCCCGGGCCATTCTTGCCGTCTAGCCCCGCTCACCTCGATGCCGCAGAATTGATGAGAGGAACTTTTAAGTATTTCTTATGAGCAAGATCACCAAAGAGCAATTTCATAGGTTGAATATCAAAGAAGAGAGCGACGCGAAGGTTGAGCCTCGCATCGTGAAGCTAGATGTCGCAGCTGCGCCTGTGGCGCAGCAATACCAGTTTGGTCGCATTCATCGGCCCGGGGAGGGCAGCTATTCAACGGTTAAGGCGAAGTTTGGCGCGCTAGCTGCGACGGACCCAGAACGCGCCAATCGATCGCAGAAGAATCGCAGATTCGCCCTCAATCAATTGCTCCGAGATCCTCTATCGGTCGAGGAAGAAGAGCGTCGCGTGATCGAAGAACGAGTCCGCGCTCGCGTGTCCGCGATGGCCGAAGACGCGAAGACCAAGGGCGCCGAAGAGGGGTACAAAGACGGGCTTAAAAAGGGCCATGAAGAGGCTTATAAGCGCTTTCAGGAAGAAGCCGCCGAGCGCATGAAGCACTTCGAAGCTTTGATCGCGGAGGCTGAGGGAACCAAAGCCGAGATCTTTAAGGCGAACGAGCACTACCTCATGGATTTGGTTTATCGCATGGGACGGATGGTAGCTCTCAAAGAGATCCAATCTGACAAAGAATATGTTCTGCGCCTCATACGCGAGCTGATCGAGCGTCTCGGAGTTCGTGAAGGGATCAAACTGAGAGTGAACCCCAACGATGTTGAGACGATCGGAATGCTCAAACAGGGGCTTGAGAGTACTTTTGGTACGATGAAGAATCTGTCGATCGAGCCAAGCCCACAAGTCAGGCGCGGAGGGTGCATGCTTGAGACGGAATGGAATGCAATCGACGCAAGTCTCGACACTCAGTTTGATGGGCTTTATGAAGCAATGGTCGGCAATCCTAAAGCTCAGAGCAGCGAAGAGAAAGGCCCATGACGGACTACTCGCTGGATCAGGTAAAATATGATGATCGCCTGGGTCAAACACTGATCTATGAATCGGCTGGCAAGGTGACGAAGTCGCAAGGGCTGATCTACGAAGCCCACTTGCCAGGCGCCGCCGTAGGGAGCATTTGCCGGATTTTGACAAATGATGATCCTAGCTCATCAGTGGGAGTGGACGCAGAGGTGATCGGTTTTCGCGACAAGCGCGTGACCCTGATGCCTTTTGACGACGCTCAGGGCGTGAATAACGATAGCTTAGTGATTCTCAAGAAACGGTCTTCGACGGTATCGGTTGGGGATGGGTTGCTCGGCCGCGTGCTCGATGGCCGGGGAGAGGCGATCGACGGAAAGGGGCCCGTGATCTTTGGTACTCGCTCGCACGAGGAGCGTGGACTTTATCAGCGCCCTTCGCATCCGCTCGAGCGACGTATGATCTCCGCGCCACTGGATCTAGGTGTTCGCGCAATCAATGGACTCCTCACTATTGGCATGGGTCAACGCATCGGGATCATGGCTGGATCCGGCGTCGGTAAGTCGGTCTTGATGGGAATGATGGCCCGTCACACGGCTGCTGACGTAAACGTGATCGCACTGATTGGGGAGCGTGGTCGCGAGGTGCGTGAGTTTATCGAACGGGATCTAGGTCCAGAAGGCATGAAGCGCAGCGTGGTCGTGGTTTCGACTTCGGATAAATCGCCGCTGTTGCGCATGCGCGGTGCTTTTCTCGCGACGACGATCGCGGAGTACTTTAGGGACCAAGGCAAGAACGTTTTGCTGATGATGGATTCGGTAACGCGCTTTTGCATGGCTCAAAGGGAAATCGGCTTGAGTTTGGGCGAGCCGCCAGCATCCAAGGGATATACTCCGAGCGTGTTCTCGATCCTGCCAAAGCTTCTTGAGCGATCGGGTATGTCTCCGCAGCGGGGTAGTATCACAGGGATCTACACTGTTTTGGCCGACGGCGATGACATGGATGACCCGATCGTGGATGCTGCGCGGTCGATTCTCGATGGCCATATCGTGCTGTCGCGCAAGCTGGCCGCCCGCAATCATTTTCCAGCCATTGACGTGCTTCAGAGCACGAGCCGCGTGATGCGCTCGGTAGTCGATGATGCTCAGTTGGCTTGGTCGGGTCAAATGCGTGAGTGGATGTCGACCTATGCTCAGGCAGAGGATCTAATCAACATTGGTGCTTATGCGCGCGGGACTAATCTCATGATCGATCAGGCCGTGCATGTTCACGACAAGATCAGTGGCTTTTTGCGCCAAGGGATCGATGAGCGCGCAACTTATGCCGATACGTTGGCTGCGATGCACTCCATTTCTCGTGGGGGAGAGTCGTTTTTGGCTTCGATGCAGCAGGGTCAGAATCCGCAGGGAAGCAAGGCGAGATAGGCAGAGTGCTGGCGCGCCGATGGGCTGCGTCTTTTGCGAGGCCAGAGGATCTGGGTCGCTAGGCAGATAGAGCAGCGTGACTCTGGACGCACGGCAAAACATTCAGTCTGGCGAGTTGAGCCACTTATAGTCGAAACTATAGAGAGCAAGCATGAGTAGATTCACATTTCGATTTGAAGCACTTCTGAAGGTTAGAAAGATTCGCCAAGACGAGGCACTCGCTTCACTCGGAGCGGCTCAGCGAGCGCACCAAGAAGCGCTGGTCCATAAGCAGTCGCTTGTCGATGCGCTGAGCGCCGCACTTCTTAGACGTGAGAAACTTGGAGAAGAGCCCGTCGGGATTCAAGCATTTCATCTCGAACAAGACTTTATTGGAGGCACTAAGGCTCGAATCATTCGCGCTGAGCAGGGGATTGTGCGCACCACTCGAGGCGTAGAGAAGGCGCTTCGTGCTTATCTCTTTGCTCGAAAGCAAGCTCGTATGATCGAAGTGCTCGAAGAAAGAGCGCGCAAGCAGTTCAAAGAAGAGCGGGCAGTAAAAGAGCGCAAGGAGCTCGATGAGCTCATGATTATGCGCGACCGTCTAAGGGAGGAGTCCGCGTGAGGTTCGATCGTTGGAAGATCCTCTGGTCGCTCGCGATGCTAGCTGCATTTGGTGGCGCCTCTTATCTGATCTTGGCAGGAGACGGCGCATCCATCGCGGCGGAGCATGAAGAGGCATCGCCAAAAGAGCAGGCAAAAGAGCACGAATCTCATGGGGCGCCCGAGAAGAAAGACGCTGACAAAAAAGATGAGCATGCAGCTCCTGATGCTGAACGGCGTGAAGCGGACCTAGCTCGATTTGTCCCTCCAGGTGGATGCCTGGCTGACGCTGCGACGTTGGAGGATCTTCGTCGCCGAAAGGCTGAGCTCGAGGAAGGCCGCAAGGAGTTAGTTGCAAAAGAAGCCGAACTCAAGGCTCGCGAGCAGGCGCTGAGCGATGAGATGAAGAAGCTCGCTGATGCCCGCGATGAGGTCGAGAAAGCTGACGGAACTCAGAAGAAAGTCCAAGAAGAGAAAGTCGCCAAGCTTGTTGAGATGCTCGAGACGATGAGTCCTAAGCCCGCGTCTCAAATGCTAGCGACGTTAGACGACGGATTGGCTGTTTCGGCGATGGCGCGTTTGTCGACGCCTAAGCTCGCCAAGATGATGAACGTGATGGATGTTGCGCGTTCGACAAAACTTTCGGAGTTGATGGCCGGAGTGGTCCGGGCCAGGCAAAGCAGTAGACCCGCGTCGAGCGACGCGGCGGCGGCCACGCAGGTTCGTTCGAACTTGCCGAAGCAGAATGCTTCTCCAACGAAGGGAGGTGAAAATTATGATGGAAAAAGTCAATCAACCAATGCAAATAGCAGTAGCGACGATGTTCCCGCAAAGGGGGCCGCGGGCGCTGAACAGCAACGAAGTCCTGCCTCAGTTCGAAAAGGGAGCGGGGGATGAAGGTAAGTCGGCGTTTGATGCGCAACTTTCCGAAGCCGCAGGAGCTCAACAGCTAGCCGCGATGCTCGCGGCTCAGCAAGCTCAAGCACAGTCGTCGCTGCCTCAGACGTCTACGGCCAGTGAGGTTGAAAGCAAACAGGGTCCTCAATCCGCTCCAGCGGATGTGAAGGCTCAGGGTGCAAAAACCGAGGCAAACACGTCGCTGGTCCTGAATCAAGCAACCGCCAGTTCGAATACTGGTTCCGCGGTAGCTGGACTCCAGTTAGCGATTCGTGGTCAAGCCGCGCAAAAAGGCGGGTTGTATCCGAGCTCGTTGACAGCGACGGGCGCTCCCTCTCGCGAAGTGTCGGGAGAGAGCCAAGTCGTGAATCCTAAAGCGAGAGGCCAAGCGGAAGCTGCACGAGAAGCAAGCTCTGATGCGATCGCAGGCGCGCTTTCCCTAAAAGGAGAGCTCGCTGGCGCTCGAATCAAAGCGCCAAAGCCGAGTGCAGTCGGCTCTCCAGCTCAAGAAGGCTGGCAAGGTGTGAACCCTGCCTCCCTTGTGAGCCAGAAGGGCGCGGTCGTAGAGGACATTCAGACCTCGAAGTTCCGAGGGATGGATGGAGTCGTTCAGGATATTAGACCCAAGAAGCCAATGGAAAATGCCCTTTCGGGAAGTGAGTTCTTGAGCACGCTCGGTGCCGCACGTGGAAGCCAGGTGTCTGGCGAAACTCTGCGTGGCCAATCCGGTGATGCGTCTCAAGGGGGCGAATCAGGCACTCCATTTGGCAAGCAGTCCAAGGGCAGTCTTCGCGTGATCGATGGCGGAGCCAAGGGCAAGAAGCTTCAGTTCGGTGAAGAACTGTTGGCTTCTCGCGAACTGGCTCCACTAGGAACTCAAGCAGGATTGGCAGGGACTGGTTGGGCCAAGCCCTTGCCGACTGAGGTCACGGGACACGTAACGAAGGGCGCTAACGCCGAAGACAGGTTGTCTTCGCAGGCGCTCTCCAATGCGGTCACCGGGATGCGCAATCTCTCCGCTCAAGGCGGAGGCGAGATGCGGATCCGCCTCAAGCCCGAGAATCTGGGTGAGTTGCATGTCCGCGTGATGACCGATGGTAGGAACGTGGGCTTGCAGATCCAGGCTTCGAGCGATCATGCCAAACGAATCCTTGAGGAGAGCATGAGTCACCTCAAAGAAGGTATGGCAGTCCAAAACCTCAGTCTGACGACTGTCGATATGACGGTCGCGCAGCTCGGTGGAGGAGCTGAAGCAAGGCATGAGTCCACCAGTCAGGGTCAGCATTCGCAAGCAGGGATGCAAGACATGATGGGCAATCCAGGCAGTATGCACCAAGGCAGTGGCCAAGCTGGCCGCGATTCTTGGAGCGGAGTCGGTCACGACTCTTCTCTGAGTAGCGGGCGGATGAGGGCTGCTTCTGCGGTGTCGTCCGCTTCGGCTCACTCTGGCGCAAGCCGCAGTGGAGCCGCTGCGAACGGCCGACTGGACGTCCGAGCATAAGTGAGTTCGCGTAGGCGCCGGGGTTGATGAGCCCGGCGCCTGCCGAAAAACAGGAGAAAAAAGGGAACTATTCGATGGCAATCGGGTCTTCAAGTCACATAGCTAACGCCGCCACTCAATCGGTGAGCACTCCAGCCGCTAGCGCGGGTTCGACGGGTGCAGGGCCTGCTCGCGAGAAAGACCGTACGGAGTCGTCAACAGCACCGCAGTTTGGCGAAGTGATGAAGCAGATGCAGGCCCGCTACGGCGCCAAAGCCGAGAAGCCTCGCGAGATCAAGAAGACTCTCGGAAAAGACGACTTTTTGAAGATTATGATTACGCAGATGCGCAACCAGGATCCGACCAATCCGTTCAAAGCAGAGCAGATGGCTACCGAAATGGCTCAATTCACTTCAGTTGAGCAGTTGCAGAACGTTAATCAGAACCTGGCTAAGCTCACTCAAGCCGGTCAACCGCTCGAGCGAATGGCGATGACGAACTTGATTGGCAAGCAAGTCCTCATCGATCGCGAGCGTTTCCCGCATCAAGAACGACAGAACGAGTCCCTGGCATTCTCTCTGCCTCAAGATGCCAAGGAGATGAAGATCGCGATCATCAGCGATGCGGGTGAGACGATTCTTGAAAAAGACTTGGGACCCCAGAAGAAAGGCGAGGGCAGCTTTACTTGGGATGGCCTCAAGGGCAATACGCTGCCTGCAAAGTCAGGCAACTATATGCTACGTATTGAGGCGCGAAACGAGAACGGCCAGGCGATTCAGACCAACTCGCAAGCGCAGGCTCGCGTCATAGGGGTGAGCTTTGAGGGCAATGAGCCCTACTTCTTGGTTGGCGATGCCAAGCACCAAGAGAAGGTTACGATGAAGAACATCGTGCGCATTGAGACGGATTTTGGTCAGCCTGGGATGACCCAGATTCAGGCCCCAGCGGCGCAGGCTGCAGGCAGTCCCGGGATACGCCCGGTGAGCGCTGGACAAGGCGGCCCAAATTTTATTGCATTCGAAAAAGGAGTGGGCTCAAGCAACTTAGATGCTGCGAGCGCAACGCCTGAGATTCGCGAGGCATTGGCTAAGGCGCAGGCCGCTTTGGCCGCCGAGACGGCGGGGTCGGCGGCTCCTGCGGCGAAACCGGCAGGTATGGCGCAATATCAAGCCCAGGCCGTTGCGCCGCAGGGCGAGCGCGGATTTCCTAATGGACTGAAAGACGAAGACGATAAGCCAAGCGACTCAAAACCAAGCGAAACCCATATGAAAGGAGGTGACAAAAAGTGAGTAATGCGCCCTTTCTTTATCCTAATGTAACTTCGATTCCGGGACAGTCCGGCGTCGCATCCAGCGACCGCTCGAATGCCCCGCAGAAGAAGCCAGAAGGGACCAAGAGCGAGTTCGATCAAGTCTTTGATAAAACTGTAGGCAAGTCCTCTCAGTCACAAGGCCCGGAGACAAAGCCGTCGGTGGATCTAGGCCAAGTCAAAGCTCCGCTCAAGTTCTCGGCTCACGCTTCACAGCGTCTCCGTGATCGCAAGATCGACATCGATCAAGCGACCATGGGCCGCGTGACCGACGCCATAGACAAAGCAGATGCAAAAGGCATAGACGACACGCTCGTCCTGACCAAAGACGCTGCTTTGATCGTCAATGTAAAGAACCGAACCGTGATCACGGCAATGGATCGCGCGTCGATGACGGGCAATGTGTTTACCAACATCGATGGAGCAGTGATCGTTTAGAGCTCAACTGAAGCGGCCGATCGGCGATGCCGGGCGGGCGTGAGAGAAGTAGAAAAATGGAGATCAATCTAGGCTGGACCTATACGGGGGGCCTAGCCGGAACTGTCCGATTGACGGAACTGGGCAATAGAAATAAGTGCGCAAGGAGGCGCCTTTCGTATGGGTATTCTATCGTCAATGTACACCGGTATCACCGGCATGCAGGGCCAGGGTGAGTCTTTGGCCATCTACGGCGACAACATCGCCAACGCCAACACCACGGGGTTTAAGGTGAGTCGTCCTGAGTTTCAGGACGTCGTCGCGAAATCTCTAAAAGGCTTGTTGGGCGGCAATCAAATTGGACGAGGCACGAGGCTCGCCGCTGTCAATCCGATTTTCTCGCAAGGGTCCATCGTTCAGACGGAGTCGGCCACGGACTTGGCCATCTCCGGCGACGGATTCTTTGTGATGAGCGGGGTCGACGGCCAGAGTTATACGCGCAATGGCTCGTTTCACTTCGACAAGGATGGCAAGCTCATCAACTCGGACAATTTTAAGGTCCAGGGCTTTATCGCGGACGAGAACGGCAAGGTGACTTCTAAGATTGGAGACATCTCTGTGGATCGCACCGTGGTCGATGCCAAGAAGACGAGCGAGGTGAATCTCTTCGCCAACCTCGACTTGCGCGCGGACAAGAGCCTTGAGTTCAATCCCGAGAAGCCTGAGCAAACCTCGCATTTCGCTACTGGCGTCTCTCTCTTCGATACTGCGGGGACTGCTCATACGGTCACCGTGTACTTTAACAAGTCTGACGATGGTGTTTGGACTTGGAGGGCGATGGCCAAAGGTGAGGAAATCCAAGGCGGACAGAAGGACACCCAGGTTGAGCAGGCTCGCGGTCGACTCGTCTTTGATACCGATGGCCGACTCAAGGAGCAGATTACCGACAAATCCAGCTTCAGCTTCAATAAGGGCGCTTTGCCTGATCAACAAGTGAAGTTTAATTTTGGAGAAGACAAAAGTAGCGGTGGTCAGGGCCTGCAGGTCACTCAGTACGGCTCGAACTCCGAAGCCTACAAGACGATCCAAGATGGTTACACGGCAGGGACTCTGGCTGGCTTGACCTTCAACGATGATGGGATGCTTGCCGCCGTTTTTACCAATGGCCAAAACATCAACTTGGCGCAGATCGCTCTGGGTAAGTTCGAGAATCCAGAAGGTCTGTTCAAGATGGGTCAGAATCGCTATCGCGAGTCTCGCCTCTCGGGTCAAGCTACGATCGGCGCGCCTCAAGCCGGTGGCCGCGGCCGCGTGTCCTCGAAGACGATCGAGTCGTCTACGACCGATATCGCGACCGAGTTCATCAATCTGATGACTGCTCAACGCAACTTCCAAGCGAATAGCAAGGTCATCAGCACTGCGGATGAGATGATGCAAGAAGTGCTTAATCTGAAGAGAAGTTAAGTAGGGCATCGAAGTAGGGTGCCGGGCTCTCGCAGCTTAATGCGGTCCTAAAGTTAATAACGCTAACGCCCCTCGGGCCGTCGACTGGCTATTGCCAGTTGTCGATCTGGGGGGGCGTTGGTCTTTAGGTTCATCGCGCCATGTGGAAGTGCTCGCTCAGCAGCGAAGAAAAAATGTTGCTCGGATTCAAGCCGAGATTGCCACAATCCCTTGGACAGTCATCGCCAATGCCTTGGCAGTCTCAAGGAGTATCCCTGCAAAATCTGCCCACTGAATCTTTCTTTCTCGTTTTAAAACGGAAAAAACCTCTATTTTAAGGCAAAAATTTCCTACCTCATCCCGAAGCAAACTTGACACTCGTCATGCCTCTGTCGGTCGACTGGGCAGCAAACTCAGCTGACTACTATTTCTTGCCTCCCACGCCACGCGCGATGCACAATACTAGAGTGTGGGCGGCAGGAAAGCCGTTCCCAGAGCGCGTGAGGAAGATTCATGTCGGCAGCAGAAGAAAAAACAGAAGCACCAGCCGCTCCCGCTGAAGGTGGAGGCGGTCCCAATAAACTCGTTCTGATTCTCACCGCTGTGAACGTCGTGGCGACGCTTGCGATGGTTGGGATTTTAGTTGTCTCGTTTCAGAAAGAGAAAATGAAGCCAGCGGTAGAAGACATAGCAGTCGCTGGAGCCGAGCACGGCGAAGCGCATGGCAAGAAAGAAGAGGGCCATGGCGGCGGCGGAGGTCATGGTGGCGGCGGCGGCGGCCACGGCGAGAAAGCGCCCGAAAAGAAGAAAACCGTCGAGTTTGGAAAGATGATCTCGCTCGAGCAGTTCACCGTGAACCTCGCAACTCCGGGAAGCGTGAACCCCAAGTTCATTCGAGTCAACGTGTCGCTCGAAGTGCCCAACGAAGACGCTGAAACTGAAGTCACTACCAAGATGCCTCAGGTTCGCAACGTCATCATCGACCTCTTCAACAGCAAGCGGCCCGCAGACCTCGCTACGGGCGAGGGACGTGAGTATGTCAAAGAGGAGATTCGAAACGCCATCAATGGCTTTTTGGTTACGGGCAAGGTCAAGGGCGTCTTTTTTACTAATTTTGCGTTCGCTGGCTAGTTAAGAGGGGTTGAATGAACCAGGTACTTACTCAATCTGAAGTCGATGCGCTTCTCAGTGCCGTCGCTGAAGGCTCCGTAGATGTCGGAACTCCGGCTGCCGGCGCACCCGCAGAGGGTGGCGGGGACGCTGGAGGAGAAGACGCAGGAGGAGGCGACTGGGGCGATTCCGGGATGCCGGATGCGGAGGTCACGCCTTACGATTTGACCAATCAAGACCGCGTCATCCGCGGCCGCATGCCCACGCTCGATATTATCTACGAGCGGTTTATCCGGCTTTACCGAATGTCGCTGTCCAATGCACTCCGCAAGATAGCGACCATCTCGATTATCTCGACCGACTTGCTTAAGTTTGGCGAGTTCGTGAACACACTCCCGATCCCGAGCTGCATGTGCATCATGCGCTTTGAAAGCTTACGTGGACCGGCTCTTCTCGTGTTCGAGAGCAAGCTGGCTTACGCGCTCGTGGATAGCTTTTTTGGCGGCACGGACCGACCTTACACCAAGATCGAAGGCAAAGAGTTCACGCGCATCGAGCTTTCGATCA
>CAZGCK010000042.1:0-29011 GCA_964524175.1 uncultured Bacteriovoracaceae bacterium | reverse complement strand
CATGTTTGGCGTGAAGTTCTCCGGGCATCCAGATCTCCGGCGCATATTGATGGACGAACGCTGGCAGGGACATCCATTGCGAAAGGACTATCCTCTTCGAGGCTATCAGATATTTACGGAACCGATGGAGGCGAATCAGCAGCTTCTCCAGGACTGAAAATCGCATCGGGCAAGGAAAACAACATGGCAAACTCAAAAACCGACGCTGCTTGCGAAAGAGCCAAATTCGACATAGCAAGCAACAAATCGATCGAGCATGACCCGGATGATCTATGGGATGATTCGCGCGTCGTCGTCAACATTGGACCCACTCATCCAGCGATGCATGGCGCTCTCCGGATGGTTGCGAAGCTTAACGGTGAAACGATTGAGAAGTCTTATTGCGAGTTTGGGTACACCCATCGCGCCAAGGAAAAGCTCGGCGAAAATCGTACCTATCACAACTTCATCGTCTACACGGACCGCCTGAATTATTGTTCGGCGCTACTGAACAACACGGTTTATGCGATGTCCGTCGAAAAGCTGATGGGCGTCGAAGTGCCGGATCGCTGCATTTGGATACGGATGATGTGTTGTGAGATCGCGCGCGTGATTGATCACCTGATCTGCGTGGGGATCAATGCTGTCGATTTAGGCGCGTTCTCCTTCTTCTTGTACGGATTCCACCAGCGCGAAGAGGCCTATACCCTGATTGAGAAACTCTGTGGCGCTCGCCTCACGACATCTTACGCTCGCGTAGGCGGGTTGATGGCTGACGCTCCCGAGGGGTGGGAACAGGAAGTCAAAGCCTGGGTTAAAAAAACCCGCGATGTGATCGACGAGATGGATCGTCTCCTCACCAACAACAAAATTTGGAAGCAACGAACTGTTGGTGTCGGCGTATTCAATAAAGAACAGTGCATGCAATACAGCTACTCTGGCCCCAATGCTCGCGCGGCCGGGATCGACATCGATCTACGACGTGATCAGCCGGTCATGTACTATAAAGACGTCGAGTTTGACGTGCCGGTTGCTCAAAATGGCGATGTCTTTGATCGCTACATGGTGCGGTTAGCTGAGATTAGGCAGTCGCTCAATATCTTGAATCAATGCGCCGATCGCATCAAGAAGGGTCCAATCTGGGCAGAAGATAAGCGTGTGAGGATTCCCGACAAGGATGTTGTTTTCAACACCATGGAAGGAATGATCCATCACTTCAAGTTCTTCATGACAGGCTTTGATGTGCCGGAAGGCGAAGCCTACACTCAGTTTGAAGGGGCTAATGGGGAAGTGGGATTTTATATCGTGAGCAAGGGTTCACCCCGTGCCCATCGTATGCGCATCCGGGGACCAAGTGTTTGGCACTATCAGGCGCTCACGCCGATGGTAGAGGGGCAAAAGATTGCCGACATGGTGGCAGCGCTGGGTAGTATCAACGTGATCGCAGGGGAGTTGGATCGGTAACAGTACGTGCCGCAGAAAGCGAAGAGGGTGCCGGGCACCTTTTTGAAGTGCGAAGCGTCAAGTAACCAGAAACATATTAGAAATTATGGCGAATAAACTTCTCTCAAAAAAATTCTACGATGCAATGGATAGGCTGGTGCCGCGTTACCCGAGCCGAGTGGCGCTGCTCTTGCCTGCCCTCCATCAAGCGCAAGAAGAGACAGGCTGGTTGCCGCCCGAGATCCTTGAAGAGATTGGCGCGTACATTGGCATCCACCCTGCGCAGGTTCGCGAGGTGGCGAGCTTTTACACCATGTACAATCTCAAGCCCGTCGGAAAGCACCACCTCAAGGTGTGCACCAACGTCGCTTGTTGTCTCCGTGGTGCTTATGACCTCGTCGAGCACGTCGAGAAAAAATACGGCATCAAATGTGGCGAGACCACGCGCGACAAGAAGTTCACGCTTATGGAAGAAGAGTGCTTAGGCGCCTGTGGGACTGCGCCAGCCATGATGCTCAACGACGATTATCACGAAAACTTGGACGTTCAGAAGCTCGACAAACTTCTCGATTCGTTGGGATGAGGCGATTATGAGCGAAACTCTCTATATTCAGCATTTTAATAACGAAGCCCGCCCGCTCTCCTACTATCTCAGCAAAATGAATGGCTATGCGGCCATGAAAAAAGCCTTTGGGATGAAACAGGATGACATCATCAATGAGGTGAAGAAATCCAATCTTCGCGGTCGGGGCGGCGCAGGTTTTCCCACAGGCATGAAGTGGGGCTTCATCCCTAAAGAATCTAAAAAACCCAAATACGTAGTTTGCAACGCTGACGAGTCCGAGCCTGGCACCTTCAAAGACCGCGATCTCATGCGCTATACGCCGCATTGTCTGATCGAAGGCATGGTCATTGCGGGTTACGCTATCGGCTCGCACACGGGCTACATCTACATTCGTGGCGAATACACACGCGAGGCGAAGCTGCTCAATGCCGCTATCGATGAAGCCTACGACAAGGGTTATCTCGGCAAGAATATCCAGGGCTCAGGCTTTGACTTCGACCTGACGGTGCACCGAGGTGCCGGCGCCTACATCTGTGGTGAAGAAACCGGACTGCTCAACTCTCTTGAGGGCAAGCGCGGAGAACCTCGCGTGAAGCCGCCTTTCCCTGCGCAAGCTGGCGCCTTTGGTGGTCCTACTGTCGTTAACAACGTCGAGACTCTTACTAACATTCCATTCATCATCAATAAGGGCGGTGAATGGTTCGCTAAGATGGGCAAGATCGAGAAATCTGGTGGCACCCGCCTGATCAGCATTTCCGGCCACGTCAAAAAGCCGGGTGTCTACGAGATCGATGCGGGCAGCCACACTGTCCGTCAGCTCATTTACGATGTTGCCGGCGGCATTCTCAATGATCGAAAGCTCAAGGCTGTGATCCCGGGGGGATCGTCAGCGCCTGTGCTCACGGCGGACGAGATCGACGCCATCTACGACATCGAGCCGCTCATGAAGATCGGCACCATGATGGGTTCAGCCGCACTCATGGTTGTGAGCGAAGATTATTGTATGGTCAGGCTCATCGCTCGAATCACAAAATTCTATGCGCACGAGTCATGTGGCCAGTGCACACCTTGCCGTGAAGGGTGTAAATGGATGGAAGACGTTCTCGAGCGCATCGAGCATGGTCATGGTCGTGAGCAAGATCTTAATTTACTCCTCGATATCGCCAACAACATCAACGGACGCACGCTTTGTGCGCTTGGGGATGCGGCGGCTGGACCTGTCACTAGCTTCGTCAAAAAATTTAGGGCCGACTTTGAAGCCCATATTCGAGGTGGAAAATGCCCAAGTGCATGATCGACGGCCGCGAGGTCGAGTTCACTCCTGGTCAAAACTTGATCGAAGTCGCCAAAAAAGCCGGCATCGACATCCCGTTCTTTTGCTATCACCCTGGGCTCTCGATCGTCGCGCAGTGCCGGATGTGCACGGTCGAGATCGAGAAGATGCCGAAACTCCAGACGGCTTGCTCGACGCCGGCGACTGAAGGGATGGTTGTTAAGACCAAGTCTGAGCGCGCGCTTCAGAATCAAAAGTCGGTGATGGAGTTCTTGCTTATCAATCACCCGCTCGATTGTCCGATCTGCGATAAGTCTGGCGAGTGCGACCTCCAGGATAACTCGTTTGGTTTTGGCGATTCCTATTCTCGTTATACTGAAGAACGTCGCACCTATCTCGATCTCGATATGGGGCCGGTCATCAAGAAGAACATGAATCGTTGCATCCACTGTACGCGATGCATACGCTTCGGCGAAGAAGTCGCGGGCATTCGTGAGATGGTGGCCGTTAAGCGCGGCAACAATACCGAGATCACAACGATCGATGGGCGCCCTCTTGAGACCGACTACGCAGGCAACTATGCTGACGTCTGCCCAACCGGTTCGTTGACTCTCAAGGACTTTAGGTTTCGCAAGCGTGCCTGGTACCTTAAGAAAACTGCGACCATTTGCGAAGGTTGCTCACGCGGCTGCAATATGGAGATTCATCAGGAGTCCAATCGGATCTACCGTTGCCTTCCGCGCGAGAACATGGAGATCAACCAGTATTGGCTCTGCGATGAGGGCCGTTTTAACTACCATTACGTGCACGATGCGAAGCGCGTGACTGATCCAGCTGTCTCCGGAGGCTCTGGGCTAACTCTCTCGGAGTGGGGCTCTGCTGTCGATGCGGCCAAGCGAGCTATCACTGGAGCGCGTGCGATCACTGTGCTCATTGGCTCAGATCTGACTAACGAAGAAGGAAAGCTTATCTTGGACTTCGCTAGGTCGAACTTGCCTGGCGCCCAGCTCTTTCACTTTGGAACGCCTGGCATCAAGGCTGTAGCGGATGACGATGCTGCAGACCGCTTGCTCAAGCGCAAGAGCAAGACAAGCAATTTGCATGGGATCGAAAAGCTCGGTCTCACTGGTTTCGGCCAGCTTCCGCAAGGAACAGATGCAGTGATCGTGTTCCGTGGTGGGCGCGCCCAGATGCCGGACCTAAAGGGCATTCAGGCTGTCGGCGTTGGCGTATTTAGTCAACAGCAAGTCGAGCATTTCGCAGCCGTGCTGCCTGGAGCTTCGTTCGCCGAGAAAGATGGAACAATCGTTAACTTTCAAGGCAAAGAGCAACGGCTTCGTCGGGCGATCCTGCCTCCGGGCCAATGCAAAGCCGTGAGCGAGATCCTCATGATGTGGGTGAATCGCAAGCAAACTCAAACCGCTGGGGCCGCGATGGCCGCCAATCCCTGAGGGCAAGACCCATGGATACGACCTGGTTCTACGATCATTTCGATTCTGTAACGATGGTGATCAAGACCGCCGTGATGTTCGCCCTTGTTTTTCAGGTTGCTCCACTCATGGCTTGGGTCGAGCGCCGGGGCTCGGCACTCATGCAGAACCGTCTCGGACCCAACCGAGTAGGTCCGCTGGGATTGTTTCAGTCGCTCGCAGACGGTGTGAAGTTCTTATTCAAGGAAGACATCGTCCCGGCGCATGTCACCAAGTTTTACTATTTGCTCGCCCCAGTCGTTTCGCTCGTGCCTTCGCTGATGACGTTTGCCGTGATTCCTTATGCAAGCGAAGTCATGATCAATGGACACTTGCTCAAGTTCCAGGTTGCCGACCTGAATGTCGGACTCCTCTATGTTTTCTCGATCGCGTCGCTCGGCGTTTACGGCATTATCATGGGCGGTTGGGCTTCTAACAACAAGTATGCCCTGCTCGGAAGCCTGCGAAGCTCCTCCCAAATGATCAGTTACGAGTTGTCGATGGGCCTCTCCGTGATCGGCATCATCATGACTTTTTCGACCGTTCATTTAGGCGAGATCTCCGCGATGCAGGGTGAGACGCTGTTCACGGTCGCTGGCCTTGCCATCCCTAAATGGGGGATTTTCATCCAGCCGGTGGGCTTTTTGATATTCATGACGGCCGCCTTCGCTGAAACCAACCGTTTGCCGTTTGACTTGCCAGAAGGCGAGTCCGAGATCGTTGCTGGTTACCACCTTGAGTACGGGTCGATGAAGTTCGCCACCCTTATGATGGCTGAGTACATCAACATGGCCACTGCCTGTGGTCTTTTTGTGTCACTCTACTTTGGCGGATGGCATGGTCTGGGTTGGTTGCACCAACTCATTGTTCAATACGCAGAGATCACTGGCGGCTATTCCGAAGCGATTCGCGTGATACTAGAGATGGCATCCTTCTTTTTGAAGCTCGTCTTCTTTATGTGGTTCTTTGTTTGGGTTCGCTGGACTTTGCCGCGGTTTCGTTATGACCAGCTCATGGACCTGGGTTGGAAAGTGATGTTGCCCCTATCGCTCGTTAACATCTTCGTGACCGGAGTCCTGATCTACTTCCAAGCTTTCTAAGGGCTACCTGAGGAATAATACGATGTTAGTTAAAAAGAAAAACAGCCTCTTGTCGGAAATTTACTTCTGGGACATCGCCAAGGGCCTAGGCATCACGATGCGCAACATGCTCTTCGCGCCAAAGGTGACCATCCAGTATCCCGAGGAGCGGCGCCAGTACTCACCGCGGTTTCGTGGGATGCATTACATAAAAGCCACAAATGGCGTCGAAAACTGCACGGCATGTATGCTTTGTCCCACGGTTTGCCCCGCTGAGTGTATCCACATCGAAGCAGGTGAGCGTCCCGATAAGGAAAAGTACCCTGTGAAATTTGAAATTGATCTCTTGCGCTGCTGTTTCTGCGGCATGTGCGAAGAGGCCTGCCCTAAAGACGCGATCAAGTTGAGTACCATCTATGAAATGAGCACGGATTCCCGCGATGTTTGGGATAAGGCCTACTTGCTCGAGCAAAGGGGGAATAAATAATGTTGGATATACAGCCCCTCTTTTTCTACGCTTTCGCCTCGTTGGCGATCGCCTGCTCGCTCCTTGTGATCCTCAAGAAAAACCCCGTGGCCAGTGCGTTTAGTTTGGTGGTTGTGTTCTTCTCTTTTGCCGGGATCTATGCGCTCCTGGATGCACACTTGATTGCTGCTCTCCAAGTTTTAGTCTACGCGGGCGCCATCATGGTGCTCTTCATCTTTGTCATCATGCTTCTCAATGCGGATGTCCCTTCGTTCGATCTTGCTCGTTCGCACGTAGGCATTAGATCCGCTGCGGGGGCACTCTGTCTGACGCTCTTTGTTGCCTTTGTTTGGGCATTTAAGCACAGCGAACCTCTTGCTCCGGTTGCGACGTTTACACCGGAGAGGATCGAGGCTGCCGGAGGAAACACTCGGGTTCTCTCTGAGTTGTTGTTTTCCGAGTACATACTTCCCTTCGAGCTCACCTCGGTCCTGCTGCTAGCTGCGATCGTAGGTGCGGTGGCAATCGCCAAGCGCAAGCTCGATACCCCCAAAGGAGCCAACTAAGATGACTCAAGTCGAGCCCTGGGTTGTTTTATCTTTTTGCGCTGCAATCTTCTTCATTGGATTTACCGGTGTTCTAATCCGGCGCAACATCTTGGTTATTCTCATGAGCATTGAGCTCATGTTGAATGCCGTGAACTTGACTTTCGTGACCTTCTCCAAAGAGCTTCATCATATGGGCGGTCAGATGTCGGTGTTTTTCATTATCACTGTAGCCGCCGCTGAAAGCGCTGTCGGCCTGGGTCTTGTTATCGCCATGTTCCGCACGTTGCGAAGCGTGGATACGGACCAAATTCAGTTACTTAGGGAGTGAACGTAATGATCGCCCTCATCCCGCTGTTTCCGCTCGTAGGGTTTCTCATCAATGGCTCCTGGTATGCGTTTGGACAGGCGCCGAAAGGTCGCACAAAAGCGAGCGCGGGGATCACGGGAGGCATCGCGACGCTCGCGATTCTATCCTCCTTTGTCGTGTCGCTCATGCTGTTTCTGCAGCTTTACGGGATGCCCGGCGAGCATCGTGTGATTGAGCAAACGCTTTTTCCGTGGATCACCGTTGGTAAGTTCAATCTCGACATGGCTTTTAGGTTGGACTCTCTCAACACCTTATTCACTCTCGTGATCACAGGTGTTGGTACCTTGATCCACCTCTACTCAGTCGGGTACATGAGCCACGACGCGACTCCGGGTAAGTTCTTCGCTTACCTTAATCTTTTCTGTTTCGCGATGTTGATGCTGGTGCTGGGCGCGTCTCTTCCGATCCTTTTCTTGGGTTGGGAAGGGGTCGGTCTCTGCAGCTATCTGCTGATTGGTTATTGGTACACCGACATGGAGAAAGCTAAGGCCGGCAAGAAGGCCTTTATCGTGAACCGCGTCGGTGACTTCGGCTTTCTGCTCGGCATGTTCATGATCTTCAACCATTTTGGGACGCTCGATTTTTCGGCCCTCCAGCAAGTTGCCGGTCACGCGGACGAAGCTCTTCTCACCACGATCTGCCTTCTGCTCTTTGTGGGCTGCATGGGCAAGTCGGCGCAGATCCCTCTCTACGTTTGGTTGCCAGATGCTATGGCAGGCCCGACTCCCGTCTCCGCGCTCATTCATGCGGCGACTATGGTGACCTCTGGCATCTACATGGTGTCGAGGCTCAACTACATGTATAGTCATGCGCCAAATGCGCTGCATGTTATGGCGGCCGTCGGTGTCTTCACGGCTTTCTTCGCTGCGACAATCGCCATTACCCAGCGGGACATCAAAAAGGTTCTCGCTTATTCAACTGTTTCACAACTCGGCTACATGTTCTTGGGCTGCGGAGTGGGTGCCTACACGGCCGGCGTGTTTCACGTCATCACGCACGCATTCTTTAAGGCCTTGCTCTTCCTGGGAGCGGGCAGCGTGATCCACGGAATGCACGAGGAGCAGGACATCATGAAGATGGGTGGGCTCAAGAAGTACATGCCTGTGACATTCGCGACGTTCGCGCTCGGTTGGCTTGCGATCTGTGGCATCCCGCCGTTTTCTGGGTTTTTCTCCAAAGATGAGATTCTTTGGTTAGCGTTTAGCTCTTCCCATGGGCACGTGGTGCTCTGGCTCCTCGGCGCGCTGACTGCGGTCATGACAGCGTTCTATATGACCCGCCTCTTTGTTTTGACGTTCTTAGGAAAGCCACGCTTTACACCAGCGGCCCATGATCATGGTCATGGACAGGGTGGAAACAATGACCATGGACACGGAAGTCATGGTCACGACAAAAAGCACGGATCTAAGACTGTTGCCGTGCACGAGTCTCCTGCGGTGATGACTATCCCTCTCTGCGTGTTGGCCCTACTGAGTGCCGTGGGCGGTTTTATAGGTATCCCACATATGAGTTGGCTTGAGCACTGGCTTGAACCTGTGATTCCTGCCCATGCCGCTCCAGCGATCAGCGGCAACATGGAGTGGATCCTGATGGGCCTCAGCGTCGCGGGAGCCGTAGCTGGCATCACCGTGGGACTTTCGCTTTATAAAGACCTCGCCAAGCCAGAAGCCATCAAGAAAAAGTGGGCTTGGCTGCATGATCTATTGGATCACAAGTGGTACGTCGACGAGATCTACGAAGCGACTATTGTAAAACCGATTCAGGCGCTCTCCAATGCGCTTTGGAAAGGCTTGGACGTCGCAATTATTGATCGCTTCATTGTCGGTTTAGGTCGCGTATCAGAGAAGACAGGCGAAACCGTCAAGGTATTGCAGACGGGGTCGATTCAAATTTATGCGCTTATGCTCCTCATTGGGATCGTAGCGACGGTGGGGTACCTGATCTATGGAATGGCTTGATTCTCATCTGCTTACTTGTGTTGTCTTTCTACCTCTGATTTTGGCGCTGATCGGGCTGCTTTTGCCTGCAGACACAGAAGGAGGCAAGAAAGCGCTAAAGGCCTGGACCTTACTAGGTACTCTTGTCACCTTTGGGTTCTCGACGATCCTTTATTTTCAGTTCAACGCAGCTGGTGCGGAGTTTCAGTTTACCGAGACGATCCCTTGGTTGCCCGAGCTCGGCATTTCCTACAATCTTGGGATGGATGGCATTAGCCTGTGGTTGATTCTGCTGACAACTTTTTTGATGCCTATCGCGGTTCTGGGATCTTTCACAGCGGTTGAGACCAGGCTTCGCGAGTATTACTTCCTGTTGCTTTCGCTCGAGACGGGAATGCTCGGTGCTTTCGTGTCTTTGGATATCTTCCTGTTCTACGTGTTCTGGGAAGCCATGCTCATCCCCATGTACTTCTTGATTGGCATCTGGGGGGGCAAGGATCGCGTGTATGCCGCGATGAAGTTCTTTCTATTCACGCTCGTCGGTTCGCTCCTCATGCTGGTTGCCATTTTTTATCTGTCGTACCAGCACAAGCTTCAGTTTGGCACTTACTCTACCTTTGCGTTGGATCTCTACAAGGTGCAGACTCTCGGAGGAGGGTTCTTCTCTCCGCAGAACTTGATGTTCTTGGCGTTTGCCCTGGCATTTGCGATCAAGGTCCCTCTCTTCCCGTTGCACACCTGGTTGCCTGATGCGCACGTGCAGGCCCCGACGGCGGGCAGCGTGATCCTAGCTGCGATCCTCCTGAAGATGGGTGGCTACGGCTTTATGAGGTTTGCGTTTCCTCTCTTCCCTCAGGCGGTCGTGTACTTCCAAGTTCCGTTCATGATCTTGGCTGCGATTGCTATTTGCTACGGAGCCTGGGTGGCCATGGTCCAGCCAGACATCAAGAAGCTCGTCGCCTACTCTTCAGTGAGTCACATGGGCTACGTGATTCTAGGTCTTTTCTCTCTCAACGCCATCGGCGTGACCGGCGCCTACTATCAGATGCTCAATCACGGCATCTCTACAGGAGCGCTGTTCTTGCTGGTCGGCATGATTTACGAACGTCGCCATACGCGCGAGATCTCGGACTTTGGCGGGATCACCAAGGTGATGCCGTTGTTTGCCGTGGCTTTCATGATAGTGACCCTTTCGTCGGTCGCTCTTCCAGGGACTAATGGGTTTGTCGGAGAGTTTTTGATCCTTCTGGGTGCTTGGAAAACAAATCCAGGGCTCACTGCGGTGGCCTCTTTGGGTGTCATTTTTGGCGCGGTCTACATGCTGTGGATGTTCCAGAGAGTGATGTTTGGACCCATCACCCACAAAGAGAACGAAGACCTAAAGGATCTCTCCCCAAGAGAGATGCTCGTCTTGGCTCCCTTGCTCATTGCCGTTTTCGTGATGGGGATTTACCCCAATTTCTTCTTCGATAAACTGCAGCCATCCGTGGAGCGGTTTTTGAGTCGAAGTGGAGCAAGCGTCAGTTCTGCAACTGCGGTTGTAAATGCGGCAAGCCCTTTTCCTAGCCGGGTCGCCTCAACACCCTCTCAAAGGTAGAAGCTAATAATGGAAACTCTTCAAACGATTCGTCCCGAGCTTCTCGCTCTATCGCCAGAGCAATTCACGGCCCTCGGACCCTACCTTTGGGTCTTTGGCGGCACAGTGCTGACGATCCTCGCAAGCGTACTCCGGGTGGTTCAACCCAAGTGGCCGGTGTTCATTTTAACTTTGCTGACGTTGGTGATGGGATTGTGTTCATCGAGCGGATTGCTTGATGGAGCGACGGTAGATTTATTCAACGGGACAATGACCTCGGATATGTATTCTAGTTTTTTTAATATCCTGTTCCTCGCCACTGCGGGGCTTACAGTGCTTGCGAGCTTTCGCTATTTGGACAAAGAGAAGCTTCAGCATCCTGAATACTATGTGCTCGTTCTATTTTCAGCTCTGGGCATGATGCTCATGACCGCGGCTACTGACTTGATCGTGATCTTTATTGCTCTCGAGCTGATGTCTCTATCGATCTATGTTCTCGTTGGTTTTCGCCGAGCGGATCGCAGATCCAATGAAGGTGCGATGAAGTACTTTATCCTGGGATCCGCTGCTTCTGCGGTATTGCTCTATGGATCGGCGCTACTTTACGGGACGACTGGGACTACCCAGATCCAACAGATCGCTGCTTTTGTAAAATCCCAACCCCAGGCGATGTCGCCTGTTTTCATGTTAGGTGTTTGGTTTGTGGTTTTGGGCTTCCTTTTCAAGGTTGCCCTAGTCCCGTTTCATATGTGGATGCCTGATGTCTATGAGGGCGCTCCAGCTCCCGTGACAGGCTTCATGACCACAGGCCTTAAAGCTGCGGCATTTGCTACCTTTTTGCGAGTCTTTCTCTCGCTCGGGTACGGAAGGGGCTTGTCGGCTGTGATCCAAAATCACATACACGACATCCTCTGGGTCTGTGCCGTCCTTACGATGGCGCTGGGCAATGTAGTGGCGCTCACTCAAACCAATCTCAAGCGCATGCTTGCATATTCATCGATTGCGCACTCCGGGTACTTATTGGTTGGATTGCTTGCTGGCCCTCACAGTGAACAAGGATATGCACCTGTGGTCCTGTACCTAGTGGCTTACGCCGCTATGAACTTGGGAGCCTTTGTGGTGTTGACTGTTCTGGCAGCACGCGAAGACTCAGGACTCAATCTCAACGACCTGGCCGGAGTTTCTCGTAGGCATCCCTGGCTCGCGTTTGCGATGGCCGTTTTTCTCTTCTCAATGGCTGGTGTACCGCCTACGGCGGGGTTCGCTGCCAAGTACATGCTCTTCTACTCGGCAATTCAAGCCGGAGAGATTGGCCTCGTTATCATCAGTGTTCTTTGTAGCGCGATCTCCGTGTACTATTACCTTCGCGTATTGGTTTGCATGTACATGCGCGAGCCCGTCGGCAGCCCGGCAACGACCCGAGTTTCCGTGTGGTCAACGTTCGCTGTTGCCTCGATGGTCGTGCTGACGCTTCAGATCGGGGTATTTCCGGCGCGGATGCTTGCAGCGGCTAAGCAGGCAGTATCCAGTCTGTAGTCATGAAAGATTGGCTACTTCAGTCGTCTTTATGATTATTTCGCGTCCGAGCAGAGCGCCGACATCGTCTTGTCGACAGCTTTCTCAAGGTGTGAGTCCGAGTTGAAGAAGCTCAAGCCGCCCGAAAAGATCGGAGTGCGGCGGACGCGGATCTGGGACTGTGCTGGGGTCTTTGAGTTAACAGTCAACCAGACCTGAACTTGTTCACGGCGATAATTGGGCGCCGTTTGATGATTCCAAAAAGTGTCAGACGTACCCTCGAGGTTCGGGGTGTATTGGGCGCCGGCAGTCAGGACTTTGAAGGCGTAGCTGTAAAAGATCTTCGATGGGTCGGCTAATAGGTTCACGGCGCCGAGTCCGGGTTGAACCCCGCCCATTTCGTCGAAGGTGAATCCGGCGAGGAGCTTGTCACCCGTTTGCTCGATACCGATCTGGCTCTCGCAGTTTTTTCCGCCGCAAATCGTATCGTTCGGCGCAAAATCAAAGGCGCATTTCATATGAACATCTTCTGCAAAGGCAGCATCTGCGAAGACCAAGAAAAGAAAAGAAAGGGGGATCAAACGAGACATTGTTTAGTCCTCTGTATAAAGTTGACCTGCTTATACGAGTAATGAAAGTGATTTACAACACTATTCTGGACTTTTTGCCGAGTTCATTCGATTTATTAAACCTTTAATATTAAATGCGTTTTTGGAAGGTGAGCTTTAAGGGAGTCATCTCTTTGGCGATGAGTAGTGGCCGGAGATGAGCGAATACTCCCCGACATAGGCGACAGCTCCAGTTCAGGTGTATAATTGTTTGAAGCCTAAAAGCTCACCAGACAATGTCCACAACTGGCAAAACATACAAAATCAAACTCGCATCAGGCCGGATCTTGGGTCCGCTTGTGCTAAGCCGCGTCCGCCAATTGATTCTAAAGAATCAAATTATCGGCAACGAAGTCGCGCGTGAGTATCCCAATGGCGAATGGGTCGATATCAACGCAATTGCAGCCATTGGCGAGCTGCTAGTGGCTCGGGCTGATGGCAGTTTGGCGAGAGAAGAAAGCAAAGATCTGGAAAAATATGACTCGTCGGAGGGGACAGTGCCTCTCGGACCCACGCAGATGCTGCCCGGAGCTGCCCATCTCATGGCTGAGAACCTGCCGCCCATGGGAGAGTTGCCTGAGCTCAATACGATGGCTCAGACCGGCTTACTAGATGCTATTCCTACGGCTGCAGACAGAACTGTCATCCTGAGCTCCGAAGACAACCAGGAGCCTGCGCCTGTTGAGATGGACGTAGCGTCTGTGGCAGCCCAAGAGGAAGAAGAAAAAACCACTGTCATGTCGGACGTTCCCGAAGAGGACGCTGATAAAACCAGAGTCTCCGTTGAAGACGAAGGCAGACCTGTGGAATCGAACTTGAGCAACGACCCAATTGCACTTGCAGAAGAGCCTGTTTCGAGCATTCAGCTTTTTGATTCGGACGCCAACGCAAAAAGAATCGCTAACGAATCGACGGTCGTATTTCAGCGGTCTGATTTAGTGAATACGCCGGGCGTATCGTCGTCCACATTGCCCGGAAAAAACAAACAATCGCTTTTTGATCACATTAAAAAAGCGGCGATTGTCCTAGGAATTGTTGCTCTAGCGCATGAGGCCTTGTTTGACGAATCAACCCCTCAAGCACCTCAAAGATGGATGCCTATACGGCCGTCGCTTCCGGCGTTTGTTCAAGGGCAAGCTAACCCAGAAGAGGCGAATCAGCTCTATGCTTTAGCAATGCGTGACTATGTGCTCGACAACGTCGTTGGATATCGAGCCGCGGCAGACAAGTTATTGAAGGCGGCGGCAAAAGATACAAATCACGTCAAGGCGCTCGCGATGCTTGCGTCGAGCTATCTCAATCTCATCGATTCATCTAACAAGGACGATCAGTACTTCAGTACGATCACCAAAATAATCGATCTGTCCCGCGCCAAGAAGGTCGACTTGCCAGAAACTGTGATTGCAGACGTTGAGTTTTACATCACTGTGAACCGTCCCGAGGATGCACAAGGCAGGATAAACGAGTATACAAAGCGAAATGACAAATTTGGCTATGAACTATTTTACTACCTAGCCCTTGCCTTTTATCATCGCGGAGATGGGCAAACTGCGGCTCGATACATCAGAGAAATACCGGACAATAAGGCCTTTAGTGCAAAGGTCTTCTATCTGCGAGGGATGATTGCCGAGAAACTAAAAGATCGAGAAAGCGCTCTCAAGGAGTACGAGAAGGCGATCAAGATGAACCCGGCTCATGCGAAGTCTCGATTGAGAATCTCCGAGATGTTTTCGGAAGCCGGAAATCTTAAAGGCGCGGCGGCCCATCTTAGCTTTCTCACAGAACACACCGGGCTGCTTGCCCCTAAGGAGCTAGCGCGTACGTATATTCTGCATGCTCAGCTCAATCAGCTTTACGATAAGCCTGATCACGCGCTGGGCGCGATAGAGCGCGCCGTTAAGCTCGACCCAAGCAATCATGACTATCTTCTCGAATACTACACATTGCGATCCCGAGCGGGTGATACGACTACTGCGGAGGTGAAGAAGGCTGCACAGATGTATTACTTTCTGAGTCAGGGAGAGAAGCTCCTCAAGACTAATCGCTATCACGACGCTCTGGTGCAGTTTCTCCGGGCTCATGAAGCCAATCCAGGCTCAGCGGCGGCATTGATCAAGATTGGCGATATGTTCAGGCTTCAAAATGACATTGGCAATGCGTTGGCGAATTACCGCAAAGCTACAGTACAGGCCCCTAAAAACGTTGAAGCCTGGTCAAAGTACATTGGGATCTTGATTCAAAGTTATGAGTGGGAGGATGCGAACAAGGCCCTCACTCAATTCAAATCCTTGCCCGTGTCGGCGAGCGCGGTCGACAAAGCCGCTGGCGACATGTACGCAAAGCAGGGCTTACATGCTGAGGCTCAGACCTATTATAAGAAGGCCATGGGTCGGGATACGATCGATCCGGACACCTACATCGCGTATGCAAAAAGCCTCATGGCGACCAAAAACTTTAAGGAAGCGCCATTTTTCTTTGCTCTGGCACTTCGTTACGATCCGCTCAATTTGGACGCTATCGTGGGTACCGCAAAGTGCGTCGCGGCGACTCAATCGATTGATCAGGCCATCAGCTTGCTTCAAGATGAGTTATCCAAGCAAAGTGCAGCGCGTGCTGACCTCCTTTCTTCTATTGCTGAGATGAACATCCAAAGGGGCAACTGGGAAGAAGCGCAGCGATTTGTGGATCAGGCGAAAAGTTCAGATCATGAGCATGCCTATGCCTGGAAGCTACAGGGCCAGATTCACATGAACCGAGAAAACACGGACAAATCAGCACTTTCGCAAGCGCTCGTCGCGTATCAGTCCTACTCTGAACGAAATCCCTCAGATCCGAGCGGCTATCTTGAGCGCTACAACATTTATCTCAAGAAGCTAGAATTCGAAAAAGCCAATGAAGAGCTCGACAAAGTGTATCTCATCTATCCCAGATACCCCAATCTGGCCTTTTACCGGGGCTTTCTCTACGCAGTACAGGGCAATCATAAACGCGCTGCTGAGGAGTTTCAAAAAGAGTTGGTCAACAACCCACAGAGCATTAGGACTCTCATTGCCTTGGGCAAGGAGCAGATCGAACTTGGAGTCCTTCAGGGAGCGGGTGGAGCACAAGAACTCTTCAACAAGGCCATGCAGGTCGCGCCGACTAACGCCGAAGCCCGGCAGCAAGCTGGGTATACGGCGTACTTAATGAAGAATTATCAGGCTGCAATTGCGCTCTACAACAGCGCACTTAGTTACGACAAAGCTAATCCATTGATCTACAAGCGCCTTGGGATGGCTTATCGAGAAATGAACGATACACCGGGGGCGGTAGCTGCATTTAGAAAGTATCTTGAAATGGAGCCTGATGCCCCCGATCGAGCGCAGTTTGAGCGGTATAAGTAAAAGGTGCGCCCCAAGAGGCTGATGCATCATCGGGTCTAGCTGAAAACCAGCCCCCTGTGCTATTCTAAGCGGCATGCTGGACTCGCGTTATTTTCAGGAAAACATAGCAGATCTCGAAAAAGGGCTTCTTCGCCGCAACGTAGGGACTGAGTTAGTCTCCAAGCTCTCTGATTTGTCGCGCAAGCGCAAAGAGCTGATTCACGAAAGTGAAAAGCTTAAAGCGCAGCGCAACGCTGCTTCGCAAGAGATCGCGCAGCTCAAAGCTAAAGCGAAAAGCGACCCTGCCTCTGCCGATCTGGCAGAGGAGAAAGTTACAGCCATGCGTGCGGTAGGCGATCGCATCAAGGCGCTTGATGAAGAGTTGAAGGCCGTAGAAGAGAGTTTTGGCGCGCTGACGATGACGATTCCTAACATCCCTAGTGAACAAGTGCCGGACGGTAAAGAGGCCTCCGACAATCTCGAAGTGCATCGTTGGGGCACGCCTGCGCAGTTTTCGTTTGAGCCTAAAGATCACGTTGCTTTGGGTGAGAACCTTGGAATCTTGGATTTTGAGCGCGCGGGCCGCATGTCGGGTGCGCGCTTTGCTCTCTATATGGGGGCAGGTGCGACTCTTGAGCGTGCATTGATTCAGTTCATGCTCGATTTGCACACGCGCGAGCATGGATATCGCGAGGTGATTCCTCCTTTCATGGTGACCCGTCCAACGATGACTGGCACGGGACAGTTGCCTAAGTTCGAAGCGGATCTTTTTAAGACCGGTGTGACCGTAGAAGAAAAGCAGCACTCACGTGAGCTGTTTTTGATCCCGACTTCAGAAGTGCCGCTAACCAATATCCATCGTGAAGAAATCATCGACTACGGTAAGTTGCCTTTTTATTTTACCGCTTATTCGCCTTGCTTTAGGAGCGAGGCGGGATCGTATGGCAAAGATACGCGCGGTCTGATCCGTCAGCATCAGTTTCAGAAGGTTGAGCTTGTGAAGCTTTGTGAGCCAGAAAAGTCCTATGAAGAGCTCGAGAAGATGCGCAGAAACGCCGAGCGAGTGCTTGAGCTTCTGGAGCTGCCTTATCGTACTGTGCGCCTCTGTACAGGTGATATGGGCTTTACTGCTGCAATGACCTATGACCTCGAGGTATGGTTGCCTGCGCAAAAGGCTTACCGCGAGATTTCGTCATGCTCGAATTGTGGGGATTTTCAGGCGCGTCGTGCGGCAATTCGCTATCGCCCCGAGCCTCAAGGTAAGCCTCGTTTTGTGCACACCTTGAACGGATCTGGCCTCGCAGTGGGTCGTACCTTCATCGCGATCTTAGAAAACTTCCAAGATTCTGAGGGCAATGTGCGGATCCCCCCTGTTTTGCACAAATACCTTGATGGCGCCCCAGGGTTTATCAAAGTGGGTGGCAATCTCATGATCCAACACAGCGCGCGGTAAACCGTTTTCTTGCTGCAATCTCAGCCAGGGGAGTGTTAAATCGCATAAAGCGACCCGAACTCACCTCACTCAATGCGGAGAGATGGCAGAGTGGTCGAATGCGGCGGTTTTGAAAACCGTTATACGGGTAACCGTATCGGGGGTTCGAATCCCTCTCTCTCCGCCATTTTATTTTCAAGGTCTTTCGTAAACCGCAGTAAGTATCCAAAATCAAAAACCAAAGGCATTAAGGGTTTAGCGATATCGCTCCCTTGAGACCGTCACTCGGAATCAGTCACTGTCAGCGCAGTGATCTGAGTTTTGTCTGAGTGGTGGCTGAGCTGGAACGCGGTCTCTTTGGGGGTCTAGCTACTTTGTCTTGAATTGTAGGTCGATCCAGTTTTACATGTTCAGTTATTCAGGACACATCTCTCTTCAGTAAATTCGACTTTAAGTGAAGCGGATCCGAATATGTCCATTGTAATTTTTTGGCTTTCAACGGTACGGTCATAGGCATCGAACACGAAAGTTTTATTCACTTTTTGGGTCCAGATACGACCTGCGAATGAAGGGTTATCGCTCACAGAGCAAACAGAAATTCTTGGGTCATTTTTGGAAACTTTGTAGCAAACAACGTCTTTATATAAGGTTTCAGTTATTTCATTACTGATCTGCCCCGACGGTCTCGCTCGGTCAAATTGAGTTCTGATCAACTCAAAAACCGGATATCCATATTCGGTTATGTTATCTCTACGTCTTAGATGATAACGGGTAACCCTATCTGCGGCGTATTGTCCGATCGATAGAACCCTGCTCTCTTCGCACCTGTATCCATTGTATTTTTTTGCTTCGTTAATATTTAAAATCTCTGAATAAAGTTCCTGCGAATGGGCGACTCCTGAAGTGGTCATGATGGACGCGAGCAGTATTACGCTGAATATGTGACCGTTTATCTTTTTCATTGTTCCTCCAACATTTTTCTGTTTCTGCTTAAAAATTCGTTCCAGGTTCAACGCATGAAATTAGTCCGCGCGCTTTGCCCATAGATTTCCCCTATAGAACCTCAAACGAGACGCCGGAAAATTCCGCTGGACCCGTGTATTGTGGGCACCCTAAGATGAAACTCTTGTCTGTTTGCCCGACAATTGCGCCGTACTCGGAGCCGTCACTCGTCGGAGCACAGCTGATAGGTAAAGGGAGCAGTTTGCCTCCACTCCATTGACCGGCTGAAAAGACAGCGTATTCGTATCGCCGACTTTCTTTGGTTTCGCCGTATCCTTCTGGATCCTCACTTGGAATGAAGGTCCGGGTGACCACGGAATAGATGCGGATCAATAAGTCGAGGCTAGGTTCGTAGATCAAGCCGTAGTTTTCGGAGAACTGGACGGTATGGGGATCAATTTGCTTTTTATCCTCAGGAAAGTGAAAAATCTCCGAGGTTCGAGTATCGACAAGGCTGAAAGCGCTTGTGGCTTCCTGAGCGATGTCCGTCACCCATGGGCCGGTTAACTTGATTCCTTTATAGCCTCTACCACGGAAGCGAAGCACATCCACCTTGTCAGAAGCGATGTCGATCATGAACAGGTTCCGGATGTCCCCACTAACATCGATCGCAACCGCTTTCTTGCCATCATTCGTGTAGGCAAGTTGGTCCAATTGGGTATCTGGGGCAACTGGAAGGAAGAGCGTTTTGAGGAGTCTTCCCGAGGCAACGTCGATAAACAACGCGCGTCCGTCGTGGTTATCCACCGTGAAGAGGACATCGCCCTGTGGATTCAAGTCAAACGCGGATCCTATAAAATCACCGAACTGGGAGCGGGGAATGCCCCAGACCTTGTTGCCCGAGAAGTCAAACGCGACAATGGCGTCGTCGCTCGGAGGAGGTAGCTTTGGATCGATGACGATCGGGTCGCCCTGGGTAATGACTCGACCTAGTGGGCTTACGACGAAGTCGTCGACATTCACTCCTCGTTTTTTCGTGAAGAGGAGCTCTCCTTTTTGCGCATCGATCACATTCAGCGATCCTCCCACCTCGCGAAGCAGTAAAGGCAAGTGATTAGGGAGAGGTGAGTGAAGCTTTAACCGGTTCGACCTGAAATAGTTTTGACTGCCAAATGATCCTGTGACCTCTTTCTCGATGGATCCTGTCAATGGATCGATGATCTTAAGGAGGTGTTTGGATGCTTCAACAACTGTTCCATTCGTGGTTGGAAAGATGAATCTGCGAGGCGAAGAGCTTCGTTGCCACTCCAATTTGAAGGCGACTTCTGTCCCCCAAGCGGAGGAGCCTGTTCCGATCAACGACCCCAATACTAGTAAAACGCTCAAAACCGATTTCATATGAACTCCTCTTTGTTATTTAAATTGACGTAATCAATCGCAGCCAAGCTTCGGGTAGGCCGGACAATATCCATTGTTCTACTTTTTCCATTCCGCCTAGAAGTTGGGTTGCCCCTAGAACGATAATGAGTCCGCCCATGATGGGTTTCGCAGCCAGGGCAATTCTTCGGACCTCTGGCTGTCGAAGGAGTGATCGGGTGCCCATTCCAGCGAGAAGGAGCGGAGTTGCCGCCCCAACGCCAAATGCGAGCATGCGGAGGAATGCATCCATACGTGAACCTTCTTCGGCCGCAAGTCCGATCGCTGCTCCCAACGTTGGACCGACGCAAGGACTCCACAGGGCTCCGAGCAGAGATCCCAAAAGGAACTGCCCTGTAAGCCCATGGAACTTCCTTTGTCCGACGACTAAAGCCGTCTTGCGGGCGAGAATCTCTAAGGGACGCGAGAGCAGCGATTGAAGACGAGAGCTCACTAGCAGAACTCCCACCCCGATGAGTGCTACCGATGCCACGGCTCTCAGCTGACTTTGCTCGAGACCCGCCACCGTGCCGATCGAAGCGATCGCAAATCCCACCGATGTGAATGAAACCACGAGACCGCTCGCCATGGCGAGCGGTCCCCATCGGTGTTCTTGAGTGGCACCTCCCACGAGAAGCGGGAGCGCTGGAAGCACACAGGGTGAGAGTGTGGTGAGCGTTCCCGCTGCAAAACTCAGGGCAAATGAAAACATGGTCGTATCTCCTGTTACTTATTGGTGTTACTTGTGTGAAAGAAGTTCGCGGATTTTCGTTTCATCGGTGATGCCAGCTGACTTGCTCTCCACTTGATCTCCTCTTAGGACGATCAGCGTGGACTGCGTTTTCACGCCATAGCGCTTAGCCATCTCGGAAGCAGGGTCAAACTTCACGCTAAAGGCTCTCACTTTCTCTGGACTCTCTTCGCGGATAGCGGCTTCGAGTGCTGTTTTTTGGGCAGCACAGGTGGCGCACCCTTCCTTATGGAATTGGAGGATGGTAGTCACATCCTTTGCGCGAGCGGATTCAAAGGCCACGTCTTTGAAAGCTTCAAGGGTCGCCGCATGAGCCCCTCCCGAAAGACCTAGGACCAAAGCAGAAACGGACATAAGTTGACTGATTTTCATGATAGTTCTCCCATTCAATAGGTTACCGGCTCACAATGAGTCGATTTCGACTGGGATGCGATAGGGTGAGGTGAAAAGTTACGCAGAAAAAAATTTTCGATGCCGCGTAACTTTCGTACCGGTTAGAACGAATCCCTACTGTGTAGGCTGAAGAGGATTTCTTGGAACTGCTTGTCACTGATGAAGAAGACCGAATTCTGGCAGAACTCATGAGTGCCGCTCAAGGCGGTGACTCAGCTCAATACGTTCAATTGCTGACACGCGTATCTGAACTCACCAAGCGCTATGTCTCAAAACGTGTGGACGAGGGCGCATGGGTCGATGAAGTGGTTCAGGAAACACTCATCTCGATTCACGAATCGAGACACACCTATGATCCAAGTCGGTCATTTGCGTCCTGGATGTTTGCGATTGCTCATCACCGTGTCATTGACCACTTCCGGAAGCTGAAAAGACGCTTAGAATTGGAAGAGGATACGGGAGGTGAACTCCCCGATGTGGCAATTGAGGCTTTCTCGCCGGACGACACAAGAGAAGTTGCCGCTCGAATAATCGCGACCCTTCCCCCTCGCCAACGAAAAGTAGTGGAGCTCCTCAAGCTTGATGGTCTTTCGGTTCGCGAAGTGGCGAGTCGTCTTAAAATGACTGAGGGAGCGGTCAAAGTGATGGCCCATCGGGCCTATGAGAGCTTGCGAAAACTCGGGAGGGCCGAAAATGAAAACGAATGATCTTATCGATCAATTAGGCACTCGTCTCCAGCCTGTGAAGAGGCTTCCTCGTCCTTGGATTCGATTTGCAAGATGGTTCGCTGCGATGGGACTTTGTTTTGGCGCAGCAATGGCTTTGCGAGGCATTCGCGAAGACTTATTCCAGCGCCTCACTGATCCTCTTTTTGTACTCAGTACGCTCATGATTTTAGCAACGGCCACACTTTCAGCTGCTGCAGCCTTTCAGTTGAGCGTGCCAGGGGAAGAGCGACGATGGACTCGGCGAGTTCCACTCCTAGCACTCGGCATGTGGGTGGCGATGATCGCATTTCATGCGATGAGTGGAGCTCCACTCATGGGTGGAGCGGGCTGGGGATGCGCGCGCGATGTTCTTCTCTTGGGAGCTATTCCCGGCGTGCTTCTCTTCTGGATGGTTCGAGGCGCGGCGCCTCTTAAGTTAAATTGGACCGGTGTTTTCGTGATGCTAGCACTCGGAGCTCTTGGAGCACTCGGCACACAGCTGGGCTGTCATGACGATGCGCCCCTACATCTCCTTCTCTGGCATTTTGTTCCTGTGATATTAGTTGGGCTATCAGGAATCGTTCTAGGACGATTCCTCCTGAGGGGGAGGAAAACTTGAGCTCACCGGAATTTCCAAGCAGCTTACGAAAATGGTTCGTTGTTCACTTCTGGGCCGACATTCTATTTGCGGTTCCGCTCTTGCTATTCCCCATCGAAACGCTGAGCTTCTTCGGATGGACGACGATTGACCCGCTGACAACGAGGTTGGTCGGCGCTGCTCTCGTCGGCATTGGGGTGGAGTCACTTCTCGGGCGAAACGCCTCCCTCCAAAGCTATCAGACCATGTTACGACTCAAAATATTATGGTCTTTGAGCGCGAACTTCGGAATTGCTCTCACTATCATTCAGGGCGCACCCAGAGCGGCATGGTTGTTTCAGGGGATATTTCTCGCATTCTCGGGTCTGTGGATTTACTACAAGGTGCGTCTGAATCAGATCGAGTCGATGTTGCCATCAGCTGTATCCGAAGCCAAGACTACTGCTTGAGTGAGTCTGTGATGAATCCCATCACGATAAAAGTGAAACCCAGGAGGAAGATTTGGACACTACCATTTCCCATGTTCGGGTTTACAAACTGAGGTAAAAAAGAAAGGAAAAATAACGCAATTCACTGGAGGGTGTAAAAATCTCAAACCGTCTCAATAGTTTGGAAGTTAAGCTGCTGCCTTTTTGACTCGTACTTCAGCGCGATAGCCTGTGGCTGCGAGAACCCTGATTAATACGTCAGTAGAAACCCCATGCGTATTCCCGTTTGCGATGGCGGTTACGCGAGTTCTCGATGTACCGGCGCGCTTGGCGATTTCAGCGTGAGTGAGCCGTCCAGCCTGGATGATTTTGCTTAGGGACACAGTTAGCTCCGAGCGAAACTCCATTTCGGCCGTATCGGCGGTAGATAGGCCCAGGGCCTCGCCGAGTTCTTCGGCTGTATGAACCGTCACAACTTTGCTTGCCTTAGACTTTGCCATCTAAAACCTCCCGTAAACGTTTACTGCCAACTTCCATTTCGTGTTTGGGCGTCTTCTGCGTTTGCTTTTGAAACCCATGGAACACGACAATCGAGTCGGCCAATTTGACGAAGTAGAAAACGCGGACCGCGGTTCTTTCGTCTTTCACCCTAAGCTCATGAACGCCAGAACCTATATCGGGCATCGGCCTACTTAGCGGCATACCCAGGTTGATTCCCTTCTGAACATCACGGAGCGCTTCGCCGATCTCTTGCTTGAGCGCTGCTGCCTGTCCACGGATGAAATCAAGTGCTTTTGGGTGAAATTTGATCGACTTCACTGGAATCAGTATGTCCTAAATTCAGGACATTGGCAAGTAATTCTTTTCTGGGAGAATCCTCTCTCCCTCACTAGCTTTGAATGCGAACCAAAGGTCTGAGCGTTACAGTGTACGATGTCGCCCGCTTCTAGTTCCGTTCTGTTCATCTCGTCCGTTTTCCGCTTCCTAGCCCGAACCTCCCTCAAAGGCCTTCCGGCTCGCAGGGCGAAGGGAGGTTCATTCTATGAACCAAAAAACGAACTCGGTATTGACCATTGATCTCAAGTTCCACATCAAGCGACAGATCGATCTTCGCACGCTTCTCAAGTGGGCTCTGCCCATCGCCTTTGCTCTTGTCCGCCTCGCGGCCCACCTTCACGGTGGGCCGTAGGGCTCTTAGTCTTCCTGGGGGACTGGGGGGGCGAAGCCCTCAGAGGACTTTTCGGGTGCTGACGTCAGCTCCCTTGCTTGCCCGCCCCAAATTACCCACTTTTCCATCTACTAAATTACTGACCAAAACCAACTTCCCATACACATCACTTTCACCTTACCGATGTATACAATTCACCTTTTGAAGGGTGACACTTTGATTTTAAAATTGTGAGCAAAGCTGATGCTGGTTTGGATTACAAATCTTTAGGCCTAATGACACGGCTTCGCCTTTTAACAAAATCCTCATCAACGATCCAGAGTCGCACCCTAAGCGCCTCAAAGAGCCTAACCAAGCTATTGAATCGTGGGTTTCCTTTAGGCGAAAGCATCCGATAAAGAGATACGCGGTTGATCCCGGTTCGTTTGGCGACGCGTTCAGGGCCAAGGCTCCGCACGACGATCAAAAGCCCTTTACGGAACATCCGCAAGTCCTTCGATTCATCGAATTCCAAGCAAAGCTTGAGAAAATCAGTATAGACGCCTTCCTCAACCAACGTCTCGGCAAGCGATTCTTTCGTATGAGTGCGGGTGGGCTTATTCCCGTGAATCAGCACCGAGAAGGCTTCGTCGGCAACACTATTGTCGGATTGAGTCCATCGTCCACGCGGCATTTGATGTAACTTATACGCTACAGTAAGAATTTTGTCATCCTACTATCTGGCAGATATCAAGATAAGTTATTGAAACCAAATATTTATTAAATAAAAACTATTGGATCTGAAAGACTTCATTTTAGACCGATTTTATACTTTTTTGCAGCATGAGAAGGAGTCGCTCCCGCCATTTCTCTCTAGGTTAGAGAGAGCTACTGATGGTTAGGAGGACGCATCGATGAGCGCTGATAAATCAATCCCTGGTATCCAAACGCCCCCTTTATCCACTGAAAAAACCGCCCCGAGCCTCGAAATCCCCTCTAGAGACCATAAACGCACGACCGTTCGATTCACTGATGTTGAGTTCGACCGGATCACCGAGGAGTCTCGAACTTCGGGAAAGAGCATCCCACAACTTCTTAAAATGAGTCATTTTCGTCGGAAGAAAATAGCCCCATTTTTCGACAAAGACGACGCACATGCCTTTTGTAGCGAGCTCAGGCGCATCGGCAACAACGTCAACCAGATCGCAAGGCGTGTGAACAGCGGAGCCCTTGAAGGGTGGTACGAAGAATTTGGAAAAGTGTTCAACCTACTTTCAGAACTTCAGCAGAGGGTGGTGGGTGCTTATGGCGTACGTTAGCATTGAATGGGCCAAAAGCGCCGATAGCGATCTCAAGTACGTCTTGAAAGAGCGCGGCGCTCAGGATGTTACGGATTCGAGCGGTTGCAGCATTGACACCGCTGCAACCGACTTCGAGTCTGTACGACAAGAGCATGGCAAGACTGGCGGCAATCAGGCACTGCACGTTGTTCAATCTTTCGCTCGCGGAGATAGCCCAAGGCTTTCGCCAGAGCAGTTCAATGCAATGGGAAAAAAGTTAGCGGAAGAGAACTTCCCTGGGCATCAATTCGTCGTTCGAACGCACACGGATAAGATTCACATTCATAACCATATCGTGGTCAATACGGTGAACGCTGAAACAGGAAGAAAGATTGAAAACAAGCGCGTGCTTATCGATCAACTTCGTCATTCAAGCGACAAACTTTGTATTGAACATGGTCTATCGGTCATCAACCCAGAAGCACACGAACGAGGCGCAAGGTTGCCCCGAAGCGTTCAGCAGATGGTGCGCGCGGGGAAGAAATCCTACATCTACGATCTGGTTCAAAAAGCCGATGTCGCCAAAAGCATCGCGACAAACTTTGATGAGTATCGAGACACGCTTTCAGGTTTTGGTATCCGAACCGTGATTGAGGCAAAGAACATTTCTTATTTTTATCCTGGAAAAGAAAGAGGCAAACGCGGTTCAAAACTAGGAAAAGATTATGACAAATCTGGCCTCGTTGAAGCGTTCAAGTCCAATGACGAAAAGTTCGCTAAAAACCCGACCCTGAAAGCGCAACTCCTAGGGCAATATGAACAGATCAAAAAATACGGGATGCCACATGTCCCTGAAGGTGCAAGCAAGTTTCTACAGCTTTGGGATGGCAAAAACGCTGCTTGGAAAGACTACACACAATACACCAGGATCTCGCGCAGGGAATGGAATGGGCTATCAAGAACCGACAGGGAACTTGTCAGCAAATTCGTGCCGGCTGAGGAAATCAAAAAGCTAAAGCCCAGAGCATTCCTGACTACTGCAAACGAAACAAGATCGCACTGACGCTGAACGATCGAGGCGAGACGGTTTTGAAGGGCAAGCCTTTCGTCGTGGTGTCGGAAAACGATTTCAAGAACACCAAAAATGGAACCAGGGGTAGCCTCATCGATTTGGTGGCAGTGCACAAAAACATGACGCTTTTGCAATCTGTCGCCCACATTAACTGCAACGATCGACTGCTTCTCCTTGAACAGCACATGGGTGAGGTCAAGCAGAGCTATCGTTCTTTCTATGTTCCAAAACCAGACCTCGCGCATTGGAAAGTAGCTTCAGAAAAGTTGTCTCATTTTTTGCGCTCAACGAGCGAAAAGCCACCCACGGTAGCTACGCTTCAGGAAAAGGGAATTGCACAAGTCGATAGAAAGGGAAGCGTTTGGTTATTCCCATTGGGAAATGCATCAGGTGCCCTCGAATTCATACAAGAAACGACTCGGGCATGGACAAAAAAGAAACATGGAAAACCGCGATCGCCATTCGCCTCGTTTCCAGGATCTGGCTCAAAAGCGTTTGTCTTCAACGAGCCGGAGGTCGCAATAAAGAATCTTGGAGCGGATCTTTTTGAACTGAAAAAAAGAAAGTCTGGGATCTTGGCTCTTTTGGAGCCAGATGAAAGGCTTGTGGATCAATATGTGTCCACAAACCGTCACGTAAGAACGATCTATTTTGTTTCATCCCAGCCGAGTGGGATGTCACGAGTTGAGCTCGACATCTTCAACAATTTGAAACGGAAATATCAATCCTTTGGGATGGGTGTTGAACATCTCTCCCATGAAAAAGCGCACGAGAAGGCGCTAGAAATGGAGGTGCGCGATTCTGGATTGAGTCTTTAGAAATGATCACCCCCTAACCCCGCAAGGAGTACCGCATGTCTTCATATCTGATGTCCCAGATGATGTGGAAAAAAGATTACCCGCTTGACCACGTTCCCACCGAAGAAAAGTTAAAGAAACTGAAAAGAAAAAGAGACTATCAAGAGCTCACATTCGAGGAGTATCAGGATTTTCTGATGGATGGTGAAATCAAAAGCTCGCTTCTGATCAACTATGAGCTCTGGGAAGACGATTTCCAAACTCGCGGTCAGTTCTTGAACTGGATTATTGAGAAACGCCTCAAAGACGGGCGAATCATTTGACCTGACGCTTTGCGCTTTCTGTGCCTACGGATATTAGATCCGCGGCGATCTCAAAATTATTCCCATCCCTACGTCCTCAAACGCGGATGGTTTTTTTGAACGGAAGTGATATGACTCTTCAAAATAATCATCCTGAAGAAAATACTTCGGATGCAACGATCTTTGACAAATTAAAATGGCTGACCTCGAAAGAGGCCGCGTTCCTACTTCGGACGTCGGTTGGACAGATTAGAAATCTGGTCTGGCGTGGAAGGCTCAAAGCTTTCCATTACGGAACCCGACTCCGGTTTCTCAGGAGTGATGTCGAAAACTTATTAACGCCTGCTTTTTAAGGAGGCTTGAATATGTCAGTGACATCCTATGTTTCAAATACAGGTGAAATGCTCTGGAAGGCTTCGGCAACAGTCCGAAGCGAGAAAAACATTTCCGTTCGTGTACAGAAAGCGAAATTCGCAATCTTAACCGAACGGGAAGCAAAACGAGAAGAAACTCGGTTGATCCGGGAGTGTGAACGTGAAGTCTCTTTACGAGAAAACCAAGGCTCTAGTTGGGGCGCGGTTGTCGAAGCGTGGGAAAAGCATCTTTCGAAAGAAAGCGCGGATTCCCTGAATGAAACGACACGAACCGACTATGTGAATGCTCTCAGAAAGCACACGTACTTGTGGTGGAAGCGGCAAGCCGCCGAGATCACGAGGGCTGACGTTGTGGAAGTGCTCAATCAGCTCAAAGCGCACAGTTCTTCGGTGAGTTACCAGAACAAGATGAAGGTCATCATCAACCGCATTTTTGTGTATGGAATTGATCATCGTCTGATCTGTGGAGTGGATCGAAGTCCATCGTATGGAATCAGTTTGGGTCGGGATGAAGAAAAGAAACCTGAAATCCTGACTTTGACAGAAATCCGAAAGCTTCTCCAAGAAGCTAGACGGATGAACCATGAGTGGTTTCCGGTATGGTCTTTAGCTCTACTCACGGGCATGAGAAGTGGCGAACTCTACGCGCTTGTCTGGAGCGATGTAGATTTTGAAAACAAAACCATCTACCTCAATAAGTCGTTCAATCCGCGCATGAAGTGCATCAAAAGCACTAAATCCGGATACTGGCGGCATGTTCCCATGTCTGACGAGCTGATCGCGCTTCTAAACGAGCTGAAAGCCCAAGCCCCTGACCGCCGCGAAGTCCTGCGCCCACTCGACCGCCTGACGAAAGGACAACAAGCACGAGTGCTGAGAAATTTTTCTGAGGGCATCGGACTTCCATCGATTAAGTTTCATACTCTGCGAGCGTGTTTTGCGACACAGCTCATCAGGAGCAGCGTTGCTCCAGCAGTAGTGATGAAAATATGCGGCTGGAAAGACTTAGAGACGATGCAACGCTACGTTAGGCTTGCTGGGATCGAAACCCTGGGTGCTACAAACGTCCTGAAAGTCCTTCCCGAAGCAGATGTGGCGGCTCAGGTGGTGAATCTCTTCACTAAAGAACGCATTTAAAACAAGATTGAAGCCAGGCAAGATCGCGCGGTGTCACTCGATGCCGTG
>CAZGCK010000041.1:12175-29502 GCA_964524175.1 uncultured Bacteriovoracaceae bacterium | reverse complement strand
GTTCAGCGCTCCAAGCCTTTGATCATCATTGCTGAAGAAGTCGAAGGCGAAGCTCTGGCTACCCTCGTCGTCAACAAGCTCCGTGGCACGATCCAAGTGGCTGCTGTCAAGGCTCCAGGCTTTGGCGATCGCCGTAAGGAAATGCTCCAGGACATTGCTGTCCTCACCGGCGGCACCGTGATTTCCGAAGAAATGGGTCACAAGCTCGAAGGAGCTCGTCTTGAAGACCTTGGCCAAGCCAAGAAAGTCACGATCGACAAGGACAACACCACGATCGTGGACGGCGCTGGCAAGAAGACTGATGTCGAAGCTCGCATCAAGACTCTCCGCGCTCAAATCGAAGAGACCACCTCTGACTACGATCGCGAAAAGCTCCAGGAGCGTCTCGCTAAGCTCGCAGGCGGTGTCGCTGTGATTAAAGTAGGCGCTGCCACTGAAATCGAAATGAAAGAGAAAAAACACCGCGTAGAAGACGCGCTGCACGCAACCCGTGCTGCCGTTGAAGAAGGCATCGTTCCTGGCGGCGGCACGGCTTTCATCCGTGGCGCTAAGGCTCTTGAGTCTCTCAAGGGTCTTTCGACTGAGCAACAAGCTGGTGTGGCCATTATCCGCCGCGCTCTCGAAGAACCTCTTCGTCAGATCGCCGGTAACGCCGGTCACGAAGGTTCGATCGTTGTCGATAAGGTTGCTAACAACCCATCGGCTTCGTTCGGCTTCAACGCTCTCACCGAGAAGTACGAAGACCTCATCGCTGCAGGTGTCATCGACCCTGCTAAGGTCTCCCGTTGCGCTCTCCAGAACGCAGCCAGCGTGGCAAGCCTCATGCTCACCACTGAAACCCTCATCGCTGAAAAGCCTAAGAAAGAATCCCCCGCAATGGGCGGACATGGCGGCGGTATGGGTGGAATGGGCGGCATGGACGGGATGATGTAATCCCCGTCTCAAGCTCCCGCTTCACAGCGGTTCGCTAAAATTGAAGCCCCGGCACTTCACTGTGTCGGGGCTTTTTTATGGATCTACTGTGAATAGTAGATGTTTTTGGAGCACGAGAGGTGGCCAGAAAGACGGAAAGAAGAAGTCAGTCGTTTGACGCCCACAAAAGTTCCCTGTGAGGGAACTTTTGTGTAAAAGATTACTTATGACGTCGGAATCCAAGTGGATTAAGTGCATCTCCGCACAAGGCAACATCCGTGGTGTCGTCGTTCAAGCCACCCCGCTCATCCAAGAAATGGCACGCAGGCATAAAACCGAAGGCGAGCTTGCATGCCGCCTCGGCGAAACCGTTATGGGTGCACTCCTGATCGCGTCCTACTGCAAGGGAGGCGAGCGAATCAATCTTAACATTCAGGGTTCGGGCAGTGTGAAGCAAGCTCTTGTCGATGCGCATCCCGATGGGACAGTGCGTGGTTATGTGGTTGGCAATTCTGGTCCTACTCGGAAGGGCGCGGGTGCTTTCGCCCAAAGCAGCGAGTCAGGCCCATGGGGCGATGGCTTCCTTTCAGTTCTTCGCACCCAGGGTACTGAAAACGAGAAACCCTATATTGGGACCGTTCCATTGCTGACCGGTCACCTCGCTAAGGATCTCACCTTTTACTGGGTTCAAAGTGAGCAGATCCCCTCAGCCGTGGGCCTGTCCGTTCAGTTGGGCAATGATGGAGAGGTCGCGGCAGCGAATGGTTTCTTAGTTCAGATCTTGCCAGGTGCCTCGCCCGAAGAGGTTAAGTCCATCGAAAGGCACATCAATGAGATGGGGACTGGAGAACTGATCGAGCATCGCGATCCTAAGCAGCTCATGGCTCAGATTTTTCAGAGTACGGCGTTCTTGATCGTGGAGGAGAAGCCCCTTCTGTTTAAGTGCACCTGTTCGTGGGACCGCGTTCGAAAAGCTCTCTTGCTCGTAGGTCCCCGAGAGTTGCGCGCTATGTTAGCCGAAGATCATGCAGCGTCAATTCACTGCGACTTCTGTACGACTGAGTACAAAGTGGACGCCGCGGGTCTTGAGAAGCTCATTGCGGAAGCGGAAGGCTCTTCGCTTAAAACGTAAAGCCTGCGTGTAAGAAAAATGAAGTGTACGTGCCGCCGACTCCGTAAGTTTGGTTGTTAACGACGACATTGCTTGACCCAAAGATGTCGTGAAACGTAAGCGCCGCCCCAAAGAAAAGCTGGCGGGTGAGTTCGAGGTCGACTCCAGGGCCCAGATGCACGCCAAACAGCAGAGGTGATGTAGAGCTCGAATTCGAAGCAGAATTGCTATTGGCCAGAGCGCCAGTGCCGCCTCCAGAAATTTGATAACTCGGCTTGTAAAAGCCCATTCCAAAAACCAGGTAGGGCACGACCTTGTCATACCATGCGAGATTGGTGCGAAGGCCTGCCAGACCAGTCATCATCGAGAACTTGCCGTCAGAGTGACTAGAGTAGCCGATGCTCGTATCGAAAGCGAAGAGGTCACTCACCCCATAGCTGTAGTGAATTTGAGAACCGATATTGTCAGAATATCTCTCACTCAACCCACCCATCAAAAAGATCTGGCCAACATCGATCGCGATGTTGTTTGAGCCGGGTGCGAAAGGACCTGCGACAGGTGCGCGGAAAGTGCTTTTTCTTGGTGTGTTGTCTGAGGCGGCCCAGGCGGGCTGAGATTGCCAGGATCCAGTTGAGGCGACGCAATCGAAGCTGGTGATTGCCAATCCGAGGGCCGTCGCCCCAACTAGAGTCCTAAATTGAAAAAACTTGATGAAGCTCATGCTTGACCTCCTCGTCATGCACCTCGGTGGGGGCTAGCGTCCTTCTTGGTCGCTGTATTTCCCTATGCTCAGAGCCATGGATTCCGGCCTCTGAAGCCCAACCGTTACTTCTTAAGTTTATAGGCGTTTGCAGCGATGTGCAAACGCCAGCAAACAGGCGTTATCTAATTACTGATTCATGACGGCAGCGCGGACGCCGGCGTCTTTTTCAGTTTCGAATTGAGCCAATTCAGTGCTGATCTTAGCGTGAATGTAGCCCGAGAAAGAGCCATCGCCATGACGGATGATTTCCTTGAGGAGATCAACCGACGGCTGGGTCTTTGCTTTGCGCTCGCTCTCATACAGAAGTTGCGTCAAAGTTGCGGCGGTGATGTCGTTCTTCGTCTTGTTATCGATAACGCGAAGATCTTCTCCGCTCTTAATCATCTTCGCAATCTCATCGAGTGTCACGTAGCTGGACTCGTGCGTGTCGTAGAGTTTGCGGTTCTGATAGCGTTTAATGATTTTTGTTTCTTTCATGAGTTCCCCCTTAACAATCTGTTCCTGTTTCCGCTTAAAACCAAAACTGCAAACGTGAAAACCATCAAAATCAAGCCATGATTTCAATTGGTTATCTGTTTCAAATTTGGGTTATAAACAGACCCCCTAATTTCAACCGTCAATTCTCAGCACCCCTATTAATTCTGAACCGAGAATTTTTCAGCCAAAAGAATCGTCAATTTCCGTATGACGCTTATTTACGTCACATTGTGTCATAACGATCCATCTAGCCAAATAACAACCCGCCGCACCAAAGTCAAGTACGCCACCCCCAACTATTTTTGAATCATGCGACAAATAGTTCGCATAGTTGATAGCCATTGTACGACATATTTTTGACTCACTGCGGAAAAGTCATCAAGCGCTGAACGATACTTCAAATAACGTTCCAAAGAGTTGTCACAGACGCTTATAGTTTTTAGCGAAAATGTCGATCCGTATGCTGGAGGGACTTGATCCCATGAAAAAGATTTCCAGCATCATTCTTTTGTCGCTCGTTGTTGGGTGCGCCAATCAACCGGTACGACAAAGTGCATTAAAATCCTCCACTGATACTGCTCCGAAAACTGAAACTGCCGCACAAACACCGGAAAAATCCGATACTACGGCAGAGGTGGAGGGGCGCAAGAACGCTGAGAAGGCAAAGAAAAATGCTGGAGCAACTGCAGAGTATCACTTTAGCTTGGCACAAGCTTACGTCGCCGAAGGAAACCCTGATCGTGCGATTGAAGAATATAAACTCACTTTGATGTTCGATCCTAATTCGGCGCTGGTCTATGCGCGTCTTGCGACTGAGTACGTTAAAAAGGGAATGCTCAGTGCTGCAATGGATACGTGCAAAGAAGCATTGCAACGGGATCCTGGGTATACAGATGCGCGTTTGATGTTGGCAGGTCTGTTATCTACGGCACGTGAGAGCAAAGCGGCACTTGCCGAATATGACAAAGTATTGAAGCAAGACCCAAGTCACGAAGAGGCGATTGTCTACAAGTCGCAAGTTTTGGTGGAAGAAGGTCGCGCAGCCGAAGCGATCAAATCGCTCAAGAGCTTTCTGAAAAGGAACCCTGAGTCGGTGCTGGCGCTTTATTACTTAGGTCGCGCAGAGCAACATGAAGATCACTTCAATGAAGCGGTCCATGCATATCGCAAAGCAGTAGAGGTTCGTCCGAGTTTCTCGCAGGCGTCTCTAGCGCTTGCCTATCTCTACGAAGACAAAGCCATGAATGCTCAAGCGGTCAACGTCTATAAGGACCTCTTTGAAGAGAGTCAGGACCTCAACGCGGCGAATAGATTGGCCACGATTTATCTGAAAGAAGAAAAGTACTCGCAAGCCGTTCCTTATTTGGAAGCAGTTGCAGCAGGAGATCCGGATGACATGAACGTCCGAGTCAAGCTCGGGCTTGTTCAAATGGAGCTTAAGGCCTACCCCAAGGCGATCGACATTTTTAACTCGATCCTCAAAAAGAACCCTGATTCGGATCGCATTCACTATTATTTGGGCAGTCTCTACGAAGAGACCAAAAGGCCTGTTGAGGCGATGGCGCAACTCAAAGCGATTCGCCCCGGCTCGAAGCTATATCCAGATGCGGCGTTACACGTCGCCTTCTTGTTGAAGCAGGAAGGGAAGATGGATGAGTCAAAGTCCTATATTTCTGAAGTGATCGGCAAGTCACCGGAAACCGCGAGTTTCTATATCTTTCAAGCGAGCTTGGAAGAAGAGTCCAAAAATGTATCGGGCGCAGTGAAGGTTCTTGAGGGCGCGGTGAAGCGATTCCCTGAGGATGAGAAAATTCGTTACTACTTGGGAAGCCTTTATGACCGGCAAGGGGATGTGGATCAAGGCCTTGAGCAGATGGAAGCGATTTTGAAAATCAATTCTGAGAACGTCGATGCTCTCAATTATATTGGTTACACATGGACGATGAAGGGGATTCGTTTGAACGATGCAGAGAAGCTCCTTCGTCGAGCTCTCGCGCTGCGGCCAGACAACGGCTACATTCAGGACAGTTGGGGTTGGTATCTCTTTATTAGGGGACGAAACGGAGAAGCGGTCGTCGAACTTGAGAAGGCAGCCAAGATGAAGCCCAACGAGCCCACGATCCTCGAGCATCTGGGTGATGCCTACATGAGATCGAATCTGCGCGAGAAAGCTATATTGCAATACAGCGATGCAGCAAAGTTTGCAGATGATGATGCCGCTCGTAAGAAGATCGAGCTGAAGATTCAAACCCTTCGCGGTGGAAGCGAAGGCGTGCGCATGCCTGCAAGCGACAAGTAAAATTCGTTGCCAGCTGAATCAGATTAGTGGAACTTGTGTGTCATGCTCACAGTTCACCGAGCCCCTGGGTTCGTCGCGATTTGTTTATTAGTCACCCTTGCCGGATGTGGTCACGGAATGGTGAAGACCGAAGAAATGGATCCTCGCGCTCTTTTTACGGAAATTTGTGAAACAGGGAGTCAGGTTCAATCAGCGAAGGGCGCGGTTTGGCTTGAGGCGAAATCCAAGGAGACATCTGGAAGGGTCTCTGGGGTTGTGGATGCGTCTTCTTCAGATCAAATGAAAATGGAGATTACGAATCCGCTCGGCGGGACCGAAGCGGTGATCTCGATCACGGGCCACCACTATTCGATTCGGGTGCCGAATCGCAAAGAGCGTTCGGAGGATGGAGATCATTCTTGGGCAGGCATCCCGTTGAGATGGGCGAACGCACTTTTTCTAGGTAGATTTCCGTGTCCCGAAGGTGAGGCTATGAAAACGGCTGCTTCGCAGATGACTCCCGAGGGCGAGCTTGCGGTGAGAGTCCCGGCCCGCAGCAAGGATCCAGAAGAGTTGTACCGATATCGCTTCAGGCCTTTTGAAGGAAGGCCTTGGGTTGAGTCTCTTCATTGGGAAAAGGTGACGGGTTCGAAAGCGAAACCTGTCTATGTCGATTTTAGATTTGATGATCCTGAGTCCAAAACGCGAAGCCCGCGACGATGGGAAGCGAAGGGTGTGCAGGGTGAAGTAAAAGTGAAATGGAGTGATCGACAAACTACCTTGCGATAAAAAAGGTGGGTGCGTTGACACCAGGAAAACGTTCATGTAGCTACCTCTGCGTGGGGGAGAGGTAGTCTCTGTGGACCTTCGGAGACTTAATCACCATATGATCAAAACCAAATTTGTTTCGGTCTCTATCTTGGGGCTTGCTGTTGTTCTGTATGGAGTCGGCTGTACAAAGTCAGCTACCGAGCCGGCCAATACAATTCACGGTTACTATCTAGCTAAAATCAAGGGTCTAGATCCGGCGTTCTCGGATGATCTCTACTCAGGTACCGAGCTGAGCAAAGTATATGAAGGTCTTCTTCAGTATCACTATTTGAAGAGACCGATGACATTGATACCCAATCTCGCCGAGTCGATGCCAACTGTGAGCGCAGATGGGAGTACGTATACGATCAAGATTAAGAAGGGCGTGCTTTTTCAAGACGATCCTGCGTTTAAAGAAAACGGAGGCAAGGGTCGTGAACTCACTGCCGAAGATTTTATTTACTCTTGGAAGCGAGTGGCTGATCCAAAAACGGTTTCGCCAGGCTGGTGGATTTTTGATGGCAAGATTGTTGGGCTCAATGAATGGCGAGATGAAGCAAGTAAGACGGGGGCTGCCGATTACTCGAAAGCTGTTGAAGGCCTAAAGTCAGTGGATCGCTATACGATCCAGATTAAGCTGGTTAAGCGATCCGCGCAGTTTTTGTTTAATTTGGCCCAGCAGTTCTCGTTTGCTGTCCCCAAGGAAGCGGTCGACCACTACGGCAAAGAGTTTCAAAATCATGCGGTAGGTACAGGCCCCTTTAAGTTGGTTGAGTTCAATCCCCATTCAAAAATCATTTGGGTTCGTAATCCGACCTTCCGCAAGGAATTCTATCCGTCCGAGGGAGAAGCTGGGGACCGTGAAGCTGGGCTGCTTGAAGATGCAGGCAAGCCTATCCCATTTGCTGATCGCATCGTGATGCAGATCATTGAAGAAGCGCAGCCGCGCTGGTTGAACTTCATGGCGGGTAAACTCGACTATGTTGAAATTCCGAAAGACAACTATGACTCGGTTGTTACGGCGACCAAGGAATTGAAGCCCGAGTTCAAGGAAAAGAACATTAGGCTCGTCAAAGAGGCGGGGCTAGATATTACACATACTTCCTTCAATATGTATGACCCGCTCCTGGGCAAGAACAAGTTGTTGCGACAGGCTTTGAGCTTGGCTTTTGATCAAGAGGCGTTCAATAAGATTTTCTACAATGGTCGTGCCATTGCTGCGCAAGGCCCCATTCCTCCGGGGCTTTCGGGCTACGATGAGAACTTCAAGAATCCTTACAGGCAGTTCAATTTAGCAAAAGCCAAGGAACTACTTGCTAAGGCGGGGTATCCCGAAGGCAAGGGGTTGCCTGTGATTGAGTTTGCCACCATGTCGGATAGCACCTATCGGCAGATGTCAGAATTCGAGCAGAAAAGCTTTGAGGCTCTTGGCGTCAAGCTCAAGATCAATCATTACTCTTGGCCAGAGTTTCAAAAGGTCGTTAAGAACAGAAAAGGGCAAATGTGGTCCTTTGCGTGGAATGCAGACTATCCGGATGCTGAAAACTTCTTGCAGCTTTTCTATAGCAAGAACGTTTCTCCGGGGTCGAACGATTCCAACTATTCAAATCCTGAGTACGACCGACTCTACGAGAAATCGTTGTTGTTGACCGAGTCTCCGGAGCGAACAGCCCTTTACAAGCAGATGGTCCAACTCCTGGTCGAGGATTGTCCTTGGATCTTTGGTGCGCATCGGCTCGCGTTCACTTTGGTGCAGTCCCGCCTGAAGAACTTCAAGATCAATTCGATGGATTTGGGTCGCATCAAATATTATCGCGTTGAAACTCCCGTCCCTCAAAAGTGAATTTGCAATCAGTGAGGTGACAGTATGTTTGTTTACCTGGTTCGCAAGATCCTGAACACCATCCCCACTATTTTTGGGGTGACGCTGATTATCTTCGTGCTTTTTAATCTGGTAGGCGGAGATCCGACCTATCAGATGGTCGGACGCCACGCGACGGCCAAGCAGATCGCTGAGGTACGCCACGAGTACGGGTTCGATCAGCCGATGTACCTGCAGTACGCTCAGTATCTCAAGCAGGTTGTTACCTTTGACTATGGTCGGAGTTATGCGACTCGGCAGGAGATCGGGACAATGATCTTCAATGGTATTGGTCCATCGTTGACCCTGACTTTGCCGGCGTTTTTTCTCACGACGATCCTTGCGGTCAGTATTGGTTTGCTGGTGGCTTATTTTAGAGGACGGTTTATCGACAGGTTTACCGTCGTGCTCTGCGTTTTTGGGATGAGTCTCCCGATCCTAGCCTACATTTTGTTTGGTCAGTACTTTATGGCCTACAAGTGGGGGATGTTTCCGATCTCAGGATTTGAGACGGGATGGCCGGATCGATTTGAGTATGTGGCGCTTCCGGTCCTTATTTTTGTGGCCGTAGGGCTTGGGTATGACGTGCGGTTTTACCGGACTGCTGTCCTTGAAGAAGTGAATCAGGATTACGTCCGTACGGCTAGAGCAAAGGGGTTGGCCGAGCCCAAGATCTTTTTTAAGCATGTTTTGAAGAACAGCATGGTGCCTATCCTGACGAATATTGTGATCGAGATCCCACTTCTGATCTTAGGTGCTTTCTTGCTCGAGAGTTTTTTTAGTATTCCAGGCCTGGGCAGCATCACAATCGATGCAGTTCACAATAGCGACTTTCCGGTGATCAAAGCGATGACGACGCTTCAGGCGTTGCTCTTCATCCTGGGTAATTTGATGACCGACATTCTTTACACCATTGTGGACCCGAGAGTGAGTTTGAAATGACGACCGAAGCTGCTACCGCAAGGCCTATGGATGTTGCTTTGACCCAGCCAGTGCCCAAGGGGCGAAGTCTTTGGAAAGACGCATTGGCGCGATTGAAGAAGGATCGGGGAGCCATTTTCTGCTTTGGGATCGTGATTTTTTACTCAATCGTCGCATTGACTGCGAAGCTAGGTTGGATTGCTACTCCTTGGGACAAGGTGATCGGCGATGCATATCTGCCACCTTCGACTGACTCGTTGGAGATGTTGCTCGGTACCGACATCTTTGGTCGAAGCGTGTTTTTTAAGGTGATTCACGGAACTCGCATCGCGATGAGCGTCGGGTTGGTTTCGTCGCTGATCAGTATGCCGATTGGTGTGTGTCTCGGGGCTTTGGCTGGCTATTTCGGTGGCTGGGTGGATGACTTAATCGTTTGGTTTTATACGACGCTTTCTTCGATTCCCAATATCATGCTGCTCATTGCGATCACTTTCATATTGGGAAAGGGGTTGACTGCGATTTATTTCGCCCTAGGTGTGACGGCTTGGGTAGGTTTGGCGCGCGTGATTCGCGGCGAGTTCATCAAGCATAAGACCCGCGACTATGTGGTCGCAGCGAACAGCTTGGGGGCTTCTCATGCTTCGCGAATTTTTAAGCATATTCTTCCTAATGTGTCTCATTTTGTGATCATCAATACCTCGATTCAGTTTGTGTCGGCAATTAAGTCCGAAGTGATCCTTTCGTTCTTGGGCTTAGGTGTGCAAGGGCAACCGAGTTGGGGCGTGATGATTGATGATGCGAAATTGGAGCTTTCGCGTGGGGTGTGGTGGCAGTTGGCCGGTGCGACAACTGGAATGTTTTTTGTTGTTCTGGCATTTAACATCTTAGGGGATTCGCTGCGCGATGCACTCGATCCCAAGATTAAGTAAGGATGAGATGCCATGAGTGAATTAATCACCCCAAAAGGAAATCCAGGCGAGCCAGTCTTGGAAGTAAAGAATTTACAGACTTCGTTCTTCTCTGATGAAGGAGAGGTGAAGGCAGTCGATCACGTGAGCTTTAACGTTTATAAAGGGCGCACGCTTGGGATCGTCGGAGAATCAGGTTGTGGCAAGAGCGTGACCAGTCTCTCGATCATGCGACTTATCCCTAATCCACCGGGTCGGATCGTTGGCGGCCAGGTTCTCTATCGTGGCAAGGACCTCACCAAGCTCTCAATGTCTGAGATGCGGTCGATTCGTGGCAATGAGATCTCGATGATTTTTCAGGAGCCGATGACTTCGCTGAACCCTGTGTTCACGATCGGCAACCAGATCTGCGAGGCGATCGCGCTTCATCAAGATTTGCCGAGGAGTGAAGTTCGCAATAAGGCCATAGAGATGCTCAAGCTTGTTGGGATTCCGGCGCCCGAAACGCGAATCGATGATTATCCTCATCAGCTTTCAGGTGGTATGCGTCAACGCGTGATGATTGCGATGGCACTCTCTTGTGATCCAAGCATCCTGATCGCGGACGAACCAACGACCGCACTAGATGTAACGATTCAGGCCCAGATTCTGGATCTGCTCAGGAGTTTGCAAGAGAAGGTCGGCATGGCGCTGATCTTGATCACGCATGATCTAGGCGTGGTTGCAGAGATGGCGGACGAAGTGGCCGTCATGTATGCAGGTCGTGTCGTTGAGCAGGGAGATGTGAACGAGATTTTTGCGAATCCGAAGATGCCTTACACTCGTGGATTGCTAAACAGCATTCCGACACTGAGCAAGGATCCTACGGGCAAGATCAAAAAGAAGCGCTTGGAGACGATTCCGGGCATCGTGCCCAACTTGTTGCATCTTCCAAAAGGATGCCGCTTTCAGGAGCGGTGTACTTTTGTAGTGGATGCATGCAAACAAGCGGAGCCTGATCTGCGCACTATCAGCAAGAAGACCGCTTATGCGGATATGGGTCACTCGATTCGCTGCGTGAGGGATATCTGATGGCTGACGAAGTTTTGCTTTCAGTACGAAATCTCGTAAAAAAATTTCCGATCAAAGGCGGCATCCTCTCTCGCGAAGTCGCGAGCGTAAAAGCGGTTTCGGACGTCTCGTTCGACATCAAGCGCGGTGAGACTTTGGGGCTTGTCGGTGAGTCGGGATGCGGAAAGTCGACGCTTGGGCGCTGTATTTTGCGTTTGATTGAGCCTACGAGCGGGCAGGTCTTCTTTAAAGGCCAGGACATCACGAAACTTGGGACGAGCGAGTTGCGTAAGCTCAGGCGCAACATGCAGATCATTTTTCAGGACCCCTATGCTTCGCTAAATCCGCGTATGACGGTCGAAGATATTTTGGGAGAGCCGCTTGCGATCCACAGTTTGGCTGGGTCAAAAGACGAACGACGAGCGCGCATTCTTAAGCTTTTGGATCTTTGCGGCCTTAGGCGCGAAGCGATGGGGCGATACCCGCATGAGTTTTCGGGCGGACAGCGGCAGCGTATTTGTATTGCGCGAGCTTTAGCGGTGGAGCCTGAGTTTATCGTTTGCGACGAGCCGGTTTCTGCGCTCGATGTTTCGATTCAAGCTCAAATCGTGAATCTGATGCAGGATCTTCAAAAAGAGCTTGGACTGACCTACCTGTTCATTGCTCATGACCTTAAAGTGGTTGAGCACATCTCTAATCGGGTTGCGGTCATGTACTTAGGCAAGATCGCAGAGATGGCTCCCGCTGAGGAGCTCTACCAAGAGCCTAAACATCCCTATACTAAAGCTTTATTGTCTGCTATTCCGCTTCCGGATCCGACCTACCGCAAGGAACGGATCATTCTTCGGGGAGATGTACCGTCACCCATTCGTCCCCCGGGGGGATGTTATTTCCATCCGCGGTGCCCAATAGCTCAAGAAAATTGCAAACATGACGCACCAGGTCTTAGGGACTTAGGACGTGCGGATGTGGGTGTTCATAATGTGTCGTGTCATTATGCTAAGTAATTTGTTTCTCTAGGGAAAATTACAGATTCATTAAGATTTCTCCGAAAAGTCCTTTGAGGGAATCCCTCTAAACATGGACTTTAGCCGGAAGAAACTACCCAAAGAAGCAGCGATGGATCTGAGGATTTGCCCGATCCACACGATCAAACCGTACTCGATTATGCTCGCGCCGGTTTACGTTTTCATGAAACGAAATGAAAAATTCGTTTCCGTGAAAGCTCCGCTCGACTTCTTCTCTCCCGAGGAGCTCGACCGGCTCAAACCGTTTGAATCTTTTTTTGTTCCACCTTTTGTCGACGAAGTGATGCCGTTTAGAAGTGCGGCCTGCGTTGTGAAGAGTTTGCTAAGGTGGGAGCCGCAGAGCAAAAGCAAAGATCAGGCAACGCTTCCTCCTGCACCCTACGAGCTCTCGGATGCAGTGCTGAGGGCAGTTGGGCCGCTCTGGGGCAAAGGTGCAGTCATCGAGCCCTTTTTCGCCGCTGTTTTTGGCTATGAGATTTGCGACACGATCGATGGGGAGCGAATGCGTTTGGCGCGCGAAAAGGATGTCAATGCGTACGAGAACGGCATTTTGCGGTCGGGTCTGGCCGTGTTCTTGGCCTTGCATTTGGGTTACTGTGATCTGAGCTTTCTTACTTCGCTGCGCGCTCGAGTTTTTGAGGCGACGGTAGCGGGTGGCGATTACTTGCGCACAGGCGAAGTCGAGGAGTTGCTCGACCTTGTGTGGCGGACCATGACGGACGTGAAGGTGACGCTCATTCATGAAGAGTTGTTTGCGAACAGTGCGCTGCGCTCTGCGCAGAAACTCTCGTCGCGATTGAGTCGGGTTAAGCAGGCCATGATCCGCGAGGATGCGCCGGTGCCTACGGTTTTTGGGCTGAAGGGGTTTGTCGATGTATAGCTTTGGAGCCACCCCTCCACGACAGCTTGAGAGTTTTGGCGTCGCGGGCTTGCTGAGCGAAGAAGCTAAAGTCTATTACAACAGCTTGTTCAGTACCCGGCATGTAGGTCGCGTCTCGGATTTGATTGCAGCGAATCTGCGAGGGGCTGGGCTCGATGAGCTTCGCGTGCGGAGTTTGGTGTTGTTTTCGACATTTGAAGTGTTTAGGTCTCAGGTCGAGGCGGCGGCTCAAGCTTCTGATTTGCGTTTGCCGGAACCACTTGTGATTGAGTGCGGGGTGGATGACGACAAGATCGCAGTAGGTGTTTCGTTTATTATGCCGGAAGGCGGATTTCCGACATTCAAGGGACTTGCTGAGCGAATTGGCTCTGGCAAAGCTACTGGTATTTTCGAGGAGCTCTTGGTCGAGCTCTACAACAAGTCGGATCGACTGGTAGTGCGAGGGCAAAAGGGGACTCGGCGTGTGGAGTTGGTTGCGCTGCTGGGGATTCCTGGGCAAATGGATGAGGCGGCTCTTGCAGAAAAGGCGCCGGTTGCCATCGTGACAATCGCAGATGGCTTTTCGGGTGATTCACCCAAGCCTGCAAGTTACATCGAGCTCGGGGATTTGGATTATCCGGAGTTGCTCAAAGATAGTCCGCCAGGCGTGAATGCTCCTGCTGTTTCAGCAGGGGCTGCTCTTGTTTTGGGTGTTTCGGAGATCGAAGAGTCTGTGCGGGTTCGTGGAAAGACGGACTCGGATACAACCGTAAACCGTATCGGGGGAGCCAAGGCCGAGGAGGAAAGCGTTGTCCGTATCAAAGGCGGAGGCGCCGAAACAACTGATCAGTCGGTGATTCGAGTCAGTGGCGGCAATACCGAAGTGGCGGATCGCTCGGAAATGCGAGTGGTGTCTGGCAATGATTCAGTGCGAGTCATGGAGCTTGAGATCCAGATTCGTGAGCTCGAGGAAAAGCTTCGCAGGCAGCAGAATCAAGGGCAGGCCCAAGGAGTCGAGGGAGAAGGCGATGAGAGTGCTGCAGCTACGCCGAAGGAAAAGATTCAGGACATCCTAAAGAAGGTCAAGCGCGTGTGGCCGTTTAGTCGCAAGAATGACGACGAAGACGAAGACGAAGACGAAGGCGATGACGATGACGATGACGATGACAGCGACGAAAGTGATGATGAGGATAATGATTCAGACGATGCAACTGCCAGCGGGGAAGCTGAGTCGAGCGACGAAGATGAAGAAGAAGAAGTAGTCGTCACCAAGAAGGGTAAGAAGAAAAAAGTCGTAGTTGAGGAAGAGGAGGCTCCTCTAGAGGCAACTACAAGTGCAGCTTCTAGTGCAGCTTTTGGAGAAACAGATGCCGCTACCCGTGCGATCATTGCCGAGTTTCAGACCGAAAAGTTAGACCAGACTCTCGAAAAGGCCCAAAAAGAGGCAGCTGAGATCAAGGCAGAGATGGGCTCTCCGCGTGCGAAGCGCTGGGTAGATGGTCTGATGCAGGAGCTAGTGCAGGAAAAGGCACGCCTTCATGAAGCATCTAAGAAGCTGAACTCCACGATGAGATCGCGTGAGCTGGAGTTCAGAAATCGCGAGGCTTCGTTGACGGAGGAGTTGAGACGTCGTGACGAGATGATCAGGCAGAAAACCAATGCCTTGAATCGCGCTAAGGACCAGGTCACTCAAGTCACTATCGCAGCCGAAAGAAATAAGTCGAGCAAAGGTAGCGGAGGGGAGGATGGGCACTTTAAGCAGAAGTATGGGCTCTCTCAGAAGATGTTGACCTCGGCCAAGGAAGAGAATCAGTCTTTGCAAGAGAAGATCTCTGAGCTGAAGAACCAATTGATGTCTGCACAAATGGCATCGAGCAAGCGCAATCAGCCGTCGATAGCTGAATACTCAGCGCTTCAGGCTAAGTTTGAGCGAGAGAAGCGGCAGGCGGACGAGCTTAAGAAGGCAAATGTCCTGCTCCAGGAGCGCGTGAGCGAGGCGGCTAAGAAGGAGCGGGTCGCAGGGTCTAATGAGGACGCACGCAAGCAGCTGGACGTCGCTAACAAGCGGGTTGCATTGACTCAGAAAGAGGCCGAAAAACTTGCTCTCCAGCTTGAAGAGAGTCAGCGTGAGTCTGTGCGACTGCAGATGGAGCTCAATAAGGCTCTAAGCGGTAAAAATACTAAGAAACCTAGTGCGGCATAGGTTGCGAAGAGCTAATCATGAGCGTCTTTTTCTTTATTTTTTTAATGCGTTGCATATATTATGTGGAGTCGTAGTCCCAAAACAAAGTTGTGGGGCGTAGAAGATGGAAGTTATTGTTTAAATTTGGGGGTTGATCTAAGAATCAGGAAACTTCAGCAGTAGGTCTGGTCTTAGGTGGATAGAGGCAGTAGTTAGTGCTCGCGTGGTGGAATTGGTAGCCCGACTTGGCCACAGCCAAGTGGGGTCTGGTCTTAGGTGGTTAGAGTCAGTAGTTAGTGCTCGCGTGGTGGAATTGGTAGACACGCTGGTCTTAGGAACCAGTGCCGTAAGGCGTAACAGTTCGAGTCTGTTCGCGAGCACCATCAATAAACAATTAGTGAATAACTCGATTCGAAGCCATGGATAAAATCATTTGCCTCGGAAAAAACTATCTGGACCACGCCAAGGAACTTGGCGATGCGGTGCCTGAAAAACCTGTTTTGTTTTTGAAGCCGCCCAGCGTTTTGAAGCAAGCTTACTCTGCCGGAGAAGTGCTGGAGCTGAAGCTTCCAAGAAAAGATGCGGGCGCGGTACATCACGAATGTGAGATTGTGTTGAAGTTGTCGCAGGGAGGCTTCGAGCTTTCTATTGAAGAGGCAGCTGCAGCGATCGAATCAGTGACGCTGGGGTTGGACATGACGCTTCGTGAGCGCCAGGCTGGGTTGAAAAAAGCTGGGCATCCCTGGGAGATCAGCAAGGTTTTTCCGTCTTCTGCGGTGGCGGGACCTTGGGTGAAAGTCAGGGATTTTGCGGATTACTTGGACCGCGAGTTCAGTTTTGAGTTGGACGGAACTGTAAAGCAAAAGGGCACTGGCAGGCAGATGATGTTTGGTGTCGCAGCTTGCGTGGCGCATGCAAGCCAGTACTTTGAGCTAATTCCTGGAGATATCGTATTTACAGGGACACCTGCGGGAGTAGGGCCTGTATTGCCTGGTCAGAAGGCGAGGCTTTCTTGGGGGCCGATTCAGTATTTTGTGCAGTGGAGTGGTGAGAATAGTTAGTCGTGCGAGTGGCCTGAGTCGCCGTGGTCATGGGAGTGTGCATGATCGTGTGAGTGATCGTGACTGTGGTCATGTTGAGGGTCGGGAGCATGCCCGCCCCCGAGAGGGACATGGGCGTCGTGGCAGCCGTGCATCGTGGTTTCGCGCAAGTCGCCCCGGCCGCCGACTGCGAATTTAGATATGAGTTTACGGGATTTTTCGTTTTTCAAGCATTTGGGGCACCGGCCCGCGTCTGGGTCGCGGTGGGATGTGATTTGCTCGAATTGATGCTGGCAAGCGTCGCAAAAGTATTCGAAAAGAGCCATACAGTGAAATTGTAACATGCTCAATTTTATGAGGAAGAGGTCCAATTTTGCCTACCTTGGGTTGCCAAGGTGCGCAGGTCTGTGTTTTAACCTGCGTTAGGTGATCCCGTAGCTCAGCTGGATAGAGCAAGTGCCTTCTAAGCATTAGGTCGGGGGTTCGACTCCCTCCGGGATCGCCATTCATCTCCGCCGGTGCGGAGATCTGCGTCCTCGAGCGCCACCCTGTCCACTGCGGTTTCCTCCGCTTCCGCCTCGTTTTCTTTGCTCTACGGGTAAATCAGTCGGAGTCTTCATGATTGGCAGTCGTTTGCGAATCAATCGCTCGATGTCAGCGAGATACCCGCGCTCGTCGGGAGCGCAAAACGATACGGCCATTCCATCCTTGCCTGCGCGAGCCGTGCGGCCGATACGGTGCACGTAACTTTCAGGCACATTAGGAATGTCGTAGTTGAAAACGTGAGTGACCTGATCGATGTCGATTCCTCGGGCTGCGATGTCGGTTGCGACGAGAACTCGGGTTTCGCCGGTCTTGATACTTTCGAGTGCGCGTTCACGGGCGCCTTGCGACTTATTACCGTGGATGGCAGCAGCCTGAATGCCAGCACCGGTCAGGATGTCAGCGACGCGGTTTGCATCGCGCTTAGTGCGGGTGAATACCAGAGATCGAAAGGCGCGTGGGTCTGTAAGTAGATGCTTGAGGAGAGCGGATTTTTGATTCTCTGGCAGATGAAACAAGACTTGGTGAATGCGCTCAGCGGTAGTTGCAACCGGAGTCACCTCGATTCGAGTCGGATCGGTCAG
>CAZGCK010000041.1:11794-12165 GCA_964524175.1 uncultured Bacteriovoracaceae bacterium | reverse complement strand
GGCATCGTAGCGGAGAAAAACAGAGTTTGGCGTTTTTTTGGAATCGCTGCGATGACTCGGCGGACGTCGTGAATGAAGCCCATGTCCAACATGCGATCAGCTTCGTCGAGTACAAAGATCTCGAGATGGTTGAAGCGTACTAGTCGCTGCTGCATAAGATCGAGCAGGCGCCCTGGCGTCGCAATGAGAATGTCGACACCTCGGCGAATGGCAGCGGCCTGCGGATTCTGGCCGACACCTCCAAATACCACGGTGTTGGAGATCGAAAGACCTTTGCTGTAGTTCGTAAAGCTTTCGCCGATTTGTGAGGCGAGCTCACGCGTGGGAGTCAGGATGAGGACTCGGATCTCAGCAGTACGGGCCTTGTAGGA
>CAZGCK010000041.1:9164-11784 GCA_964524175.1 uncultured Bacteriovoracaceae bacterium | reverse complement strand
GGTCACGTTGGGTCAGGAGCTGCAAAATCGGCAGAGCGAAGGCAGCGGTTTTGCCCGTGCCGGTTTGGGCGCAAGCGAGGAGGTCCTTGCGTTCGAGCACGATAGGGATCGCTTGCTGCTGGATCGGGGTCGGGTTTTGGTAACCTTCGGCATGAACCGCTTTAACGATGGGTTCAATGAGATTGAGATTTGAGAAGCCACTCATGCGAGCACGCGGAAGTTTTTCATAAATAACATGTATATATAAAAATTCATTTAAATACCATACTAAATTAAGCGGACAATCTGAGACTTGGATTAACGTAAGTCTTTGATTTTAGGGGAACTGTCAAGTTTCGAGAAAAACCGACACCATGGGGTAAGTTGCGAAATGATTCGAAATGACTCGGAACTGATTCGCAAATTCGACCCCTGGTTTTGCCATAAGGAAAGTTGATTGGTGTATCTGTTGTCGCGCCATCTATCCCACGGAAATCAACGCCATCATTGCTAGCATCGGACTTATCTCGCGACGCCTGCCGGCTAATTCGTGGAGAACGACGTAAGAAATTAGGCCTCAAAGAATTCCATGAGTGATCGAAAAAGTAAGTGGAAAGAGGATGGCTGTGAGAAACGTGGGAACGCCTTCTTTTAAGTGGGTCATCGGAGTCATCTAAAGCGCTTTTGTACCCAGCTTTATATTTTTGCGGCGTGCCATGTGATTCAGTGTTTTTCTATAAAAACATCACATTGCTTTCAATATGGGCTATTCTGCCGCGTGAATGGCAAATTCTACACAAGGCCCACTGATCGGGAGCGCGGTAAGGCGTAAAGAAGGACGTGAGAAGGTCACGGGCCGAGCTCGTTATATCGATGACATCTGTTTTCCGGGTCAGCTCTACGGTGTGACGGTGCGAAGTCAGTGCGCCCGCGGAAAGATCAAGGGCATTCATTTTGAGCCGGGGATTCCCTGGGATCAGTTTGTTGTCGTGACTGCCAAGGACGTGCCGGGTGAAAACCATGTCGCGTTGATTTTGTACGACCAACCTTTCCTTGCTGATGGGATGATCAACCATCCCGAAGAGGCGGTGGTTTTACTAGCCCATCCTGACAAGTATCTGCTTGAGGAAGCCCGTAGGAAAGTCCGCATCGATGTCGAGCCATTGCCGGCGGTCTTTACGATCGATGAGTCGCTCAGCCGTAAAGAGATTATTTGGGGCAAAGACAACGTTTTTAAGTCGTACCTTGTGCAAAAGGGGGATGTCGACCGAGTTTGGGATCAGGCCCATCTCATTGTCGAGGGCGAGTATTTGACGGGCGCGCAGGAGCAGCTTTACATCGAGAACAATGGCGTAGTAGCCGTCGCGAGTCCTCAAGATGGCGTGACTGTATGGGGCTCGATGCAGTGCCCGTACTATGTCAAAAAGGGGCTTCTGCCATTGTTTAAAATGGTTTCTCCGGATGATATTCGAGTCATCCAGGTTGAGACGGGTGGCGGGTTTGGCGGGAAAGAAGAGTATCCTTCGATGATCTCGGGGCATGCGGCGATGCTTTCGTGGAAAGCGGGCGGCAAGCCTGTGAGGATCATTTACGATCGCGCTGAAGACATGGCTGCGACGACGAAGAGGCATCCTGCGCGGACCAAGCATCGGACTGCGGTGACCAAGGACGGAAAGCTTCTCGCGATGGACATCGACTTCGCGATCGACGGTGGCGCTTACGCGACTTTGTCGGCAGTGGTTTTGTCGCGCGGGACGATCCATGCGGCGGGGCCGTATTATTGCCCCAATGTTCGCGTGAAGAGCACGGCGGTCGCGACCAACTCTCCGCCGCACGGTGCGTTTCGAGGGTTTGGTGCTCCTCAAAGTATTTTTGGGTTGGAACGGCATCTCAATAAAGTGGCGCGGGCGCTCGGGCTTACGCCCGAGGAGTTGAGGAAGCGCAATTTTGTTCGCAATGGGGAGACGACGGCGACGGGGCAAGTGATCGAAGAGAAAGTGGATATGCACAAACTCTTGGATCGGGCGATGGCTTTGACGGACTATCAGCGCAAGTCGGCTGAATTTGCGCGTACTAATCCTTTGAGTCCGATCAAGAAGGGAATGGGCTTTGCCACTTTCATGCACGGCTCGGGGTTTACGGGCTCGGGCGAGCGGACGCTTGCATCGGTTGTGGGAATTGAAGCGACAACAAAAGGCCAGCTGCGCGTTTTGAGTGCGAGTACTGAGATCGGTCAGGGGACAAACACGATTTTCGCGCAAATCGCGGGCGATGCGCTTGGACTGCCCTATGAGATGATCGAGGTTGCGCAGCCGGACACGAAGTTTGTGCCTAATAGCGGCCCAACTGTTGCCTCGCGGACCTGCATGGTTGTGGGCAAGCTTGTAGAGACGGCTGCGATCAGTTTGCGGCAGGTCCTGCTGCAGAGCGGGTTGCTCAAAGCGCAGTACAGCCCTAGTGATTTTGCGAAGGCCTGCGGTGATTACATTCAGAAGTTTGGCGAGCTCAAGTCATATAGCCAGTACAAGCAGCCGCCCAACATCAATTGGGACGACGATAAATATCAGGGCGACGCTTACGGCGCTTATGCATGGGCTGTGTATGTCGCAGGTGCAGCAGTTCTCCTGGTCCTTCTCTATGC
>CAZGCK010000041.1:3480-9154 GCA_964524175.1 uncultured Bacteriovoracaceae bacterium | reverse complement strand
GAGGTGAGCGTCGACACTCGGACGTACGAGACGCGCGTTGACGATTTTGTGGCTTTGCAGGAAGTTGGAAAAGTCGTGCATCCGGTATTGGCAGCCGGACAGATCGAGGGTGGCGTGGCGCAAGGGATTGGGTACGCGCTTTATGAGAATGTCGTGTGGAAAGATGGTCGTATGGTCAACAATCAGATGACCAATTACATCATGCCGACTGCTGCGGATGTGCCGCCGATTCGCGTGTTTTTTGAGGAGGAACCATACGCCTATGGGCCTGCCGGAGCGAAAGGGATCGGAGAATTGCCAATGGATGGGCCTGCGCCTGCGATTCTCAATGCAGTGGAGAGTGCGCTGGGTCTCGCCGTAGACGAGATCCCGCTCATGCCCGAAGTCTTAATGAAGGTGATGCATCCATGAGTGTTCAAAAAGTAAAAGTGGGTTGCACGGTCAACGGCAGGAGATTTGAGCTCGAAGCCTATCCTATGGCACGCCTGCTGGATGTGTTGCGCGAAGGCGCGGGGCTTACGGGCACCAAAGAAGGTTGCGGCGAGGGCGAGTGCGGTGCTTGTTCGGTTGAGTTGGATGGCGAGATAGTGAACAGTTGTCTTGTGCCCGTGATTCAAATCGAGGGCTCGAAGATCCGCACGATTGAAGGCGTTGCCGATGGAGAGACGCTGCATGCAGTGCAAGAGGCCTTCTTGAAGTGCGGCGGCGCCCAGTGCGGGATCTGTACGCCGGGTATGGTGATCGCCGCAGTAAAGCTGCTTGAGACTTGCCCCAAGCCAACGGAAAGCGAGATCCGCCAGGGACTTGCGGGCAATCTCTGTCGCTGCACGGGGTATACAAAGATATTTGAATCTGTCGTTGCGGCTTGTGGGGGCGCTCGCCCATGAGAGCCTATCTGCCTTCGTACGAGCTTAAGAAAGCAAAGGATTTGCAAGAGGTGCTGAGTCTTTTGCATTCCGAGCCAGGGGTCTGGAGGCCTTTTGCCGGCGGAACAGACATTATGGTGGGATTTGAGGCGGGCAAGCTCTCGCATCGCAAGTTTGTCAATCTTTTGGGATTGAAAGAGCTGCAAGGAATTGAAGAGACTCCCACTCATGTGACCATCGGGGCTTTGAACACATATTCGCATATCCGCTCGCATTCGACCCTGCGACGGGAGTTTGAGTTGCTGGTCGAAGCAGCTGGGGTGACTGGGGCGGTGGCGATTCAGAATCGCGGCACTTTGGGCGGCAATATTGCCAATGCTTCGCCTGCCGCGGATTCCCCTCCCGCGCTTTTGGTTTATGAAGCGGAGTTGGAGCTGATATCGAGCCAGGGATCGCGGTGGGTTGGTTATAAAAATTTCCACACGGGCTATAAGAAAATGGATCTCAAGCCGGACGAGCTCATCGCGCGCGTGCGTTTGCCTCGGCATAAGGGGTCTCCTGCGCAGTTTTATCGCAAAGTGGGCACGCGAAAAGCGCAGGCGATCTCGAAGGTTTGTTTTGCGGGTTGGGCGCAAATGTCGGGCGGCGACTTGCATGAGGTGAGAATCGCACTAGGAAGTGTGGCGCCTACCCCGATCAGGTGCCCCAAGACTGAAGCCTTTTTGCGTGGTAAGGCACTGACGCCGTCCTTGGTGAACGGTGCTCAGGCAGAGATCCGCAATGAGGTCACGCCGATCGATGATATTCGATCAACTGCAGAGTACCGCTCGCGTGTGACGGCTAATGTTCTTGAGGAGTTTTTGCAGGGCCTCATGTCGCCTAGGATGTAAAGATGTGGGATTGGATTACTCGCTGCTCTGAGTTGCGCGCCAAGGGCGAATCGTTTGTTTTGGTGACAGTCACTGATTGCTCAGGCTCAGCGCCACGCGAGCCAGGCGCCAAGATGATCGTTTTGGGTAGTGGTGAGTTTTATGGAACCATTGGTGGCGGGCATCTCGAGCAGCTGGCGATCGAGGATGCTCGCAAGTGCTTGGCAGAGGGAGCTTCCAAGCAGATTCGCTATCCACTTGGCGCGAAGACGGGACAGTGCTGTGGCGGAGTCGTGGGCTTGTTTGTCGAGGTCATCGGACTTGGGCCTAGGCTCTATCTTTTTGGTGCGGGCCACGTGGGTCAGGCGGTTTGTCGGACTTTGGTGGGGACTCCGTTTCAAGTGCATGTCGTGGATGATCGACCCGAGTGGATCGAGTCAGATCAGTTGCCTCGTGAAACCGTGAAGCATGCCTGTGAATGGGATGAGTTCGCGAAGGCGGCGGAGTGGAATCCTGATCGTACCTACGTTGCGATCATGACTCATCGGCATGATACGGATCAAGAGATCTTGGCTGACGTGATTAAGCGACAGGCGAAGTATGTGGGCCTCATTGGAAGCGAATCGAAGTGGGAGAGATTTAAGCAGCGATTGACTGCGCGTGGAGTTGCGGAGGCGGAGCTTGCACGCGTGAAGTGCCCGCTGGGTCTCGATATTGGCGGCAAAGCTCCGCAGGAGGTGGCAGTGAGCTTGGCGTCGGAGCTGTTGCGGATTTACTATGGACGTTAAAGATTGCCCGCTCATCATTCTTGCGGGCGGCAAGTCGTCGCGCATGGGGGAGCCCAAGGGACTTGTGCTCGTTCAGGGCCGCTCTTGGTTGGAGCTTCAGCTCGAGGCGTTTGCCCGGGCAGGCGGAAGTCGGGCGATTTTGGTGCTGGGCTATGATGCCGCTAAGTATTTTGAAGCGCTGCCTTGGCTTGGCGATGGATCGCGTTTTGGGATCGGCCTGAAGGTCGTCGTGAACGAGGCTCCAGAGCTGGGTCCTTTTTCTTCATTGAGAATGGGACTGGATTCATTGAGGAGTGAAGCCGCATTCGCGTTGCCTGTGGATGTGCCTTGCGCAGAGGAAACTGTTTGGAAGATTCTGTGCGTTTCGATGCGAGAAGGGGTTCAGGCTTGCATGCCTGTCTTTGAAGGGCGCGGAGGGCATCCCGTGTTGCTCTCATCCCAGTTTATTGATCACCTCAAGAAAGTTGATCTGCGCTTGCCGGATGCAAGATTGGATCGCCAGATCTTGTTGTTGCAATTTGATCGAATAGTACGAGTTGAAGTCAAAGATCCAATGGTTTGCCTCAACCTCAATGCTCCGAAGGATTTTAAAAATCTAGGCCTTATGCGAAGCCAGGCAAACCATAATGATTTGAGCTCAGTTGATCTCAATGGTCGCGATGCTGCGACGCTCGCTGCTGTTGAGGTAGGATTGGGAAGTTTGCTTCATGGGTTGCGCATTCCACTCGGGGGCCACTTGCTTTCGCTCAATCAGGGATTTCTTCTTTCGCGAACAGTGCTGAAGTCGGATCGGCGAGGGTTGGGTTCGGCCAGGACGGCGGGTTTCAAGGTTTCGAGCATCGCAGCCGTGCTCAAGTCACTTTCGCCGGCTGGCAAGCGGCTGACGCCGATGCTTGCTCTGAGCATGCAGGGTCTTCTTTTTACGATTGGGACTTTGCTCGCCGGACCCAATTGGGTGGGTGTGGCGATCGGATCGGCTTTGGCTAGCGTTTGGGCTTTTGTACAGCCGGTTTTGATCTATTACGTTCTTTACGGCCAAGTATTGGAAGTGGTCGTGCGCGGAATCTATGAGAAGCTGCGTGAAGTGATCGCTTTTGAGTCCCAGCATTTGCTTTGGGTCTTGAGCGCGGTCCTGATCGTGAAGGCCCTGGTGAGCGTGGTGTTGGCTGGGGTGGCAGCATGGTTGCCGGACAAACAGTGGGCACGCTATCAGGAGCGGTTGATTCAAGGCGGTCCGTCAATCCGAAAGCGCACGTCGTCGATATTGCATGACGTGTTTAATCCGCTCTTTGTCTTTTCATTGGTGCTGACAGGGCTGTTCTTCTTTTTTTCAGACGCCAAGACTTCTACATTGATATGGGCGCTTCTGCGGCCTGTGGCAGTGGGTTTCGTGATATTTTACCTGATTCGGGTAATTTCATTTGAATCTCTGATCGCCAGGGTCGAGCGGTGCGGGTTCACCGGGTTTGCACGGTCCTTTCGAGTAGCCATCCAGGCGTTGCAAAGGTCGCAATAAATAGAGGTGTCTCTGTGGCCCTCTCGTGTCGGGAGTGATAGCCTAGATTGTTCTTATGTTTGAACTCCGGTTGACGCCCAACTTCTCAAGCCAGAAGCGCAAGCTCTTGGAACAGAAGTCAGTTCCTCATCTTTCGCTTCCGCCGGAGACCGAAAGTTGTCTGAACGCGATCGCTCATTGGGAGCCCAGCAGCGTCAAAGGCTCTCGAGTCATCAAGTCCAGAGAAATTTGGGTCGGTACCTTTAAGTCAACGCGTGGATTGATGATCCGGGCGGGAACGGTATCCCTGCTCATCTCCATCTGCGCGGCATCGTCGACTTTGTTTGCGATGCAAATCCTGAAATCGGCCCAAAGTGGCGAGGGTTTAGGGACAGGCAGACTCCTTCTTCTGTCGCTAGGTTTTTTTGCGATGAACGTTTTCTCGCAGTTTTGGACGCTCAAGATCGGATCGCTTCGCGCTTGGATTTCGTTGTCGGCAGAAGCCTACCTAGTAGGCCTCCTTTCTCATAAGCTTTTGCGATTGAGCTCGCTGGCGGCTGCTCAACAGAACTCTGGCAATCTTAAAGTTCTAGTGACTTCTGACGTTAAAAACGTGGGGCTGTTCCTGGATAACATGGTGAGGAACCTGGTTCCTTCATTGGCTGCGTTATTCGTCATCGGCCCGCTGCTCATCTATTTTTCTGGGAGCGCGGGCTTTTTTGGAATGTCGATCCTTCTGTTGATCATCCCGATCTCACTCGCGCTGAACTCGATCAGCGAAAAGCTCCAAACCAAGAGTCAGTACCGCCTCGATGAGATGGCTTCTCTGGTAGGAGAGTGGATGAAGAATGTCCGCTTGATTCGCTATCTTTCTTGGGATGAGGGGTTTGCTCAAGACGTCGCAGAACGCGTGAGTGCGTTCATGCGGGTGTCAGTGATGCAGCACCTCATGGCATGTCTGATTTTTGGGATGAGCTCAACTTGGTGGATGGTCTCATTGACTGGTGCGTTGCTGATGGCGCGCTGGCTGGGGCTTGCGTTTGAGCTGCAATCGTTCTTTGGTTCGCTCTGGCTGCTGACCTTCTTGGCGAGTTATCTCACTCACCTTCCTAATACGATCCGCTACTGGGGAATGGCGGCGCCGTCTGTGCGTCGGATCGCGCGTCTACTGGCAGAGGAAGAGCAGTTGGATCGCCTGCAGGAGGGAGAGGCCGATGGGATTGGAGGCAGTCCGAGTCGATTGATTCTCGATCAAGTGAGCTTCGCTTACTCGAATGAGAAGCCGCTGATCAAAGGCTTATCCCTCGAAATTGACTTGAATCGAAAGCTCGCAATTATTGGTGAGATTGGCTCGGGAAAGACGACGCTTTTAAAGTTGCTCGCGGGTGAGCTTGCGCCGGTAAGTGGGAGCATCCAAGTAGAGTTCAAGGCTGGGGCAAGAAGTGATCTTTGGGCCCGTGAGACCTATCACGCGTATCGTGAATGCCTAGCCTACGTACCTCAAGAGCCGTTTGTCTCGAACGACCTTCTGGGTCGAAACATCTCGCTTTCTACTTCGACTCACGAGGCGGAGATTGTCGAGGCTGCCTACTGGGCGGAGCTCGAGGCGGATATCTCTCTTTTTCCGCAGGGATTCTCGCAGGAGATTGGCGAAGG
>CAZGCK010000041.1:0-3470 GCA_964524175.1 uncultured Bacteriovoracaceae bacterium | reverse complement strand
GCGCCTGAATCTAGCTCGTGCTCGACATTCGAAGAGACAGTTCCTTCTATTGGACGACACATTGAGCGCAGTGGATACGCGGACGGAGCGTCTCTTGATGGAGCGGCTTTCGGGCCTCAAGGGAGGGTTTGTCCTTGTGACCCACCGGGTGCGCGAGCTCATGCGGGTAGATGAGGTACTTGTCCTCAGGGACGGCGTGATTGTCGAGAGAGGGGCGCCGGCAGAGCTTGCTCAGCGCCGGGACTCGCATTTTACCCGGGTGCTGCGAGCTTACGAAGAAGAGGGTGCTGATGTCTGACCCCGGGCACGAGTCCTTCGTCAAGGAAGAGGCCATTTCTCGAACGGGCGGGCTGATTGCTCTCAATTCGAGGCTGTTTCTTGAGTTCAAGTTATTTTTCATGTTGTTGCCCGTGAGCATTGGCGCGATTCTATTGTCTTCGATCGCTCCTTCTTTTTATCGTTGGTATTCGGGCAATCTTTCGACAGGCGCTGGCAGCGCGATTCTGCCTTATATCGGCGTCGATGTGGCATTTTCGATTTACGGACTGGCGCTCATCACTTTTCTGGCCGTCTTGTTTCGAATCTCCGCATGGGCTTCCTTTGAGTTGAGTGGGATGTGGTCGTCGCAAGGCCTGCATTCAAAAATGGTCCGTGGGCTTTCGCGTACTCGCACGACCTATTTTGATGAGAATCCCTCGGCTCGCCTGATCAATCGACTCGTGAGGGACTACGACGAGGTCCGATCGACAGCGATCATCTTTGTGGGTGATTTTTTTAATGCGAGCGTGGAGATCGCCGGAACGGTGGTTGTAGCAAGTCTTGCGAGTTCTTGGACTGCCGCGTTGGCTGTGCCGCTGCTTGGGGCTTTTGCTTATGTTCAATCGCAGAGGTCGGCGATGCTGGAGCACTCACGATCCTTGTCAGCAGTGGCGGTAAGTCAGGTCTTGGGGCGTAAGACGGATCTGATCGAGGGTCGCGAGATCTTCTTGCTCTATAAGAAAGCTGATCTGCTTCTCGAGCGCATGGCTCGTAGCTTTAGGGTTTACGTTCAAGCGTCGGCATTGAGTCTGCAAATTGAGGTCTGGGCAAGCTTTTGGATTCGCGTATCTGCAGAGTTATTTTCGCTTGGGGTCTTGGTCTTTACTGTCTTTGCGCTTGAGCAGAAACAACTCAATCCTGCGCTTGCAGGCGTGATTATCTCAGCGCTTTTTGGGATCACGGGCAGCATCAGCTGGCTAGACATAGCGACAAGCTTGATATCTCGGAGCGCGCCTCATGTTCGCCGAGTTTTTGAATTGGTGGATTTGCCACAGGAGGCAAGTGAAGAGGGTCGGGGCGAGCCAGTATCAGGGCAGAGCTTTGCAGCGAGCGGCGATATCGAGTTCGTGAATTACACCATGTCCTATCGAAGCGACACTCCAGTGATCTTGAGCCAACTCAACTTGAGGTTGCCCGCTGGAAGCAAGACGGCGCTCGTGGGTCGCACGGGATCGGGAAAAACGAGTCTTACTCAGGCTCTGCTGAGAATGGTTTATGTGCGCGGCGGAGATATTCGTTGGGGTAGCTCTTCGATTTTTGAGGTGGATGTGCGCGAGCTCCGGCGGCAGTTTGGAGTTGTTCCGCAATCGCCCTATTTGTTTGCGGGCACGATCGCATCTAACCTGGATCGCATGCAGACGCTCCCGGTGGAGAAGCTGCGAGATGCGATGAGAGTGGTGGGGCTCGAGTATCCTCTTGAGCACGTTGTTTCTGAGGGCGGGCATAATCTCTCGGTTGGCGAGAGGCAGCTGGTTTGTCTGGCACGCGTGATTGCCGCAGATAAGAGGGTTATCCTTATGGATGAGCCGACGAGCGGGTTGGATCCGCAAACAGATGCGCGGGTGAGCCGCTTGTTGAGAACGGCGCTAAAGGACAAGACCGTTCTAACGATCGCGCATCGGCGGGAGTCGCTAGCGGATTATGATCGGGTGGTCGAGATGGAGCTTGGGCGGGTAAAGACGTAGCTATATTTACATTGAACAAGTTAAATATAGTTGGCACACCCCCTGCTTCTCTTAGAGATCTATGCCCGTGAACATTCGAAAAGTGATCTGGGCTGTCGATCCATTTGAAGAGAAAGGACGGCCACAAGAAACAGCGGCGGACGCGGTTCGCTGTTTGATGCGTCGGCGAGGCACGGTCGTGCAGCCTGTCCATGTATTAAGCCCGGTCGAAATGAATCTGGCGAGTGAGTTCACTATGCCGTGGGAAGGTCATTATCAGCCGGCAGCCTCGCGGGCAGTGGAGCAGATGCTGCTCGATCTGCAGCTTCCGGGAGTTGAAAAGCCTATAGTCTTAACGCAGCCCGTGTCTTCTACGGCTCGAGCGGCTGATCTGATTTCTGAATATGCGCGGGAGCAGGGTGCAGAGCTTCTCTTGGTAAGCACCCATGGGCGCAGAGGGTGGAGTCGTTTGCTGTTGGGCAGCTTTACAGAGACGTTGCTTTTGCGCTCAAAAGTACCGGTGATGGTTGTGGGGCCTCATATGAGGCACATCGATCGCTTCAGAACGGGCCTGATTCCTACTAAATTTGGCGATATCAGCAAGCAAGTCTTTATGCAGACGGTGGAGATGGCGAGAGAGTGGGGTTCAAATCTCATTCTCTACCATTCGATTACTCGTCCTATCGAGCCTGTATACCAATCGGGCAGCTATATGCTCGGAAGTCCATGGGTGCCTGTGCAAGAATTTTATCTGCAAGAGAAGCAGCGCTACGAGCGTCAAGCGTCCGCGTGGGCAAGGTGGGCTGCTCAGCAGGGCGTGCCGGTAGAAGTTGTGCTCGATGCCGATGTTCGGAGCGTTGCAGAGAACATTGCTCGCCTCGCTCGTCTTAGACAGGTCGACTGGATCGCCATGGAGTCTCAGAGGGGAACCCTAGCAGCTGCACTCGTCGGCAGCGTGACTCGCCAAGTGGTGCGCGGATCCCAGTGCCCGGTTTGGGTATTCAGGAAGTCGAATGTCTCGCAGGTCGCCAAGCCACGCGACTCGAAGCGCGCAGCCTAAGCTACTCGATCCGCACAACTGACTTAGGATCGATTGCGCCTTGATTGCCGCGAATCACGATGCCCAAGTAGTGCACTTGTTTAATCGCACCGCCCTGGAGCTCGACGTCGTGCCAGCGTTCTACGAGCTCCGGAATCGGTAGATAAGTGTAGAGAGCGGGGTTCGAGGGATCCATGAAGTAGGCGTGAGCAGCATCCATTCCGGTTAAGACGACATAGTGGCCGCTATTCCACTCGTTTTTCCAGTCCGTCACGGGGTCGTCGGACCATGCTTGGATGTCTAAGATGACGGTTGTTCCTTCGGACAGGTGCTTGCGCAGGTCTTGTACTGTCATGCCCCTGCGAATGTCGGCAATCAGGCCATGTTCGATCGCTACGCGTGCCATGGGTCCAGGCCGCGGTCGTGTTGCCCGACGGGCGGTTGTTGGC
>CAZGCK010000040.1:15093-29536 GCA_964524175.1 uncultured Bacteriovoracaceae bacterium | reverse complement strand
CGATACGCTCCGCTTGAGTTTGCGATTCGAGGCACTCGATGGCTTTTTCGAGGATTTGTCGATTGTACTTGCGGAGTGCTTCGTTCGGCACTTTGGATTCAAAAATCAAGCGATTGGCAAGTCTTGCGGCAGTGCCGTCTTCTTTGACTTCGATTAGTTCGAGGCGCTGCAGCCTTTCGATTGCCAGGCTCGCTTCGATCGAAGAAATCCCCAGGTAGCGAGAAACATGTGCTGGAGTAAGCTTTGCGCCTTCGGTCTGAATCATTTCTAGGATGGCGAAGTGGTACCAGTCCGAGATCATCTTGAAGTAATCGACAGAGAGGTCTTGAATTGGATCTTGCTCGCGGAACGGCTTCAACCGGCGCAGTAGCGACGCCCGCAGCTCTGGCTTGCGGGTGTGTTCAAGTTGCACCAGCAAGCAGAAGTACTCGGATTCGCGCTCATCTAGCTGAAGCCGCTCCGCCAGCGCGACCGCCCGATCTAAAGAGAGCTGTTTGGTCCCTCCTAGGATCCTGTTCAAGCCCGCGGGCGAGAGTCCCAGGGTCTTCGCGAATGAGCGCTGAGAGAACCGAGGGTTCCGCTCACGCCGTTCGACGTAGGCCGACTTGAGAAAGTCGCGGTAGTTTGAGTGCCCAAAAATCATATGCGGAAGTGGATATATCCGCGCTGACTATGTGCGTCAAGAATCTGGTAAACAAACCGTTTCCTATTGGTAAACAGCGGCAGCCAAACTTATCTAACACGTCCTGGCAGGGGCAGCGTTAGTGCGCTGATTTGCCTGGCCGAGCACCTGCGCGGCGTGCCGCTTTCTCGGTCATGATCTCATCAATGATCGCGAGTGCTTCGTGGCGAAGGTCGTTCTCAAAGATAAAACGGTAGAAGTTTTCCATATCTGGATGGTGGCGAAAGTTTTTGAACGATGCCGACATTTCGCCAGATCCGCTTGCAGCGGCTAGAGCTGCGTCGTTGCCGCTGCTTGAAGAGGCCTTCGCTTTCGCTTCGTCTTCGGCCTCCAGTTCGTCCATATCCACGGCGGGAGCGGTTCCTTCTTGGGCTTCTGTGAGTTCTTCTTTTGAATCACCCTTTGCGGCTTTTTTGCCTGCAGGGGCCTTTTCCGGCTTTGCGGATTTTGCGTCTAGCTTGGCATCGGACTTCTCTGCTTTGACTTCTTTACCTTTGGGAGCAGCTGCTTTTGCTTTCGGGGCCATGAGTGTTCCTCGCTAAACTAGATATTCACTTCTCGGGAATTGGTTCCAGAGTTTTCCGCCGCGTATGCATCACCGCCGGCAGGGGCTGGCTGGATGACTCCATAGCGGTGAAGTTTGTTATAGAGCGTCTTGATCGTGATGCCAAGGCTTTGAGCCGACTTAGTCTTGTTGCCGTGATGATAGGCCAAAGTTCTTAGAATATGACCCTTTTCAACGTCTTCGAGCGGCAGGTCAATACCAAAGTCTCCGCTCAATTCGGTCTTGGTCTTGGGCATTCGGATTCCAAATGGGACGTCATCGAGCTTGATCTCGTTGTTTTCGGCTAAAATCTTGAGTCTCTCGATCGTGTTTTGGAGCTCCCGGATATTGCCCGGCCAATCATAGTTCTGAAACACGTCCATCACGCGTGGATCAATGCGTTTGATCTGCTGCGCTGAACCACCGAATCGTGAATTGCGCAGGAAGTAGTCAACCAGCATCGGAATGTCTTCTTTGCGCTTTCTCAGTGGAGGCATGCGCAAGGTGATCGTGTTGAGGCGATAGAAAAGGTCTTCGCGGAAGCGATTGGCCTTCACTTCGACTTCAAGGTCGCGGTTGGTCGCGCTGACGATGCGCACATCCACCTGGATCGGACGCTTGCCGCCAATGCGGTAGAACTCGCCCTCTTGAAGGAAGCGCAAGAGCTTGGCCTGGATCCCCAGGGTCATCTCGCCGATCTCGTCGAGGAAGAGAGTGCCTCCGTCGGCAGTTTCGCAGAGCCCGGTTTTTTGAACAACCGCTCCTGTGAATGCCCCCTTCTCGTGACCAAATAGCTCGCTTTCGAGCAACGACTCTTGAAGAGCCCCGCAGTTCACCGTGACATAAGGCTTGGTGCCTCGCTCGCTGCGCTGATGCAGACGGCGAGCGATGAGTTCTTTGCCTGTGCCGCTCTCGCCTTGAATGAGGACGGTAGCAGTCGTAGGCGCGATCTTGTCGACCATCGCCAGAGTGCTGATCACTGACGGCGCCTTGCCAATCAGATCCATGCCCTTTTGGTCCTGGTTTACCAGGGTTTTTAGGGCCTTGTTTTCTTTTTGCAGCAGGCGTTGTTGTTCGAGGATGCGTTCGTGGGCTTGGCGAAGCTCCGTTGTTTTCTCGTCCACCGCGGATTGGAGCTTTTTGTTGAAGCTTTTGACGTCGCCCAATAAACGGCGATTGTTGATCGCGACCGACACTTGTGATGCCACGGACTCCATCGTGATCACGTCATCTGCATCGAAGGCATCGATCTTGTCGCTCTCGACGTTGAGCAGGGCGACGATCTCGCCCTCTTTAATGACGGGTACGGTCAGCTCAGATTGCGTGTCGATCGGAAGGGATAGATTGGTGTAGTGAGGATCTTTGGCTACGTCGTTGCAGAGATAAGCGTGGCGGGTGCGCGCGACAACGCCGCAGATACCGTCCGTAACCGGGATCTTGTGTCCGATCGTGAGATGGTCACGATAAGCTCCAGCTTGAGCGCGCAAAGTGTAGTTGCCATCGGCAGTCAGACTCCAAATGTGGAGGCAGTAGTAGTCGCATCGAGCTTGGATCAGATTGACGATCTCTTGATAGAAGTCTTCATGGTCAATGAGACTCTGAAGGCGCGTTGAGAGGTCATTGAGGAGTCGCAGCTGGGCGGCTTTCTTTTCGAGTGGGGAGTTAGGCTGGGTCGGTCTCGAGGACATTTTACTACCACTTCCTTCTGGGGCTTCCTGTGTGCCTTGAGTGAGCGGCTCGCCGGCTCATTTCCTACAGTAATTTTTCCAGGATCCCTATGCCTTTTTTCTAAAGGCGACCGAAACAATATAGTTTTTACATGATTCCGTCAATCTAAAATTGGAACGGAACAGTCTAGAATTAAGCATTTAAAACAATAGACTATTTTATAGAAAAGCAGCCGATTTAGGATCTAAAGGGTGAGTTATAAAGTGTATATTAGACCCCAATCTCCCCGAAAGACTCTTTCATCCGCTGATTGGAGGGATTGGGGAGTTGACGTTGAATGAAGTCAGGGTTGCCGATTGTCTACTACTCTCTTGATTTTTCTGGTTTTGGAGCTTGGCTCAATTGAGCCTGGAGAAACCAGGGTCAAGCTGAGGTGATTCAACAAGCCTTTTTTCATGTATAGTCGAACCTCATCTGCGATCTCTAAGTAGCTGCTCAGTACTTTTTCTTGAAGTGCTAACGCCTCTTTTTCTGAGAGTATTTCGCGAGTTTCAAGCACGACTTCAAGACAGTCTTGGATACCATCTGCGGATTTTGAAGCTCGAAGCTGGTAGATCAAGCTCAACTGCCTGGAGTACTTCTGGCAAAGCCTCTCGACGTCGGATGTGAACACATTGGCTCCAGAGACGCGAACCATGTCGTCGCTTCTTCCTAGGAGCTCAAAAGTAAACGCCTTGCTGCCGCAAGCGCAGGGCTCAGTCACTGCCCGGCCTCGATCCCCTGTGCGCAATCGCACGATCGGAAACAGCGTGCGCGATAGATTGGTCACTATGATCTCACCCGTACGGCCCGGCTCGACAGGTAGACCCGTTTCCTCATCGCAGATCTCTACGTGGCAATAGCCTTCGAGCGCATGTTGGACGCCACCTCGGGCGAGGAGGCATTGATATCCTATGCAACCCGCATCGACAGCGGCATAGGATCCGGAATGCACGGTAGCGCCTCCAAAAGCGTGGCTCACTGCTTGTCGCATGGCCTCGCTCATGTGTTCGCCGCCGTAGAGAATCATCCTGAGCTTGGGCTTTCGTTCGGTGCGGGCTTCTGCCGCGTTTGCGAGCTTGAGAAGCGTAGAGGGCAGGCCAAAACACGCGGTAGCGCCAAGACGGTAAAGAAGCTCCAACGCTGCCTCTGGCTCCATGTCTCCACCGACGGGCAGATTGATGCAACCCAGCTTCTCGAGGCCCTCGCTCACGGCGATGAACGCAGACCAGAGGCCACCGCCTACGAACAAGTTGGCGACCCGATCGTGTGAGCTCAGCCCAGCGACTGCAAATTCTTTGCTAAAAATGTCGGTGACCTCTTCCCATTCGTCACGGGAGTAAAGGGCGTACTTGGGCTCGCCGGTCGACCCGCCTGTCGTGAATACATAGGCAGCAGTCACATTCTCATACGGAGTGGTCAGTAGATCGCTACTGATTGGAGGAGCATACCGATGCACGTCTTCTTTAAGCAGCCAAGGGAGATGCTCGAACTGCTCCCAGGTGAGAAGGCTTAAATCGCGAATCCCGGCTTCTTCAAAGCGGCGTCGATAAAAAGGCGCTGAGCTCGAAGCCCCTAGAAGAGCTCTTAGGCGGTTAAGTGTGAGGTCTGAATCGCCGCGATACCACAGATGCTGGTTGCGGCGCGGAGACTCGAGCGAGACCGTGCGGCAAAACTTCTGCAATATGTATCCGCCATCGTGAGGAGCGCCAGACATAGGCTCAGTCGAGCGACACGGTTGGACGACTCGGTTCACTCCAAGACTCCATAGGTCCTCGGTCAGTGAATGAAGCTCAGTGGGGTCGCAGAGCAGGCTGCATGTCTGAAGATAGCGACGAATAGGCTCAAGATGGCCACTGAGCTTGCCCCTCTCGAAGGGATAGATCAGCCAGGTGCGATAAAGAGGAGACGGCTCGATCGGCGAATTTGAGTCTTTTAAGCAGATGAGCCAGTCTGGATAACCGCTCACAAAGTCACCTTTGCCGTGAATCGAATGCAGCTTAGCGCGTTCGACGGACTTGAGGAGCTCGAGCTGCTCATGTTTGGTTCGTTGAGGCGGGTGGCTCCTTGAATACTTTCTAAAGGCTTCTGCTGTTTTTTCTAAGACAGATCGATTGAACTGAAGTCTTGCAGGGTGATCGTTCGAGAGCCCTTCGAGCTCAGCCGGAACTTCTAACAAAAGAAGCTGAGACGAAGCGCAGCTCACTTGTTCGTAGCTGCAGGCATCCGCCACGAGTCCATCGAGGTCTGCGGTATTGTTTTTCCAGCCCAAGGCGCTTGCGAGAGAGAAGGAGAGCTTGGGGCCGTACTCGATGAAGCGTGTTCCCGGGGCAAGGTCTTTTGAATAGTGACGAACTGCCTCTTCGCTACCCCAGACGACGATCGCATCTGCTTGGTGACGGTGCCGCTTTTCGTCTTCCGAGCCCGAGTCAAAAAAAACGGTTTGAATTTGCCCCACCGGCAGGCCACAGCTCTCGAGGAGCTCGGCAATCAAAGTGAGAATCGGCGGCGCATTGCGCGAGAGTTTTGCAATGTTGCGGTTACCCGTCACTACGCCATGCAGAACGCTGTCCAGCCCACCTAAAAAACTGTTGCCCGGACAGATGTGCAGAAGCAAACCGTGAGGCCGGAGAGCCAACAGGGCCTCCGAGCGTTGAGATTCATCGAAATCATCCAACGCGCGATTGGAGCCCAGTTCTGATTTGATTTTGCTTTGCCACATTCTGGGATCGAGAAGGCTCGAGATCGCATCCAAGTTGGCCAGGTCTTGAGACGGGTCTTGATTCTTATCTTGATAGAACTCTCGCACGAGCTGAGAAGCGCGATCGCGCCAGGAAGTGGTTTCGCTCCAGCGCTTGAGGGCGCGTTCAAAAATGGCGACTACCTGGCTCCCGCGCAACATCATTTGAGGGTCTCCAATGCTCGGAGGGCGCAACTCTCGTGAGCCTTGAGCCCGAGGCGTCCCATCACTTCGAGACCAGCGCCGCTGCGTCCACAAGGACAAGGGGCGGGATTGAGCCTCACTTCGTCGGTCGTGAGCAGCGAGAGGGACGGGTAGCTTCTCAGAAGAGGCGTGTAGAGATGCAGCATCCCAGGCTCACCATCGGGAAGTCTCTTGAGCGAGTAGGGGTCTCGGGTGATGGCATGAGCATACGCCGGGACGTGCAACCGGCCTTGCTCGCAGTCTACGTAGCCTACACCGTGCTCGGACATTCCAAAAAGATCACGAACATTGCGAGTGGGGATCGCAGTCAAATCGTGTACGAAGTTCGCGAACTCCGACTTCGGGATCATTTGACCTTGGTGATTCTTCCATCCTCCACCTGTCAGGATCCAAGAGCAAAGAGCGGCTTCGGGCGAAAGCTTGTGCGCTAGGCCTCTTGCGCGAGCCTCAGAAAAGGTATGATACATGAACGCTGGAAACCCCAGGACACGCAGGGGCTTTCCGCTTCGGGCGAACCGATCGTAGGACTCGAGCGCAAGCTCAAGGTCAAACTCGAACTCGCCGTTCTTTTTGCGTATCAGATAGACGCGCTCTCCGCCCGGCAGCATGTCGGCGATCATGACATCGGTCCAGGCCGTGCCCAAGTCAGGTGCTTGCTCGATGTCATAGGTAAACATGAGGTAGTTGCACTGATCGTGCTGATCCAGGATTCTAAGATCCCGGTATACGTTGTATGCGGCGACTTCGATGCGATTGAGGCTGGCGTGGTCCAAGAAAAGCTGGGTCTTCGCGCCGCGAGTTCCAGAGGAGGTAAGGATGAGCTCAACTTCATCGCGCTTGACGGAGAGAAGCTCGGCTTCCTTGAAGTTTTGGACAAAAATCCAAGGGATCTGTTCAACATCGATCAGGCTTTTGATCTGCTCTGCCTTAAATCCTGCAAGCCTCGCATGCCCCTCGAACTCGGGGCTATGGTCGCGGTGATAGACAAAGGCTTCGCGGATGGCGGCAACAAACGACTGCTCCCAGCTTGAGTTGCGCGGAGTAAACGCGGGCCCTGCGATGAGTCGGTCGATCGCTTCAAAGCCAGAAGGGGCAAGCCTCCATCGATCGCCCCCGCTCATGACTGATTTTCCTTTGGGATCTTTGGCGATTTGAGCGTTGGTTTAGTTCTTAGTCCCGGCGTTCGTCGAGTGCTCGACAGAATCGGCTGAATATAAAGCTCATAGTAGCTTTTTAAATAGGCCTGAAGGTAGTGGCAGTTTTCTTCAGGAACAAAGGCGTCATTGAAGTCCAGCAACCTAAAGGTGCGACTCAGGACAAAGTAGTCGTCTCGCATCCCATCTGCGGCTAGTTGCAGCCCAGGAAAGTAAGCAGAGGGAATAAAGCGCGCAGTATAGGCCTCTTGCTGCAAGCGAGGATCGTATGCGTTGACGAGAAGCTCGAGATAGGCCGCACCTTGGGCCTGAAGCGCGTAGGCTACGGAGTTGAGCAAGTCATGAGTGTCGACTCGGTCTGAGCGATAGCCGACGATCGCCGCTTGTCGACCCATGCCTCCGTACCAAACAAAAACCTGGGTGCCTCCATCTTCGGATGTGAGGAGCCAATTGGGCGTATGAAATGGAAAGAACGAGTTTGAGATTCGTCCTTCGGACTTGTACTTTCTAAAAAGCATCGCGACTTCAGACCGGCCTGTCGCCTGGTCTTTGGTCAAGGTCATTGCGATCCGTTTCTGCGAAAGCCTCAAGGGTGCTCGTTGAGAGATGATGTAAGGGCTCTCCAATCCCAGTTGCCGGCGAGCGATCGAGTAGACATCCGCGAACGAGGTGAACAGACAGGGCTTGCGGCGCCTCAACTCAAGCGATGTGGGCGTAAGATAGACATCGAGATTGAGATGCTCCATGTTCTCGATCTCCACAGCGTTGGGAAAAAGCCCAAGCTTCTTGAATCCTGCATCCGAGACCAAGCGCGATGGTCCCAAGCTGATCGTACGCGTGGTGCCGTAGACGACATCAGTGGATCTCGATACTTCGGTGAGATAGTGAACGCCTGCCTTGAGGAGCTGCGAGCCCAGGCCGCTTTTTCGAAACTCCTGCGCCACTACCGCGCCCGCCGCCTTGCCCAGCCGATGATTCTCGTCGCGAGCAAACATCATCGCGCCGATTGTCCTCTCGCCCAGTTCAGCGATTAGCCAGAGGTTGCGTGCTTCGTCTGCGATTTCGGCCTGGAGTATCCTGGGGTCGCTACCAGACTCGTGCGGATACTTCCCGCCATAGGCGTCTTGAAAAATCCTCAAAATCGCAGGTGCATCCTTCTGGAACGCCTCGCGAATGCATCCCGTTTTGCCATTGAGCTCAAAGCTTTGATTTACTCTTGGCACAAGCACTATCTGTAGTTTTTGCAGAAGTGAAAGCCACTCAATGGCCCGATGCCTTTGATTGCCTGCAGATCGTTCAGCTCGAAGAGCTCTTCTTGCGACGTGGAAGTCAGCAGCGCCTTGAATTTGGAGCAGACGCCTCCTGCTGAAGCATCATCGTCCACGTGGATGCTCTCGGATGAAGAAGGGGCTTTTCGGATGAAAACGCGTCTTCCGGTCGACAGCACCTCAAATCCAAGCTTTGCATCGAGGTTGCATTGATCACTCGTGGCTTGAAGTGTCCTGAATTCTGGTTTGAGCCCGAAAGTGTTGCCCTCTAACCTCGTATCGCACGGCGAGTAAGAAGAGTTCAGCACGCTCGAGAGAAGCTCTGTGACGTTTGTGGTGGCTCCAGAAGCAGTGAATAGAAAAGCGAGTTCTCCGCGGAGCATGCTATCGGCGCGGAGTCCGTTTCTGACGGAAGTGCTTTCAAAGTAAAGAATGCGAGGCGTGTTGCCGTCGTAGTGATTGGTCAGGAGGAACTGGCGGCCTGCCTGCGCTGCGATCGACAGGTCGATCTCTCCATCTTGCCCCATGACTTCGATTGCCTTTTGGCAAATGTCTGTCGGGGTTTCTCTGTCGGATCTGCCGGCGTCCGCTCTGCCCGAGAGCACTTTGCGTTCTGTGAGCTTAAGGCGCATGATTTTTTGATTTTCACGCTGCAGCAGCTGAATCGTGCCTGCCCTCTGGATGTTGCAGTAGGCGTAATGTTGCTTGCTCGACCCATCGGGGTACCAGCGGAGCTCTTCGTCCAAAGTTTCGAGAGTGAACTTTCCGTCTTCGTGCACTCGAAGATCTGCGCGCGGACTCGCCGAAATGCCGACGAACGCCGTTAGATAGGCCGACGTGATGTCCTGATCTTTTTGTTCTGCAGCTTCTTCGCTTTTGGGAGAGGATTTTTTGTTTCCGCATCCCGCAATCGCTAAGCAACCTAAAATTCCGACAAAACCCCAAAATCCCCGTGCATTCATGCATCGTGTCATAAGGGATCTGGATTTTTCCGTCAAGGTGGGGATTTTGTAGGGAGAGTCCTGGGATGCATCATCTGGAGACGATTGAACAAAAGATCTTGAAGTACCCAAAATAAAATTCTTGAGTGTATTGATCCTGATTAATTCTGTCTCGCGTCACTCAAATTGCTTCAACTATCATAACCAAGCCCAACCCACCTGCCGCGCAGATGGAGATCAGGCCTAGGTTTTTCTTGCGTGCGCGAAGCTCAGCAAGTGTCTGAATAATCACGCGGCCACCGGTGGCCCCGAAGGGATGGCCCAGCGGGATGCTTCCGCCGTTCACATTGAGTTTAGAGGGATCAACGGACCCGATCGCCTGATCGAGGCCCAGTTTGTTTTTGCACCACTCCTTGGATTCAATGGCACGGATCGTAGAGATGACCTGTGCGGCAAAGGCTTCGTGAATCTCAAAAAGATCGATGTTTTCCCATTTGACGCCGGCTTTTTTGAGCGCTTTTGGCATCGCATAGGCGGGGCCGATCAGCAGCGGTTCTTTCTGAATATCAACGGCTGCGACTGCGTAGCCTCGGATCACTCCGAGTGGCTGCATCTTGAGCTCGCGCGCTTTGGATTCGGTCATCATCAAGACAGCCGAGGCGCCGTCAGTCAGAGGGCTTGCATTGCCGGCAGTGATCGTCCCGTCTTTGTAGAAAACAGGCCTGAGCGTCGAGAGCTTCTCGACCGAGGTATCCGCGCGAATGTCCGTGTCTCTATCGATCACCTTGCCATCAGTTGTAGCGACCGCAACCACGTGAGATTTGTAAAAGCCGCGCTCCCAGGCGTTGTGCGCCTTGAGGTGGCTGTCGACCGCGAACTTGTCCTGCTCTTCGCGAGAGACTTTGAGCTCGCGAGCCATCAGATCCGCGGATTGGCCCATCGTCAGTCCGGTCGTAGCTTCTTTGATCCCGGGAGCGTGTGGAGCCAGGAGCTGCGGCTTGAATCCGCTCAGGTGGGATAGTTTTTGAGTGGTAGTCTTCGCTTTCGCGAAGTCCTGGAAAAAATCCGTAGCCTCTTGGCTAAAGAGCGCGCGAACGGAGCTGATGCTCTCGACGCCGCCCGCGATTCCGATATCGATTTGTCCCGACAGGATCTTAGCGGCGATCGCTCCGGCAGCTTCTGCTGCTGAAGCGCAGTAGCGATTCACAGTCGTTGCGGGGATCGTAGCTGGAAGTCCTGAGTCGAACAGCGCTTCGCGGGCGATGTTGCTGCCCTCGGAGGGAGCGCTGACGATGCCGAAGTAGATCTCCTCGACCAATGCCGGGTCTAGGTCGGAGCGCGCAATGACTTCTCGAAGGGCGACTCCACCCAAAGCCGAGGGAGGCATTTTTTGGAAAACTGTTCGGGCTCTTGCAAAAGGAGTTCTGACACCATTCACGATCACGACGCGTTCTTGAGCCATTTGAAGAATACCTCCGACTAGAAACACAATGGGGAGCCCTGAATTTAGCTGGAATAGCTTTCGAGCGCCAACCGAATCTCAGAATCTCGTGCAACGCACCAGGTTAGTGTAAGGTGATACCTGAAGCGCTTCGAATCCATTCTGCGTGCGCGGTAATGCTGACTGCCGCTGACCTAAACATCATTTGATTTCCGATCGGGTCCGCGATTGCAGTGCTGTGAATCCCGACTAAGCGAAGGTGGCCTGCATGACGTTGGTAAAGCGGGCCGCCTGAGTCTCCTGCCACACTCAGGGAGTCGAGACTGAAAAAAGTTCCGTCGATTTCACTTTCAAGAATCACTTCGGTCCATGTGCGTCGATTCTCACCGTTTCGTCCGCCAAATCCGATGCGCTCAAGCTTGACAGGGGAGGAGGCTGCTTGGATCTGCGCTGATACTTCGACGAGCGCGCTTAGTAGAGCGTTGTCGAGTAGCAAAACCGCGATGTCGTTCTTGAATAGCGATCGACCCGGATTGTAGCCCGGATGTATGCGGATGCCGTTTGCGGTGACTCGCGCGAAGGTTCCGTGTTCTTTTTTATAAATATGATCTGTTGAAACTATGGCCGAGCTGATCCCATCCACGCAATGAGCAGAGGTCAGCACCACTTTTTGCCCGATCGCGACGCCAGAGCAGCTAAAGGTGTTGCCGTTGCGGGTGGTTTCGATAAAAGCAGAGTTGCTGAACTCATCCCAGCTCAGGGTGGGCGACGCGTGCGCCGCAAGCGCGAGAGTCGAATGAATCGCGAGTGGCATCAGCCATTGAAAGTGTGACGTTCTGTTCGACAAAGTTTTGCCCTCCTGGCTTCACCTGAACAATTACAATACGAGATTTGAACGCGATCAAGGTAGTAACTAAAATGACCGTATGCGTCACCATAAGTTAATGGACAACTTCGTGACGAGGTGCAAGACACGCGATCCTATGATTCAATTTAATTTGTTGGGTATGGGTTTTGGAACGGTAGCGGTGGCGCTGAGCTTTGCAGCTCATGCAGCCCACCCTCCGGTAAACACGGCTACGATCGCAGAGGTTGATGCAAACTCAGTAGCAGCAGCTCCTGAGTTCAATGCTGAAGCCGATTGCAAAGCGCAGCCCTACGGGCTTTCTCGTTCGACGAGTCCTGCGACTCCTGAGAACGAATTGCTTCCGGAGATTTCTGCTGAGGCAGAACCAGAGTTCCTGCCAGTAGATCGAATGAAGGACTTCTTCATTCAGATGGTAACTCCAGTTCTCGGAGTTCACACGGTGCCGATGGTCGAAGCCATGCGCGGCATCTGCATTTCTAAAAAGGAGCACGATCTCCTGATTTCGATCTATTTTAAGTCGCCACACGACCTCAAACTCAAGAATATTGGCGAAGCTTACAAGATGGAAACTTACCGAATCATGTTTCCGACCTTGCTCCGTCTCAAAGTGATGAAGAATGGCCAGTTCGTGAACGTCAATTTTTCGGGACGCTTCTTGAACGCCTTGCGCATGCTAGTCAGAGTGCCCGTTCTCAAAGACCTGATTTACGTGCACCGAATGGAAATCAACACCAAGACCCTGTGGACTCGCGTAATTGCAAACGCAATGCGGGACCGTGTGGGCATCGTGGCTTGGACAAAGCTCGATTTGCATAAGCCGCTGAGCGAAACGCGCCTCATCTCGCGCATCGCTAAGGGCGCCACTCTCCTTCGCTTGCTCAGAGGCGGTCGTTACTGAGAGCTCTTAGTTAAGAATGCCTTTGGGTCTTTAGGCCATTCAGCAGATAGCCAATGACTATGAGGGATTTTTAGCTTCAGGAATGGTCTCTGGTTGCGGCGCTCGAGGAGGGTTGCTCCACTTGGGCGTGACGCAATTGCCGAGACCATAGGTGATGCGCTTAACGAACGTGCCGTCCACATTCATCACGTAGACGTTTTGTTGGCCTGTGCGGTTGGAGCTAAAGGCGATGAAGTTGCCGTCGGGACTGAAGTGCGGGTCTTCGTTGTTGCCCTGATCTTTGGTGAGGCGCTCGATGGTGGTGCCGTCCGGATTCATGATGAAGATGTCGAAGCGATGCTCGAGCCATCCGGCAAACGCGATCTTGTTGTTGCGGGGAGACCACGAAGGCGTGGCGTTGTAGCGCCCTGCGAAGGTGAGGCGCTTGGGGTCGCTGCCATCGCTTCCCTGCTTGAAGACCATGGGGAGTCCGGTGCGCGACGAAACAAAAGTCAACAGCTTGCCATCAGGGCTCCAGGCCGGGTCGACGTCAAAACCCAGGGATTTGGTGAGGCGGGTCACCTGAGAGTTCGAGGGATCGAGCGTGAAGATCTCCGGATTGCCAAGAAAGCTCATGGTGAGTGCGATTCGTTTCCCGTCCGGAGAATAGGCCGCGCCGCTGTTGATGCCCTTGCGGTTGGAGAGCATACGGACGGTGTCGTTAGTGAAGTTGAACTCGTAAAGATCGATGTTCTTGATGTTGTTCTTGTGGCGCGTGAAAAGCGAGTAAGCGATCTTGTTGCCATCGGGGCTCCATGCGGGGGCGAACGCGATGGAGCGATGGTGAGTGACTTGCTTGACGTCCGTGCCGTCGAAGTTCATCGAGTAGACTTCTTTTTTTCCGGTGCGGTCGCAGGACATCACGATCTTGGTCATGAAGATGCCGGGCAGGCCCGTGAGTGCTTCGACAACATTGTTGGCAAGGGTGTGCGCGAGGGTCTTGATGTCAGAAGGGGCGGCGACGTAGCGTTTTGCAAGGACCTGTTTGCCGCCAAAAGTGTCGTAAAGGTGAGCCTCGAGCACGATGATGCGCCCTTGTGTGGTGGCGGAAGCTTTGAGTACGAACTCAGCTCCGATGCTGGTCCAATCAGAAAGCTTGAACTGGTCGAGGTTGATGCCGGCGGTCGCGGGTTCGACGAAAGCGGACGAAGGCAAGAACTTGAAGAGGTCCATGAACGTCAGGTCATTCATGGCGGTATCGCTGATTTGCTTGCCGAGAGCCGTGTCTCCCTTGATGTCTGGAAACGCGATGATGGTTTTTTTTGTTTTTGCTGAGCCGACTGGGATGTAGGGGGCGCTGGCGGCCTCGGTGAAGTGTTGGGGCGCTAGGTTGGCTGCGAGAAAAACTGCGAACACGAAAAGAGCCCGGGGGGCGCGCATGAGAAGAATCATCCCTCCATTCTTTCACGAAGTTGGGGGGAGGAAAAGGTGGAAAGGGGGATTACTTGGGTTGGTGCGTTGCGCGATCTCTGGGATGGTTTGCCGGGGTTAGCGCACCTTGAGTGGATGTATAAAATTATTTTATCAATAACATAACCCGTTAAAATTAATCTTTATAGACAGTTTGAGTTACCTCTTGAGTGAAAGAGAGGAACCCTTTTTATGCCGCAATCACTCGCTACCGATCGTCGTCGATTTCTCAAGTTAGGTGCCGGAACCACGGGGGCTTGGTTATTGGCCGGCCCTGTCTCTCAGGCGGTGGCCGCCTCGTGCGGCGTTGCGACGCCGCCCCAAACTCCGGGCCCCTTTTATCCTGGCGAATCCAAGATCCAGCCTGAGCACGACTTGACTCGCGTCGCCGGACACGCCCAAAGAGCAGATGGGCAGGTGGTCTACATTCGAGGCAAGGTGCTTGATCGCGCATGCAATCCTGTCGCGGGTGCGATCGTTGAGATTTGGCAGGCGTGCGCCTCGGGACGCTACAATAACAGCAAGGACCCAAATCCTGCGCCGATCG
>CAZGCK010000040.1:10859-15083 GCA_964524175.1 uncultured Bacteriovoracaceae bacterium | reverse complement strand
CATTTTGGATATTGGGGCGAGGCGCAGACGGATACGGGCGGAGAGTATTGGTTCAAGACGATCATTCCTGGGGCGTACCCGGCTGATGTCGATTGGGTGCGCCCACCGCACATTCATTTCAAGGTTTCGCGCGTGGGTTTTCATGAGCTGGTCACGCAGATGTACTTTAAGGGGAATCCTCTGAATGAAAGTGATCTGATATTGCAGCAGATCCCTGCCGGGCAGCGGGAGGGTGTGGTGGTGGAGTTCATGCCGTCTGCGGCTGATTTGGAGCCTGGTACATTGAGCGGGGTGTTCGACATCATCCTAAAATCGGTCCGGTGAAAAGAGGTGGGATTATCGGGGGATGCGGCACCGCTCTTTAAAAAGGGTGCCTGGCACTTTATTTAGAGCGGGAACCCCACGAGCACACCATCCGACAGGACGGAGCCTGCGATTTCCTGTGGCGGGATGGGAAAGGGCTGGCTCTCTTCGAGGGCTTTCTTAATAGCCGAGTCAAACTGAGTGTTGCCTGAGGTTTTGACAAAGCGGAACTCGCGCAGACGACCTCGACCGTCGACGAAGATCTGGACTTGGGCTTGGAGATCTTGGCGCGCGAGCCAGACGGGGAGGGCCCAATTCTCCTGCAAGCGATCGCGGAGGTGATCGTAGTAGCTCGCTTCGGCAGCTTCTTTGGCGTCGCCAGAAAGGCTTGTGCCTTTGGAGATCTGGTTGCCTTTCACGATTTCTTGACGAGAGGGTTTGTCGCCCGCTTCGCCCTTGATCCGCTCAAGGGCCTTGATGCGATCCATGGCGTTCTTGAGGCGTTTGGATCGAGCGGCATCGTCTTGAGTGGCCTTGGGTTTGAGCACCAGTTCGTCGGGGGCGGTTTTTTCGACAGGATCGGGCAGCTTGAGCGGCTTAATGCGTTTGGCGTCCTGCTCAGCCCGTTTGAGCGCTTCGGCGATTTCCTTCATGCCTTGAGTGGGAGGGGCGCTTTTTAAATCTTTTTTGAGCACATCGGGAAGTCCCACCATGTCGACGCGAAGAGTGGGGACAAAGGGAGCAGGCTTGCTCGGAAAAACCAGGCTCTTAATCAATATAAATAAGATAAAAGCGGCGTGCCCTATGAAGGATCTTTTGAGCGCAGTCCGGTATCCCTGATGAGCTGAATGAGGGGGTGGGCTCGGGGGATCGGGATTTCGCAGCGGATTGGCAGTCGTCGCTCCGGACACGCTCGCTCCTTCAGAGGCGGGCGTTGGAATTGCCCGGCTCCGTCACAAGACCCACGCGGTTGATCTTGGCATTTTTTACCTCGGCCATGACCTGTGCAATAAATCCGTAGGCCACGTGCTGATCGGCTTGGATAAAAACCTGGACGTTAGGTTTTACGGATGCGACCGCCTCGAGTTTAGGGCGAAGCATTCCGCGCTCTACAATATTGCCGTTAATTGAGATCTTGCGGTCGCGACTGACGACGAGCACGAGCTGATCGGGAACGTCATCGAGGCTGCCGGCGCTCGCTTTAGGTAGATCGACTTGAATGCCTTGCTGCATGAGCGGTGCAGAAATCATGAACACGATCAAAAGCACGAGCATGACGTCCACGAGTGGCGTGACGTTGATCTCGGCCATCGTTGTCGGCACCGAGCGGGCTCCTCCGGCGCGAGGCGCGGACATCCCCATGACTTAGCCTTTCCTCGTCAGGCTTGGGTCGGAAAGGACGCTACGTTGAAGGATGTTAATAAAGTCTTGGGAGAAGCATTCCATATCGACTGCTACTCTTTTGATTTGGCCTGCGAAGTGGTTATAAGCAACCACCGCAGGGATTGCGGCAGCGATCCCTGTCGCTGTGGTGATCAATGCTTCAGAGATCCCGGGCCCGACCACCGCAAGGTTGGCCGCGCCAGTAGCGCCAATGCTTTGAAACGAATTCATGATGCCCCAGACGGTTCCAAAGAGACCCACGAACGGAGCCGCGCTCGCAGTGGTCGCTAACCATCCCAAGTGGCTTTCGAGCACTGACACTTCTGACGTAGAAGTCCTTAAAAGCGCGCGATAGATGTTATCGACTTTCTCGCTCGCGCCGCCGGAGATTCCGTCTGATGTGACCTTCTTGAGCTCTTTCACTCCTGATTTAAAGACAGTCGCCACAGGGGAGCCTGAAAAACGCTCACTTTTCGCAAAAATCTCTTCGATATTTTGCCCCTTCCAAAAAACATTCAGAAACTGCTCGTTCTGGGTCAGCGCCCGACTCAAGACTCGCCACTTAAGGAGGATAATCGACCAACAAAAGACGGATACCCCCAACAGCAGGGTCAAAACGATTTTGGCTACAAGCCCAGACTGAGAAATGAGTTCAAAGACGCCAGCTTGAGGAAGTGAAGGAGTAGTAGGCATGCTCTGGATAATAGCTGCTGGGGTGCTGGGCTTGAAAGCGTTTTCTTGAGGCTGCGTCGAGAACTTGAGTCTTGGCTCTGGTGGAACAGCTTTACGGGTCTAAGGGCAATGTAGATACTTTCTTTCTGTACCGAATCATCCCGCGCGAAATATCTAAAACCAACAGGAGTTGAAACGCGAAGCTTGAAAGCGGGCCGCCAGCTCCTCCAGTAAGGAAACGCACCATCGAAGAGTCGTCTCCAGATGCAGTCTGGTGCTTCACGAGGAGCACGCCCGAAAAGTCTCCCCCCAGTGCAGGCAAACTCAAAAGCGGCTGAAAAACGATCAGGAGAGCGGCCCAAAAGCCCGCACCTCGAGCGAAGTCTCCGTCGAGGAGGGTTCGCGAAGAAAGGGCTAACGACACTAAAAAGAGAGTGACGAGCTGCATTGCTCCTAGGTCAAATTGAAGAAGTTTTACGCTGCAGTAGACAAGCGCCAGGATCACAGCGACGAGTAGCTCTTTGCTAAAAGTCGTTCCGCGCTTTCCCCAAAATTGCAGACGCAGCAACCGCGCAGTCTTGTGCCGAAAAACGAACTCCTCCGCATATGCAAAGGCGGCAAGAGCAATCATTCGTGCGAGCACTGTCAGGGCCGCTAGCGGGGCTTCGTCAAACTGGATGAAGAAACCCAAGTATCGATACATTCCGCTCAAGACAAAGGCCAGGATCACTCCAGCGGCGAAGACTGTGCCGTGAACAAAGCCTGGCAAGAAGTTGGACTTCAGTCGATTGGGCGTGAAGATCTCCTCAGTCGTCGTCGTTGTGATGGGGTTGAGCGCTCGAAGCGTAAAGACGAAAAGCACGGCGCTCAGGCCCATGACGGTCAGCTCGTTAGCGCTAAATGCCTCGCTGATTTCTTCGAATCGCGGAGTTCGACCTGACGCGGACATCAGAAAGTAGGTGATGAACGTGAGCACGAGCAGTCGAAAAACCCATGTCCAGCCGGTGTAAGCAGCGATAAACGCAAAACTTCGGGCCCAATTCAGCCACCTACGGCGTCCTAACCAGAAATAAGAAGATCGAGGTGCGAGGATGCTCACTGTTAGTCATTCTACCCAAAAAAGCCGGCGATGTAAGTGGGGTGTCAAGAATCCAACGCAGCAATTCTCCAAAAACCGCCACTGGCGTCTATTCCCAGATCTTATGTTAAGCTCAATGCGGGAGTGGTTTGCCATGGTATCTCTCAATGGAGTCACGAAGGCTTACGAAGGTCAGGCTCGAGTCCTTGACCAAGTTAACCTAACGCTCAAGAAGGGCGATTTTCTCTACGTCGTCGGTGGGACGGGCGCGGGCAAATCTTCCTTGCTGCGAATGTTAGCCACCGAGGAGTTGCCTACTCACGGCTCGATCTCGCTCTTTGGTTACGACGTAGCGAACGCGTCTGCCTCGACATTGCGAGCGATTCGGCAATCGATCGGTCACGTGCCGCAGAATATCAGGCTGATCCCGGATCTCAGCGTTTTTGACAATGTCGCGCTCTCACTTTCGCTGGCGGGTCGCCGAGCTCTTGCATCCCCTAATCGCGCGAAGATCAGCGAGCTGCTCGAGCGATTGGGGCTTGCAGACAAGCGTGAGAAACTTGCAGGAGCTTTGTCGGGTGGCGAGGCTCAGCGCGTGGCTGTGGCGCGTGCATTGGCTCGTGCCCCTGAGCTCGTGCTAGCCGATGAGCCAACCGGGGCGCAGGACCGGGACTTTACTTGGTCGCTCATGGATCTTTTCTTGAAAGCGAATATGGGTGGAGCAACAGTGCTAGTCGCCACTCATGACCGCGAGATCGTCCGTCGCGTACGTAAGCGCTGCGCAATTC
>CAZGCK010000040.1:830-10849 GCA_964524175.1 uncultured Bacteriovoracaceae bacterium | reverse complement strand
GGAGGCTGCTGCATGTTTTTACTGAGGCTCTCGCTCCGGCCCTGGCGGTTGGCTCCGGTCAGCCAAGTTTCGTCGGCGGCAGCGGTGGGCGTTTTGTTGCTTCTGGTAGGCTTTCTGGCTTGGATGCAGGCGGGGCTTAAGCCAGTGGTGGCTCGCCTTCAAGGCGAGCAGGTGGTGACTGCTTATTTAGCTACTGATGTGGAGTCTCAGGACGAGTCTCGGGTGCTGGATCAGGTGAGGCAATCGCTGGGGGCGCAGGCGATTTCTGAAATTCGTCTCGTGGGCACTCAAGAGTTCATTTCAAATCTAAAAGGTCAGTACCCCGATCTGAGCCGCGAATTGCAGGAACTGGGTTCGGAGACCCGAGCTATCGTGCCTCGCTACGTTTCGATTTCGGGCATGCTCGCGAACAATGCAGTCGATAGCGTAAAATTAGTCTCTGGAATCGAATCCGCAGAGAGCTCCAAGGATCGCTACGCACATATCGTGGGAGCGTTCTCGGCGCTTCGCTGGGTTGCAAAGGTGCTAGGCGTAGGGCTAATCTTGGCTCTTTTTACGGGACTGATCCATCTTTCTCGAATGAACGCGTACCTTCATCAAGACGCTCTCTCGGTTTTGAGAATCTGGGGAGCCACAGAGCTCACCTTGCGTGCTCCGAGCATGATTTCTGGAGTGATTGTCGGAGCTCTGGGCGGTTTTCTCGCGTCGGCGGGCTGGTTGACCGCTGCAAGTTGGCTCGTGCATCATGTTCGCTCGCTTTCTCCGATGTTGCGCGATCTGCCTTCTGCCTCTTTTGGCTGGGCTGCGGCACTCATGCTGGGTGGGATGTTGGTTGGTCTTTTTGCTGGCGCAATCGGCGGCATGTCGTCCGATGTGGCAGCTGCAGAGGCTGGGAGATAGCGCTGGATGCCGAGACGCGCGCTCCTCTTGGTTTTAACGATGAGCACGGTGCAGCTCTTGGGCAGCGCGGGAGACGCGTGCGCGGCTTCGATCCCTGTTCTCGGCTCCCCAAGCGAGCCTTCGCGATTGAGTCGCAAGGCAGCTTTGCCTGGTGGAGAAAGCGCTGAGCCCACGCTTGCAGATCGCCTGGTCACGCTTCGAGGAGAAGTGGTCAAGCTTGAATCGGATCTGCTTGCAGGGCTCAAGTTTCACAAAAACACTCAGTCAAACATCAAAAAAATTCAGGCTCTCATGGCTCTCCAGCACCGAGAGCGAGAATTGGGCAAGAGGCGCTTGGGAGAGCTCGAAGCGACTGTGCTCGAGCTTGAGGCTAGACGCTCGACTTTGAGCGACCGTATACGTAGGGAGCAGCGCGCGGTTAGGAGATTTCTAACTTCTGTTGAGCGTTCGACGATGAACGATGCAGAGGTGGGTCTGCAAGTATTGAAGCCCAGTGAGCGAGAGAAGCTCGAAGCCCCAAGAAGAAAGGTTTTGGCTGCGCTCGCTGACCGCGGCCTCAAGGAAATCGAAGCGCTCAAGGTGGACATAGCGGATGCTGAGCAGCTCGAAGCGAGAATCCAAGACGAGAAACAGCAATTGGCTTATCTTTTTCAAGATCTACTGGAGCAAGAGGGGATCCTCGAGCTCAATCGCCAGCTTCAAGTAGGAATTCTTAGAAAGAAACACGATGAGCGCATAGCGCAGCTCGAGAGCTATCGAAAACTCAAGACCTCCGAGATGCAGGTTGAGCGCTTGATCGGTCAGTTCAATGCGAGGCGCGAGCTTGAGCGGGAGACAGAAGCAGAACGTGAAGCCAATCGCGTTCTTTCTAGAAGCCATTTTGCCAGGCTCAAGGGCCGTCTGCCGTTGCCCGTGGCTGGCGGCAAGGTGGTTTCGTCTTTTGGGCGCGGCTTTGATCCACAGTCGCGTCTCTATATCTTTCGCAAAGGTATCGATATCTCCGCTGGCTCCAAGGCTTCCGTCAAAGCAATCTCGGCGGGAAAAATTGCCTACTCAGGGGACATGCCGTCCTATGGCCGTGTGGCCATCATCGATCATGGTGAGCACTTTTACTCGCTCTGTGCGCATTTAGGCGAGCTGAAGAAGAAGGCCGGTGATCCCGTTGCTGTTGGAGACACGATCGGCTTAACGGAGGAGTCGGGTACTCCTGTTTACTTTGAGATTCGCGCGCGCAATGTCGCTGTCAACCCATTGCAGTGGGTTTCTAATTAGTTTAGCCTTTTATAAAGGGGCTTACCTCGAATGATTCGATTCCCAGGTGCTTTTGTCGGTCTACTGTTCGGAGTTCTCAGTTTGGGTTCGCTTCCTGTGGAGGCGTTCGCGGCATCTGCAGAGAAATCCAAAGAAAAGCCCACCCTTCAAAGCGGGCAACAAGGTCTGCAGGAGCGCTACGAGAACCTTGAGCTCTTCAATAAAGTTCTTCATTTTATCGAGCAGAACTACGTCGATGAGGGCAAGGTCAAGAACAAGGACCTGATCTACGGCGCCATCAAAGGGATGATGGAGACGCTTGACCCGCACTCTAATTTTCTGACTCCTGAGATCTTCAAAGACATGAAGGTCGATACGAGCGGCAAGTTTGGAGGTCTGGGCATCGAGATCGGCGTGAAGGACAATATCCTCACCGTAGTCTCACCTATCGAAGACACTCCCGCATGGAAGGCTGGCATCAAAGCCAATGACCGCATCGTCAAGATCGATGGCGACAGCACTAAAGGGATGAACCTGGTCGAAGCCGTCCAGAAAATGCGCGGCAAGAAAGGGACAGATGTCATTCTTTCGGTTTACCGCGAAGGATTCGACAAGATCCGAGAAATCAAAGTCACCCGCGACATCATCAAGATCGCTTCGGTGAAGAGCGAGGAGCTTGAGCCAGAATACGGATACGTGCGCTTAACTAGCTTCAACGAGAGCGCTGCCCAAGACATCAAGAAAGCGATCGAGAAGCTTGAGTCCAAGCGCAAGCTTCGCGGCTTGGTTTTGGATCTGCGCAATAACCCCGGTGGCCTGCTTGATCAGGCAGTCGAGGTGTCGTCATTGTTCATCGATGAAGGAGTGGTTGTATCGACGATTCCGCGCAACAAGGATCAAAAAGAAGTGAAGTACGCTCGCAAAGGCCAGGCTCGAAAGGACTTGCCCATCGCTGTTTTGGTGAACTCAAGCACGGCGTCTGCGGCTGAGATCGTGGCAGGCGCGCTTCAGGATCATCACCGTGCGATCATCATGGGGCAAGGCACTTTTGGTAAAGGCTCAGTGCAAACGGTTGTGGATCTCACCTCAGATGTGGGTCTCAAGTTGACGATTGCTCGTTATTACACGCCAAACGGCAAGAGCATCCAAGAGAAAGGCGTCATGCCCGATGTAGTGCTTGACGATTTCGATCCTAAGCTGCTCAGCGAGGCCAAACGCAAGGGTGAGGTATTTCGCGAGCGAGATCTCAAAGGCCACATGGTCAACACGGATGAGGACATGGGTGCCAAGGAGTTCAAGAAAGAAGAGCTCGATGCCCTGCTTTCCAAGGACAGTAAGGAGAATGAGTCTTTGGCTAGCAAAGATAAGAAAAAGGGTTCTAAGGACAGCGACGATGAGCTTTCGCCTAGCAAGCTTAATCCAAAAGAGGACTATCAAGTTCGAGAGGCGCTGAGCAATCTCAAGTCTTTTGATATCTTTAAGAAGTTGACGGTCAACAACGATAAGCGCGGGCCTGAGACCGCGGCCGCACCCTCCCATCCACAGACGGAAGTCCGCTAGGCTGCTTCAAGGCTCGTGTTGGGAAAAATCCAAATAGGCTGGAGGGATGTCCGCAAAAAGTAGGTTTGCAGGACTCAGGGACTAGTAATTGGATCAGGCTTTAATTTCTCATTGAGTTCCCATGACCCGTCTCGTACTCAAAGGAAGGCATCAGCTGCGCTATTGCGGCTCATTGCGCCAACGGGGTTGAAGTGGACTTCAAAGACTTACCGCTTTTTTCAAATCATTTTGGAGATCTAGGCGCTCGATCGGATGCGGAGAGTCCTGAAACCTCTGCCCAAACTGCTCCGCCGGAAAAAAAGAAAGAGTCCAAACAACCGCCAACGCCAACGCAGGCGGTCGCTCCAGAACCCGCACCCGCCGTGGTCGCTTCCGAGCTGATCCCTGCAAAAGAACCCAAACATTGGACCGTCACTGAGCTCACTGCACGGATTCGCGGTGTGATCGAACCGAGTTTCGCGCAGGTCTGGATTCAGGGCGAGGTCAGCAATTTTAAATCCGCTGCCTCTGGGCACGTTTATTTTTCGCTCAAAGATTCTGGTGCGATGATTTCGGCTGCCATCTTTGGATGGGGGGCTCGCCGCCGTACCTTTGATCTCAAGGATGGCCTCCAAGTCCTGTGTCGTGGCAAAGTCACCGTCTATCCCCCGCGTGGGAGTTATCAACTCACTGTTGAGCACGTCGAGCCTTTGGGCGCGGGTGCGCTTCAGGTCGCGTTTGAGCAGCTCAAGGCAAAGTTAGCGGCTGAGGGGATTTTCGACCAGGCTCGTAAGCGGCCGCTGCCCAAGTTTCCGTTGCGCTTGGCGGTGGTGACATCGCCATCGGGAGCTGTGATTCAGGACATGCTGAATATCTTGGGGCGCCGCGCGCCTCATATACGAGTCACTGTCGTGCCTGCGATCGTGCAGGGCGAGGGAGCTCCTGCTCAGATCATTCGTGGACTCGAGCTCTGTAACCGCCATAATCTTGGCGATATTGTAGTGCTCGCGCGCGGAGGCGGGAGCATCGAAGACCTTTGGGGTTTCAATGATGAAGGTCTTGCGCGTGCAGTGGCGGCCTCTAGGTTGCCAGTCATCTCGGCCGTGGGTCATGAAATTGACTTCACGATCTGTGATTTTGTCTCGGACCTGCGGGCTCCGACACCCTCGGCTGCGGCGGAAATCGCCACCGGGCATTGGGTGGATGCTGTCGGGCAGCTCCGGGAGTCGCGTGCAAGGCTCCGGGCCGCGATCGCTCGAGACCTCACGACGAGGCGTAAGCTTCTAGAGCAAGTGGCGGCTCGAGTCGTTAGCCCCAAGGATCGACTTCGTGAGCAAGCCCAGCGATGTGATGAGCTTTTTTTGCGCCTCGAGAGGGCATTCCATGTCAAAATGGAAAAAAGGCGGGCATGGATCGCTCAACTTTCGGGCAAACTTGACGCCCTCTCTCCGTTGCGAGTCCTCGAGCGAGGCTATTCGATCGTGAGAGATCCTCTGAATGGAGAAACAGTGATCCGAAGCGCCAGCCAAGTCCACGCAGGACGGGAGCTGCAGATCACATTCCATGACGGACAAAAGGTGGTACGCGCCATTTAGGTTGAATCGGTTCGCTGCTGCAATTGCACTGATAGTGTGTAGTTGTGCGCATGCGGAGGGGCCGGTAGTCGCGGCTATGGCTGAGCCGGCATCTCCGGCTCTATCGATCGCGGCTCCCCCGGAGGATATTAACGCGGTTCTCTCTTCAAGTCAGGTCATGGACGGATCGATTCTGGTCGTGACGATCGCGAAAAAAGAAGGTTCGTCCGCCGACCTCAGCACTTTGAAGGGCGACTTCGAGGGCATGGAGCTGCCCTTTTATCCAAGTGATGAAACTGCGGCATCATTTCAGGCGGTGCTTGGAGTGCCTTACGACCATAAGGTTGGCGCCGCTAAAATCCATGTGCGCTTGGGTCTGCATGAGTTTGACTTGCCGTTCACGGTGCTCAAGGGCGACTATGCTTCGGAGTCGATCAAGGTTGACGGAAGGCGAGTGAATCCTCAGCGGCCAAAGGATTTAGCGCGCATCAAGAAGGAGCAGGCGGAGATCGGCAAGATCTATGGGACCGTCACTCCGATCAAGTATTGGAATGGTCCGTTTAAGTTTCCGATCGACAGCCCCATCACCAGTCGCTACGGGACGAAGCGAGTCTACAACGGAGTTCAGAAAAGTTTTCATCCAGGCCTGGATCTGAAGGCTCCCGTAGGGACGCCGATCCGCGCGGACGCCGCGGGTGAAGTCGTCTTGGCGAAGGATCTCTTTTTTACCGGCGGTACGGTGTTCATCGACCATGGTTACGGAGTGATCACGCTTTACGCTCACATGAGCAAGATCCAGGTGAAGAAGGGGCAGAAGGTAAAAGCGGGTGAATTGCTGGGACTTTCCGGAAAAACCGGGCGCGTGACGGGACCTCATCTTCACTGGCAGTGCGTGATTCATAGACAGAAAGTGAATCCGCTGGACCTCACTCAGGTGATGAGGTGAGAAAAGGCGCCCTCTCGCTCGCTGTGGGAGTTGCTCTGCTTGGATGGCCGTGGGCACCGCAGCTGGCTTTAGCGTCTCGTGCAGCATTGGTCGATGCTGAAACGGTCGACGTGGTCGCGGCTCCAAGCAAAAACGCCAAGATCCTCGACAAGCTCAATAAAGGTCAGCAGATCGCCGTGAGCAACCTGCCTATCGATGGCTATTATAAAGTCAAAACGAGCAACGGTGTGCTGGGTTTTGTACCCGCTGATCAGCTTTTGCTTCAAGCCCCACCGAGCGAAGAGGCACCGGTCCAAGCGCCACCGCAAGGATCGGATCTGAGCACGCCGGGCTCCATGCCTCAGGGGCTGCCGGAGCAACGGGTAGGGAGCGCGCGTCCAGCGGCTTTGGGAGAGGCTCCCTTTAGAGACAAGCCGCTTAAGAAGCATCTCAGGCTCAAAGGTTTTGGCGGGTACAATTTTTTTTCGGTGACGGATGGGAACGGGCTCTTTCAAGCAGACGCTTTGAAGTATGGGTTCAATGCGGGCGGGGAGTTCGCGTTCATGTTCACTCCTGATTTGGCCATGGTGGTGAGGCTAGAGAAGATGTTCAAGAGCGTGTTCGCGCGCGATACTGCTACTCTCAAGACTTTTCAGATCGATGTTTCGAGCATTCCGTTTCAGATGGGGATCGAACTGACTTTGATCCGCGATCGCAGGCTTTCGACCCATTTTTCGATTCTAGGAGGCCTTGCGGTCCAGACACTGCTTCAGTCCACTGCGCTGAACGAGGACGCGCCTAATGTCACAGAGCACTCGGCGCAGGCATTTACTGGCATGGCCAAAGTGGATTTGACTTGGCATCTAGGGTCTACGTTCTCGCTTTTTCTCGAGGGTGGCTATCGCTATCTCAAAACGGTCCAGATCGTTCCGGGCACGAGCGTGAACGGCAGCAGTCTCTACAAGGACGCCCTCACTCAGTCTTTCATTCCGATCGCGATCGATCTGAGCGGCCCTTTTGTGGGCGGAGGGATCGGCGTTACCTTCTAGAACGCCTCGTTGAACACGATAGCGCCACGGTTGCTTTCAAAACCCTTTGAATACTCGGTCACGCGCTTCTCGAAGAAATTAGTGAGCGGCTGAACATCCTGAAGCACCATGAACGGGAACGGGTTCTTGGCTAAGTAGCGAGGCTGAAATCCGAGCTGACTGAGCCGCTGGTCCGCCACATACTCTAAATATCGCGACATGAGCGCGGGCGAAAGACCTGTAATGCCCTGAGCGAGGCCATCGCGGCAAAACTCCATCTCGACGGCGAGTGCCTCTTCGATCATGGCGACGGACTTCGCCTCGAGCGCGGAGTCGAAGAGATGGGGATACTCTTGACGGATCGCCGAGATGGCGGCCATCGCTGCGTCGATGTGGAGGCTCTCGTCGCGAAAGATCCAGTTGGTGGCTGCGGCGAGGCCGGGGAGCAATCCTTTGTTGCGCAAGAAGTAGACGTACGCAAATGAGCCGAAGAAAAAGAGACCCTCAACGCATGCGGCGAAGCAGATGAGGTTCTCGATGAACTGCCTGCGTTTTTGATCGGTGTCTAGCTTGTCGAGTTGATCGATAGACTCCATGTATTTGAAGCAAAAGTCGGCCTTCCTTTTTACAGAGGGGATGTCCTGGTACGCAGAGAATGCTTGTCTGCGCTCCTCGGGGTCGGGGATGTAGTGGTCGACGAGCAGGAGGTAGGTTTCGACGTGAAGCATCTCGTCGAAGAGTTGCTTACCCAAGAACATTCTGAATTCGGGTGAGTTGATGTGCTTGTAGAAGTTCAGCACCAAATTGTGAGCTACCAGATTGTCGGCCGTCGCAAAAAAAGCGACGAGGCGACGAATGAGATGGCCTTCTGAAGGAGAAATCTTGTCTCGCAGGTGTTCGAAGTCGACAGAAAAATCGATCTCATCAGTGGTCCAGATGTTTCGGAGGGAGTTCTTATAGAGTTGGAAGAAGTGTGGGTACTTCATCGGCCGGAGAGTGAGGTCGAGTTCTGGGTTGAGTAGCATGGTGAGGGTCTCCTGGTGCGGTTTTAAATCTAAGTGTCTCGTCAAATGAGATGAGAAAGCCAACGGAGCTGTGAGTTCCGGATGGCCTCACTGGCAGGCTTCGCATGAGGCCGGATTCTCGAGCGAGCAGGCGATCGCTGCGGCCTGATCCGAAGCGGGGGCCTGCGCTGCCGCATCGGTGACGGTTGTCTTGCGGATCCCTGTTTTAGCCCGTGAGCGCAAGTAGTAGGTCGTCTTTACTCCTTGTTTCCATGCGTACATGTACATGGAAGAGAGCTTGCCGATGCTTGGGTCCTCCATGAACAGATTGAGTGACTGGGATTGGCAGATGAATGCCGATCTTTGCACAGCCAGATCGATCAGCTCCTTTTGAGGGATTTCCCAGACGGTTTTGTATAGCTCGCGAATCTCGCTCGGGAGCTCCTCGATGCCTTGGATCGAGCCGTCGGCCGCGATGATGCGGGCGCGGATCTGAGGAGTCCACAGTCCTGCTTTTTTGAGGTCGGCGATGAGGTAGCGATTGATCTGCAGAAACTCTCCGCTCATCGTCTCGCGCTTAAAGACGTTGGCGAGCTGGGGCTCGATACTTTCGTAGCTGCCCATGATTGAGGCAATAGTTGCAGTCGGAGCGATCGCGACGAGCAGGCTGTTGCGGACGCCGTGTTGCCTGGCGTTGGCTGCGAGGCGATCCCAATCGAGCGATGTCTCAGGCATCTGCTCCTGATGTTTTCGTGCGAGCTGAACCTGAAGCTCAGCGTCGGCGTAGCGGGATTCCTTAAACATGGGGAAAGGGCCGTGCTTACGCGCGAGCTCGATACTGGTTGCGATTGCCTGGTAGTAGATGGTTTCGGAAATCTTGGCGGACAGGGCTTTGGCCTCTGCGCTGGTGAAGGGTAACCTGAGCTTAAAGAGCGCGTCCTGCAGTCCCATCATCCCAAGTCCGATGGGCCGCCACTCGCGGTTGGAGGCCTTGGCTTGCGGTGTGGGGTAGAAGTTAAGGTCAACGACACGGTCGAGGAACTTTACCGCGGTTGTGGTCACGGTTTTGAGGCGGTCGAAGTCGAACTTCTTGTCGCGCGTGACGAAAGCGGAGAGATTGATGCTTCCTAGGTTGCAAACGGCGGTTTGCTCTTTGGACGTGACCTCCAGGATTTCGGTGCAAAGATTAGAGCTATGGAACACGCGACCAGGCGCCCCGGTCTGCGCAGAGCGGAGATTGGCTTTGTCCTTAAAACACATCCAGCCGTTGCCGCTTTCAGCCAGAGTTTGCATCATCTTAGCGTAGAGGGTGCGCGCTGGGATTTGCTTGAGGGCTTTGCCTTCTTTTTCATAGCGTGCGTAGTGCTCATCGAACTGGGGTCCGTAAGTCGTGAGCAGCTCAGGCACGTCGCTCGGCGAGAAAAGCGACCACTGCTGGTCCGCTTCGACCCTTTTCATGAAAAGGTCTGGCACCCAGAGCGCGAGATTGAGGTGGTGCGTGCGACGCTCTTCTGCGCCCGTATTGTTGCGGAGCTCGAGAAAAGACTCGATATCACCGTGCCAAGGCTCGAGGTAAATCGCGAACGCACCTTTACGCTTTCCACCGCCCTGATCAACGTAACGAGCAGTATCGTTGAACACGCGAAGCATAGGAACGATACCGTTAGAAGTACCGTTAGTGCCTTTAATGAATGAACCTTTCGCGCGGATGTTGTGGATCGCAAGGCCGATACCGCCAGCAGATTGTGAAATCAAAGCACACTGCTTAACAGTTTCGTAGATACCTTCGATTGAGTCG
>CAZGCK010000040.1:0-820 GCA_964524175.1 uncultured Bacteriovoracaceae bacterium | reverse complement strand
GCGGCGCCCTTGCGTTTACCTCCTTGGTTCACTGCGTGAACGGAAGAATCAAAGACCTTGAGAAAGGGCACGATGCCGTTGCTGAGCCCGTTGGTGCCGCGGATAAGCGCGCCGGAAGATCGCACCGGTGTCCAGTCGATGCCGATGCCGCCTGAAAACTTAGAGAGTTGCGCGCAGTCAGCGATGGACTTGTAGATGCCTTCGAGGCTGTCGTCACCGATAGTGAGTAGGTAGCAAGAGCTCATCTGGGGATGGCGCGTGCCAGAGTTAAACAATGTAGGTGTAGCAGGAGAGTATAGGAACTGGCTCACGATGTCGTAGAGCTCGAGCGCTTCGGCTGCATTTTGTGAGAGGCCCAGAGCCACGCGCATAAAGAGCCACTGGGGGCGCTCGATGAGTTTGCGGGTTTTGGGATGACGAAGCAGGTATCGGTCGGCAACGGTTTTGAGGCCAAAGTATTCGAACAGATCGTCGCGCTCATGGCGGATGGCATATTCGATCTGATCGAACTCTTTGCCGACGAGCTCAATGACATTGGAGCCGATAAGACCCAAGTCGGCAGCGTTGCGGATATAGTCGCGAAACGCCATGTCGCGGCCGACTTCCTTGCGAATACCTTCCGCCAGGAGTCGCGCGGCGACTTTGGAGTAGTTGGGCTCATCGGTCATGAGGCTAACGGCGTTGGAGATGGAGAGTTCGTCGAGCTCGCGCGTGGTGCTGCCTTCGTGCAGGCCGTTGATCGTGCGCTCGGCGACCTCGAGCGCTGCGACGTTCTCAAGGCCGCGGGACGCGCGGTTCACTGCGTGGAGGATTTTCTCGA
>CAZGCK010000039.1:25454-30232 GCA_964524175.1 uncultured Bacteriovoracaceae bacterium | reverse complement strand
CGCCCTGTGGGTTCTTTTTTGTTTTGCGGGCCAACGGGCGTGGGCAAGACAGAGCTCAGCAAGCAGCTTGGGCATTGCCTGGGAGTCCCTTTTCTTCGCTTTGATATGAGCGAGTATGGAGAGAAGCACACGATCTCCCGATTGATCGGCGCACCTCCCGGATATGTGGGGTTTGAGCAAGCAGGGCTTCTTACAGACGCTGTTTTGAAGAACCCTCACTCTGTAGTGCTTCTTGACGAAATCGAGAAAGCGCACGCAGACATCTGGAACATACTGCTTCAAGTGATGGATCACGGCGTGCTTACCGATAATAATGGCCGCAAGGCTGACTTCCGCAACACGATCATCATCATGACTTCGAACGTGGGCTCTCGAGATCTCGAGCGTCGTGGACTCGGCTTGGTCCCGGGTGATGCGAAAGGTACGGGTGCCCAAAAGGCCGTCGAACAGACGTTTAGTCCCGAGTTCCGCAATCGCCTCGACTCGATCGTTTATTTCAATCCGCTCGACCCGCTTACTGTGGGTCAGGTTGTGGGCAAGCAGCTTGTCGAGCTCGAATCGCAGCTTCTTGCTAAGCATGTTGAGATCGATGTCGGCGTGGAGGCGCGCGAGTGGCTGGCGCAGAAAGGTTATGACCGCCAGATGGGGGCTCGCCCGATGGCTCGCCTCATCCAGGATAAGATCAAGAAGCCTTTGGCCGAAGAGATCCTCTTTGGCAAGCTCGAGGGCGGTGGCGAAGTCCATGTGCGCGTAAAGGACGGCGAGCTGGCTTTCGATATCGTTGCTAAACCAATTAAGGCTGGCGTGGACGGCGATGGCGGGCGAGCCACCTCCGATGCGTCTGAGACAGTTTCTCCAGGAAATCATCACGACTGATCTCTCGGGCCCCAAGTCGCTCCATATGGGGCGTGGTCATCTGAATGTCCATCCACTCGATGCCCCGGGTCTTGAGAGTGTCGATGAGATGTAGGAGCGCGAGTTTGGAGGCGTTGGGCTCGAGGTAGAACATGCTCTCGCCGGCAAAGGCGCCATCGATCTCGACCCCATAGAGACCGCCGACCAATCGCAGGGATCCATCCGGCTGCCTTTGCCAAGCTTCAGCGCTATGTGCGATTTTGAGTTCATGAAGCCTGATGTAGGCTTCTTTCATCTCGTCGGTGATCCAAGTGCCGGGCTGTCCGGGGCGGTAGGCCTTTTGGCACTCGCAGATCACCTCTGCAAAAGCCTGGTTCAATGTCAGGAGGTAGGGTGTCTTGTTTTTTGCTGATTTAAGGCTTCTAGGTAGGTGTAATTCTGAGAAAATCAGCACGCCCCGTTTGGGAGGACAAAACCACGTTAGGGTGGGCACGCCCTCAACTGGCCAAGGAAAAATGCCTTGCCGATAGGCCAAGATCAGAGTTTCGGGGCTCAGATCTGCTCCAAGAGCGACAAGTCCTTCTGGCCCAGTACTGCGCGGATCTGGAAATTTGAGGATGGGCATCGTGTATTGGATATGATAGGGGTCTAGGCTCATTAAATGTTAGGGTTTTTACCCTTTCCAAAGATTACCCATTTATCCGATGTTGAGGAGATCAAAGTAATGGCTGAAACTCAAGCGACCGAAGGCGCGAAGACCAAGGCACCTAAGACTGTTCTGTCCGGCGCCGAGCTCATCAAAAAACGCGCGCTTCGCCGCCGTCTCAAGGCAGCAGGTCGCAAAAAGCGCGCACTTAAGCTCCAAGCTGACAAAGCTTTCGCAAAGACCTTCTTCGAAGCTCGCTCCAAGCGCGCTAACGATAAGAAGTCGGCTTTCCGTAAGAAGAAAAGCAAGAAGAAGTAATCAGGGCTAAGGTCCCTTTTACTGTGAAAGCTAGGAAGAAGATGCAATCTCAGCTTCTCGAAGCGGGGGGCATGCTCAAGGACTTTGTCGTGAAGTCCGCGCAGCCTGTGGTGGATTCTATTCCCAAAACGCTTCGTGAGACGTTTTTCTTGCGAGCGTTTGGTCTCACCAAGATCCCAATGCTTTTCTTCATTTCACCGACTGTTTTGGAATTGAGCGATGAGAAATGTGTGGTGAAAGTCCCGCTTTCTCGTCGTTCCTCCAATCATCTAAACTCGATGTATTTTGGAGCGCTTGCAGCCGGTGCGGATTGTGCTGGCGGTCTGATAGCGATGCGCCTCATCCATACGGAAGGTAAGGGTCAGGTCAATTTAATTTTCAAAGACTTCAAAGCCGACTTCTTAAAACGTGCTGAAGGCGATGTTCACTTTACGTGCACGCAGGGCAAGGACGTAGGAGATTTGGTACGTCGGGCGATTGATTCGGGCGAACGGGTCAGCATGCCGGTGCAGGTGACCGCGACAGTGCCTTCGCTCTTGGGCGAGGAGCCCGTAGCGCAATTCACGCTGACACTCTCTTTGAAACGACGCTCGTCTTAATCACTCGGATGATTTGGATGGTTGGATAGGGCTTATTCTGGTTTGAATAGGTCGTTTATATTCTATTAAGTCCTTTAAATAACTCATAAATCTTCCAGTTTCCTGAAGGTTTTACTCATCCTTATAGTCGTTGCGCACTGCATTTAATAGATGCTAGGTCCTCTTCTCGAGAGAAATGGGGAGGGGAGATTGATTCGACTGTCCAATGAGGACCGTCTTCATTTGAGTGCATGCATTCACGCGGCGGGATTGTTCGCGCGCAGTGTGATTGCGTTCGTGATTCTTTCTCATGCGACGTGGGCTGGTACGCTTCCCATTGAGTCGTCTATTGGCTTGAGTGCGGTTGATTATCTGCATGTTTCAGATACGGCCCCTGATGCGTTTCAACATTCATTGATCTCTCAGCTCGTGGGCAAAGCGAATCTGTATATCCAAGATTCTTGGGTTGAGGCTGGATTTCAGGCAGACGGATTGCTCGTTTTTTCAAACTTTCAAAATGGCTCTGTGATTCCCTACCTTGAGTTTCCTGAAGCTTATATTGGGACTTCCCGCAAGCTAGCTCCGCTCTCGCTCACTTTTGGTCGCCGCCTCGAGCATTGGAACCAACTGGACGAGAAATGGAAGCTTGGCATCTGGCAGCCTCGATTTAGATGGGACTACGTCCATCCTGAGCAGGTGGGCTTGACGGGTGTGTTTTTTACCGCTCAACACTCATTGGCGCGTTTAGTTTTGATGGCTACTCCCGTTTTTGTGCCTGAGCGTGGCGTTCCGATCAGCGTTGATGATGGGAGCTTTCCTTCTCGCTCGCGTTGGTTCATTTCGCCGCCTTCGCATGTCGGCATCTTTGGTCAACGCACTCCGATTCGGTATTCGCTAGCGACGCCTCCGCTTCAAGAGATCGTGTTCAATCCGGGCGCAAGCGCTCAGCTCAGGGTGGGGGGCTCTAAGGGTTTGTGGGCTTCTGGTGGGTATGCAGTCAAGCCGATGAATCAACTGCTTTTGGCAGATGATGGATTCGCTTCTCTCTCGTCCAATCGGCCGATTTACGCGGATGTGACGATTTATCCGCGAGTGGCCTATCATCGCGTGGCCTCGGTAGATGTGGGGTATGAAAGCGACGGTCTGAGTGGTTGGGCGTCTTTCTTGGATGAGCAGCCGATTCGAGATAACACGCCTGCAGATTGGACCACGCAGGAAGTGAGGCCTTCGCAGGCTCTTTCTGCGGGGATCGATGTTCGCGTGGCGGGCACGGTATCCAGGCCGACCCTCGTTAGTCTGAGCGAGTTGCTTCAGTGGGGAGGTAATGCGCCTGATCAAGGAGCGCTGGCAGTCGCAGGTAGTATTTTTGAAGCGCGCTATCCGTTTCAGAACGCTGTGTCGCTGGGGCTCAGTACTCCGATCTGGGGGGCATTGTCCGGAACCACCAAGTTGATTTACGACGTGGGGCATGATGGTGGCATTTGGTCGACCGAGATGAAGTATCAAACTCGATCCAACTGGATGTTTGCAGCGGGAGTTGACTTGCTGAGCTCCTCAAATCCGGATAGTTCGGACGCTGTGGATTGGGTGAGTCGGTATCGAGCCAATGACCGGGTTCACGCGGGGGTGACCTATGTATTTTAGCACCAGGATGATTGCGCTCCTTTTTGGAGGGGCCTCCTTGGCAGTGCTGGGGGGATGTAGTCCCAAGGCAGTGCCGAGGCCTGCTGCGAATCTGGAGATGAGCTCGGAAGAGACGGGATGCCTCAATCGCGCAGGAGAGATCTTGCCTAGGTATCTTGAGGGCCGAGCAACGGACGCTGAAATCGCAGGAGTTTGGGACTGCGCGGACCGAGCGCTGCAGCTTTTTGTCAGAAGAACGCGGGGGGAGAAGCCGGGACTCTATCTGCCAGGCGAGCTTCGCGTGTTTCTTGAGACCTATTTTTTGAAAGCGCCTGCGGATGCCCCACCTCACAGAGCCGACCTTAAGATCTCTGATGCGTTGATGGGCGAGGCGATGGAGGCCAAGCGTCTGCTCCTGGGAGGGCAGAGCAATGAACTCACGCTTGCTGAGATCGAAAAGATTCGAGACTGGTTCGCGGTTCTCAAGGCCGAGAGCTTGAGGCTTCGACCGTGGATGCCTTTGGGGCTTGCGGATCTTGAGAAGAAAGACAAGGCTTGGATCGAAGGCGCTTCGAGAGCGCTTCAGGCCTCCGCAGGGGTGATCGGCAATCGTTTGGGAAAATCCCAGAGCGACTATCCTTTTGCGAGAATAGAGGCGCTGCTGAACGAAGCGCAGGCATTTCAGAGTCAAGATGGAGGGAAGGGTGGTCCCCACGGTGGCGCCCGACGCGCCGACCGCGCGCCACGCGTCCAGCGTC
>CAZGCK010000039.1:10825-25444 GCA_964524175.1 uncultured Bacteriovoracaceae bacterium | reverse complement strand
GGCTTCAGCATTGATTGTTCGCCTAAGAAAAGAGCTGCCGAGGATCCAAGCCCTTAAAGGATTTTGGTTCGCCACCCAGGAGTCCCAGATCGCAAGTACCGAGTGGCCGAGGGTGTTCGAGGCTGGAGCTAAGGCTTACGGCCTTGTCGCGCGCCTCGCTGCTTGGAGAAGTCATCCTGCGCATCGCTGGGACGTCGCGCCCGGCAAGGACGAGCTCAGAGAACTTGCTCGAGATGGATTGGTGTTTTTTGGAGATGTGATCGCAAGACACTCGCGTGCTCAGTTGTCAGTAGATGCTCTGGATCAGGTAGTGACCCGTTTGTTTCCCTCTGGGTCGATTGAGATCTCGGACACGCGACCTTTGCAGGTAAGCGAAGTAAAAGAGTGGTTGCGGCAGGGGCGCGCGATCAAAGCCTTTTGGATGGCTTCGTCTCCGGAAAACCTAGATGCACGTGAGTGGCCTGTACTGATTGACTCGGCTCTCAGGTTATTTGACATTTACGCGCGATATTCGGCTTGGAATCAGAACCCAGGCTATAGCTGGGAGAGGGCGCCAGGCAGAGATGAGCTCAAATCGCTTGGAAGAGAGGGTTTTGATCTTCTGGAAGAAGTGCTTGAGCGATATCCGCAGATGATCATTCCGTTCGAAAACCTGGATCGCTTGCTGGAGCAGTTGTTCTCCAGCGGCAAGATCATGATTTCGGCGAATCGACCGGTCCCTGTCATTCATGCGCAGCAGTTTTTGCGGCCACTCATTCAAAGGGTCATGGGGGGGAATGTTTTTGGACCGCAGGGAAGAGCGGCTTCTGGGTTGACTCGGGCGGCACTCGAACGCCTTTGGCAATCGATTGAGCATTGGCACCAGGGGCAGCGCTACATCGAGGCTCTTTTTTTAGAGGCGGGGGGATCGGCTGAGACCAAGGGACTGCTCCCCGCTGAGCTCGACCACTATTCGGAGGTCTTGCAGTTTCGTTTTAGTGTCGAAAGCACAGAGACGGCTGGGATTTATAAGGATGCGGTCGAGAGGCTTCAGGGCATCTATCGCACTGAACCTCCGCTTTTTGTGGAGAGCGATACGATCGTAACCGTCGCGGGCAGCAAGGCGGGAGCCCGTCACTCTTTGGCTGAGCTCTCGACCATGAATTTTTACCACCAGTTGGCTCGTCTCTTCGCTCGCGGATGGGCCGAGGAAGCTGCGCGAGCCAGCGCTCGGGACGATTTCGCATTAAAGGTTTCTCAAGAAGAGTTGAGTCGCTTTGTAGAGGCGATTCGAGCGATCGGAGCCGATGTGAAGTACCTGGATCGAGGAGATAGGCTTCTTGCTGAGAAGCGTTTCCGAGAAGGGTCGCTGTTTACGTTTGCCTCGGATGGGGACGCCTTTCTTTCGGTGCGTGAAGCAGCTCAGCTTGTTGCGCTGATGATTTCTGCCAAGAGGCTCTCAAATCAGATGCATGAGGACATTGCAGGTCAGTGCGCACAGGGTCCCGTGGATCCGTTCGATTACGTAACCATCGAGCCAGTTTGCTATCGAGAGGTGTTTTTTGCGAATGCTCCATTGTACTGGAAGCGCCTTCCGAGGCTTCTGGAGGACTTTGATGGTCTTAAAGAGCCAGTTTTAGGCAACTTTAAGCGCTCTTTAGAAATGGGTGCGCGCAAGAGCGGGTTTAGCCCAGCCCTGATGAATTCAAGCGACTCAGAGGGGTTTGCAAGTCTGACTCAGTACGTAGAGGTAGTCTTTGCTCGTTTTGACAAGGATCAATCGGGCTACCTAGACATCAATGAAGCCCATGCGGCGTTTCCAGTGTTTCAGCGATCGCTTAAAGAGGTGACCTGCAAGCGTGGCAAATGCCTCTCCAGCACGTCAGATCTTCGTGCAGTTTTTACTTATCTGCTGGGCAACGGATTTGCTCCGAGTAAGTGGCAGTTTATCAGGTGGCGCTACAATCCCTTTGGGCATTCGATTTATGCGAACCGGGCGCGTATTCTCAAGATTCTATCGGAGCTCTCGAGCTGAGCAGGTTTCGAGCCTGGGTGAAAATAGCGTCGAACATCGGTTCGGTCAGTCGGCCAGTAAACGTATTCTGCTGGCTGGGGTGATAGGACATCAACAGCCAACCCTGATTGTTGGGAAGTAAAGTGCAGACTCCGTGGCCGAACTTAGGCCGGGGCATCTTCTCGGTTTCAAGCAAAGCCCATAGGCCTTGAAGCGCGATCTGCCCGAGTGCGAGGTACACTCGCTTGCGTGCAGCGAACTCCTTGAGCTCAGCTGCGAGATGGGTCGAGCTGCAGCGTTTGAGTTCGGCAGGATTGGGTTTGTTGTCGGGCGGAGCGCATTTGACCACACAGGTGATGTAGGCGTTCTTGAGTTCGAGGCCATCACTGGCGTGCTTTGAGGTAGGTTGATTGGCAAAATCAGCTTTGTGAAGGGCACGGTATAGCCAATCCCCTGAGCGATCGCCCGTGAAGATGCGGCCCGTCCGGTTGGCTCCGTGAGCAGCGGGAGCAAGACCCACGATGACGAGTTCGGCTCGTGGATCGCCAAATCCGGCAATGGGTTTGCCGTGGTAGGTCTCTGACGCATAGGACTTGCGTTTGATGCGGGCGACCTCGAGACAGTGCTTTCTCAGTCTCGGACAGGCCTCACAACTCGCAATGCGCCGATGAATCGACAGAAGATCGGTCTTCATGGGAGACGTGAATCTAGCATGGGAGGCTTTAAAAATGCACGTCCCGTTGAATCGGTAGAGAGGGCAGCTCTTGAAGCATTTGTAAGAAGATCAGCCGTTTACTCAGAAGACCATAAGTTGAGAAAGCATCGTCAGTGACTTGACATGCTAGCAATGCTTTTATTTCAAGTTTGCTTCAAGACCTCAGCACTAAAGACGAAAAGGAAGTGTGAGTTTCGATTACGACAAAATTGCGGCCAAAGACGGAGAACACTCATCGTGGTGGACCTCCTATGCTGACTTGTTCATGATGCTTTCGCTTGTGTTCTTGCTGATGTACGTCGCCTCGTCTCTTCGGAGCGGTAGCGCTGGGTTTCAGCAGCAGGTCGAGAATAAGAAGCTGGCGCAGAAGGCGGCGGGACTCGAGCAGCAGATCAAGGTCTATAACACCCTCAAAGATGAGGCGTTGCGCGAAAAGTCTACGGAAGCCGAACAGGCAGTTTACGGAAAGCTCATGGATAAGTTGAGCCTCTTGCAGGAAGAGGCTCGCGACGAGAAGAACGCTCTCAGGCGCAAAGCCCAAGAGAACGAAGAGAAAGAATTTGCCTTGAATCAGTATCAGCAGTTGGTCAAGAACATCATCAGTGCCAATATCCTTGCCAAGAAGCAGATTCATCATCGCGATGAGCTGATCGTGACTAAAGACGCCACGATCGAGGAGAAGAAGGCCAAGATCGTCGAAATGGAGCGCACGGTTGCTCAGAACGAGCAGCAGATCAAGGTGATCAACGCGCAGCTCGCGAATCGAATCGAAGCGTTGCGTTCGGAGCAGCAACGGTCGAAGTCCTCCAAGGAAGTGTTGGAGAAGAGAATCGCCGCCCTTCGCCAAGAGACGGAGACTCAAGTGCGGGCGATCGAACAGAAAAAACAAACCATCGCTATTGAACTCAATCAGGTGCGTAGCGCATTGGTGAACACGGAGGTCAAGCTTGAGCACACAGAAGCTAAGCTCGACGAGGCGGCCGGCACTATTCAAAAGCAGGACCTAACGATCCAGCAGCAAGAACAGGAGCGAAACCGACTTGCCAAGCAGTTGACCGCGGACAAGCAACGCTATGCCGCCGAGCTAGAGGGACTCAAAGGTGAGCATGAAGCTAGGATGGCTGCTGAGCGCAGGGCTTTTATGGCCAATCTGAAGAAGCAAAAGCTTGGTGCTGCAGCGCGGGCGAAGCGCATTGCTCAGTTCGCAGCCGCTGCGGAGAGAAAAGCGGGAGAGCTAGAGGGTCAGCTTACGGGTTTGCGAGACAAGATCCAAGAGACTGATGGTAAGCTCAAGGGTGCGCAGGCTGAGTTTGAAGCAGCTCAAGCAAAGCTTGCTGGAACCCAGAAGCAGCTCGCTGGCACGCAAAAAGAGCTTGCGGGGACAAAGAATGCTTTGAGCGGCACGCAGTCGGAGCTTGCAAACGCTCAGGCAGCAAAGACTCGGGCGCTCGCCGCAGTGGGGTCCTTGCAAGATGATCTAGAGAAGACTCGCGCGATCGCTAACGCCAGAAAGACGCTTGCGGCCCAGATCGCCGCTCAGTTTGGCAAGGCAGGCCTCAAGGGCGCTGTTGACGGAAAGACCGGAGAAGTCACGCTTGACTTCGGTGGAGAGTATTTTGAAACAGGAAGCACTTCTCTTAAGCCAAAAATGCGCCTGACCTTGGACCGTTTCATACCCATCTATGCGAAGAGTCTTTTTAACGATCCTAAGCTCGCTGACAAAATCGCGAACGTCGAGATCGTGGGTTACGCTTCTTCTACTTACAAGGGCAAGTACGTCAATCCCAAGAGCGTCAAGAACCAAGACAAGCAAGCCATCGAGTACAATCTGAAACTGAGCTTTGGGCGTGCCAACTCGATTTTTAAGCACGTTCTCAACAATGAAACACTATCGAAGTCCGAGCGAGAGAAGCTCTTGCCGCTTATGAAAGTGGTGGGCCGCGGGTACTTGCCAGACGGCAAGGATGGGTCAGACATTCCGGAAGGAATGGATGAGGAAGATTTTTGCAAAAAGTTCGACTGCCGAAAGGCGCAAAAAGTCGTAGTCAAATTTAACATGAAGGACTGAGGGAGTATTCATTATGGATCCCAGCCAAGCCGAACAAGCGACTCAAGCAGTGCAAGCGGTGCAAAGCACAGCCCAAGCGGTTCAACCGTTTGTATTGCAGCTCATTGTCTTCACTAAGTCCTTCATCATGCCGACCATGTTCTTGGTTTTTGGCCTATCTCTTGTTTTGAGAGCCTTGATCTACTACACGGTGAAGCGCGAGGAGCACTTTGCTAAGGAGTTTGAGAAGCGGGTGAATCAGTATCTCGAGGTAGACGAGGTTCACGAGTCTCGTTCGTTCTTTATGACCTGCAAGAAACTCCTTGAGAAGACCTACTACGAGATGTTTGAGATCCGCGCTATGATGAAGCGCCGGAAAGCCGATCACATCATGGAGCCCAGTGATCGGATCTTCTTGGTTCAGCAGGGGATGGCCTACCTTGTGCGCGACTGCCTCAAAGAGTTCAAATATGTAAAGTACGATGGCATTCGCCCTCCTTTGGTTGAGATGGTCAAAGGTGTTTTTGCGAACAATCCCTGCTTTACGCGAGTTTTTGGTGTGCTTCCTGTGGGGCCATTTAACGACATGCTCAATATTATTCCCGGTCTTTTTATCGTTGGCGGGATCTTTGGCACATTTCTAGGCATCATGCAGGCCCTCCCTGAGCTGGGAGCCATGGACATCCGCGATCCTGAATCGACTAAGCTGGTGATGGACACCTTCCTTGCAAAGATTGCTTTCTCGATGAGCACGTCGACAGTAGGGATCATGCTCTCGGTGGCGATGACCGTTTACAACAACTTCTTGTCGCCTGAGCGGCTCTTTGTGAAGATCGTCGACCGCTTTGAGCGTTCCTTGTTTAGGCTTTGGTGTCGTTGCGACAACAATAAGTTGCCATCTGAGATTGCAAACTTTGACGAGCATCGGGATCCGATCGAAGCTTTGGCCTCTCTTGCGGTAGAAAAAGGACTCGCTCCCAATAGCAAGAAGCAGCCCGCTCCACGAGAAGGCTCGGCCTCAGCTGCGACCTCGAATCAGCAACCGCCATCTAAACAGAAGGACGACGGCGGAAAAGCCGCGTGACGTGAGGTAAGTTGTTGAACGCGGCTCGTAAGCCTGTTTGTCATCTTGTGATCTATAAAGAGGGAGATGGCGAGCAATCGAGGTGCGCCGTTTCGAAGGACGAGTTTACCATTGGGCGAACCGGGAGTGCGGATGTCTGCATTGCCAATCCTGTAGTGAGTCAAAAGCATGTGCTGGTGAGGATTGTTGGTGGGCAAGTTATTGTCCGAGATCTGGGCAGCGCGAACGGAACTTACATCGGAAACATTAAGTTAGATAAAGATAAGGACGTGAGGCTCTCGGGGTCAATCCATGAGTTGCGTCTAGGAAAATCGCTGCGCCTCACGGTCGCACCCGGGGCCGTAGAGTCACTCCCAGAGACTGAAGGCCATGTGCCGCCAAAGCAGGTCGTTGCCGCAAATGTGCGGTCAGTGAGAGCACCCAAAGTAGAGGTCCAGTCATTGGGCCTTAGTCAAATCCCCGACTCTGCCCAAGCTGCAGTCGCGACTCCGGGGCAAGTCCCAGAGCCGACCGCTTCGGTCCCCATCGAGAAGACCTCGACCCAGATGAGTGCCTCCGATATTCTGGATGTCGCGAGAGCAGAGGTAGCGGAGTTCAAGAAAAAGACGATTGCCGAGATTGAGACGATTCAGGCTGATGCCGTGAGATTTGCCGAAATGCTCAAAGAGGACAGCCGGAAGGAAGCACAAGCCCTTATGGAGGGTGCACTCAAACAGGTCGAGGAGATTAAAGCGAGGGCACAAGCTGACGCCGCGGCGACCCGAACGCAGTCCTTGAAGGAAGCTGATGATCTTAAGGTCAAGGTGCGCGAAGAGATCGAAACTCTCAAGCATCAGTCCCACGAGGAACTTGATACCCACCGGGCTCAGGCGCTCAAAGACATCGAGCTTCTCAAGGCCAATGCTCAAGAAGAACTTGAGGCGCTTCGTTCGCAGATCGTTCAAGAGAAGTCCGAGCAGCGCGCTCTAAAGTCCGAGACAGAGAAACTGAGCTTGGATACCTCTGCTTGTCGGGTAGAGAGCGATCGAATGAAGAGCGAGCATCAAGATCAGGAGAGGAGATTGAGAGAGGCGGTCAGTGAACATGAGCGATTGCTCAAAGCTCTGGAGTCTGAACGTGATCGTCGAGATCAGGTGGCACGCGAGCACGATGATTTTGAGCAAAAGATCAGTGAGTGCAGAAAAACGCTGCATCTTTTGACCCAGGACCGTGACGAGTGCGAAAGCGATCTGCGAAGGAAGAAAAATCAGCTCGAGTCTCTGATGCAAGAGCTAGCTGAATCGACGGTTCGTCTGAACTCACTCAAAGAGTCCGTAAGTAACCAAGAGAGCTCGCTGCGCAGTTCTCAAGAGGCCAATGCTCGTGAACGCGCGGTGCAAGAGGCCGAGGAACGCAAGCGTAAAGCCCTCTACGAGGCCCTGGATGGTGAGCACCAAGTGAGACGCCTGCACCTCGAGGCAGCTTTAGGTCAGATCGAGCTCAAGAAGTGCGATGCTGAAAGGGAGGTTCAGAAGATAGTGGCTCACGGCGCTGATGTAGAGCTCGCATCCAGCAAGCGTAAAGCAGAGGCAGACCAGCACGTAGCTGCAGCAATAGAGAAGCTGCGGGATCTTGAGGCTGATTCGGTCAAGGCGCGCGATCGGCTGGATCGATTCAAATCCGAGAGCGAACGTCTTCAGTCCAAGATCGAGGATCAGGAGAAGAGCGTACCGCTATTCAAAAAGAAAACCGAGGAGGCCACCGCGGAGATGTTGGCCTCTCATGAAGCCTTAAGACTGGCTCGGGCCGAGGTTGAGGCGTTCCGAAAAAATTTCGAAGAAGAAGTCGCCAAGCAACGACTCGATTTGGCGCAAGAAGCTGAGACGACGCGAGCCAAAGTGGCGTCCGAAATGGCCGCATTGGCAGAAGCTGCTCGTGCAGAACGCAACCAAGAGTCGGATCGGCATAGGGAGTCGCTGAAGAAAGAGTTTTTAGAAAAAGGAAAAATGATGGAGCTCGAGCTTGCGGAAGTGAAGCTCAAGGAGCTCAAAATCATTGAGCAGATGCGAGAGGAGGAGCGAAAAGCCGCTCGTGCAAGGCACCAGGCCACAGAAGACATCATCATCTCGAGCGCCATCCAACTCTCTCTGCAGAAGCCCTTGGCCCAAGCAGAGGTTGAGTTCCGAGAAGCGATTCGAGCGGCCTTTGAAAGGCATGCCGCGCCTAATCTGAGTCTTGAAGCGGCTGATCGCACCCGAAAGTATTGGAGAAAAATGGCCATTCGCGCCTCCGTGCCTGCGGGGATCGCAGTGTTTTTTCTCGTTTTTCCTGGCTTCCCTGGAGCGATCAAAGATTACTTTACGCGAACCGTTGCGTCTGGAAAGAATGACAGCGGATTCTTTCTTGAGCAGATCCGACAGCGAGGGATGAAATTTCAGCCAGAGATGGATCAATCCTATCGGGCGACTTATAGCGAGAACATCCTCTATCTTGAAGGCTATGCCGAGATGAAGCTCGATGAAGATGAGCAAAAAACGTGGACCTTAACCCTCAATGACTTCATTGTCGGTCACTTGGGTCTCAGTGATCGAGTGATTCCAGATTTTATATCCGCGGAAGCTGTCATGCTCCTCGAGCTGCTTAAGATTCGTGGCAGTATGTTGCCGCAGTTCAAGGATCAGGGGTTGGCTCGATTGGTTGACACTGAGAAGCAGCTTGGCGACAAGCTCTCCAACCTTCTGCAGAGTCCCGAAAGCTATCAGAAGTTCAGACATTTTGAAAAAAGCTATTACCACGATTATATGAGACGCAGGAAAACAGCCGGGCATTAGGGAACGAGGGTGTTAGGTAACTACAGAAGGCTTAGGGTTGCAGGAGAAGAGCGCCCTAGATCGAGAGAAAAGCATTTTTCCTTCTGAAGAGGTGAGGTAAAATGATTTTATGCTCGTTTCTAAAGAAGAGCTTCGTTTTGATTTTGGGTCAGGCATGTTTGACTTGTCTCTGCCGCAGGATAGGGCCCTCCTTGCCTGGATTCTTAATCAGTTTCTCTACGGAGAGGTGACGGGCATTCAGTGTGGTCATTGGCTTTACCGAGCTCCAAGCTTGCAGGCCGCCACCTTTCTCGCCAAGCAAGCGGGCGAGGAGCTTGCTCATGTGCGTAAGATCTTGCGCATCTTTTCGCTGATGGGAGAGAAGCCGGGACCTGCCCATGCTGCTGTGAGATTTCTATCCACGGGCATGATGGGCGGGAGCTGGGGCGAGCACGTGGCGCTTGAGATGGCGCTAGGCGAGGGGTTGGTTCTCAGCGTGTTTTATGCATTGGTGGACGTGACGCGTGGGCAGCCTGAGATTCACAAGATTCTTGATACCGCGGCCGCTGAAGAAGAAAGGCACGTCGAGTTTGGGGAGCGTGAGACGCGAGAATGGTTGGCTGCGCATCCGAGGGACCGAAAGCTACTTTTAGGGCAGGCCGTGGTGCAGGCGTGGGCCCTGCGCTTTCTGAAATCCTTTGTTCAGAAGCGGGTCCTGGCTCAGGTGGGTAGGGATCATCCTGTCTTGAGTCGGTTTGATGCCTTCTATGATCATGCACTTTTTTGCTTCGAGCTCAGAATCCAGCGCCTGGGGCTTTGCGACCAACCGTTGTCGAAGCTCTCGAGCTTTCGCCGGCTCGGGTTGGTGTTGTGTCTTCCGCTTCGAAAGCTAGCGGTTCGGCTGAGAGGTCAAGAGCCCTTGCTGACGGAGACTTACTTGAAAGATCCCGTTCTGGCAGCTGAATCACAACGGAACGCTCGTCCTTTTTGACGAGCGTTTGGATCAGATCCGACGCCCAATGATAGGCGCTGCGGGCGCGAACTTTCTCGCGCATCGAGGTCATCCGTCTGAACTTCTCCTCTGAGCTGAGAGCTAGAGCCGCTGCGAGCGAATCGGCCAGCTCCTCGGTCGAGTAGGGGTTAACGATAAAGGCATCCGTCAGCTCGCGCGATGCGCCCGTGAACTTAGAAAGAATCAGTGAGCCTCGGTCTGGGCGTTGGCACCATACGTACTCTTTTGCGACCAAGTTCATTCCGTCGTGAAGCGAGGTGACCATGCATACATCGCCCAGCTGATAGAAATATTGGATCTCATCCCACTCATGGTGTGAGTGCAAGTACACGATGGGTTGATAAGGGCTATCGCCCGGCCCCTTCTCCCCAAATCGATCGTTCACTCTTTGGACAGCTTCTTCGAGTTGCTCGGTTAGGAAGCGGTAAGCGGGAATCTGAGATCGACTCGGAGACCCCATCTGAACGAGACTGAACTGGCCTACGTATTGCGAGTTTTTCTCGAGAAACCGTTCGACCCCGTTGACGCGTTCGATGAGTCCTTTTGTGTAGTCCAGTCGGTCTACTCCGACGGCGACCCACTTGGCCTTGATGCCGTACTTGGCTTTGAGCTGCTCCTTCTCTGCATCCGCAAGGAAGCGAACCTGTGAGGTGTCGATCCCGATCGGTACGGCTCTGATTTGGGTGACGTGGTTTTCCATCGTGACCGTAAAGTGTTCGTAGTCGATTCGGGCTTCAAGGTACCGATTGCAGGCCTCTAGAAAATTGTTGCAATGGTACTGCGTGTGAAACGCAATCAAGTCGGCACCGAGCATTCCTCTTAAGAGCTCTTCGTTCCACGGACAGATTCCAAACGCTTCGGGATTGGGCCAAGGAATGTGCCAAAAGATAGCTATCTTTGGGAAGTTTTTTCCATGAGCGCGCTCTCTGACTTCGCGTGGGAGCATGGCAAAGTGATAGTCCTGGATCAGAATGAGTGAGTCTTCACCCATCGAGGATTCTGGAATAGCCTCACTAAACTTGTGGTTGACCCTCTTGTAGTGATCCCAGTCGGACAGCCTAAAAATCGGACGGTTGTGTGCAAGGTGACAAAGTGGCCAAAGGCCTTCATTCGAAAAGCCGTAATAGTACCCATTTTCTTCCTCGGCGGTTAGCCAAAGTCGTCGCAGTTTGTAGCGAGGATAGGCGGGAGGGAGATCCACCTCGTTGTTGTTGTCTACGACGTCGCGGTCGGCCGAGCCGCTGCCGTGCGCGATCCAAAGACCACCGCATTGCCGCAAAATGGGTTCGAGCGCCGTGACCAAACCGCTGGCAGGTCGGATGATCTCAATCTTGTCGCCTTTGCGAACATGGATGTAGGGTTCACGATTGGCGATCACCGTGAGCTTTCGTCCCTGCATGACTCCCTTGAGGCGACTCAGCCACATGGGTTCGTTCTGGTTTGCTGTGCTGCGCGGAGCTCGCTCTCCGGCTGAGAGAGAGAGCATCTTGGTGTGAAGCTTATCCAAGTCACGCGTCAAAGGGGCTAGGTCTGGCGCAACATCCTTAGGAAACAGCCCAAGCGTTGGGGGCCTGCGTCCCGCAATCAAGGATCTCAGGCTATGATGCATGATTTTGACTTGAGCCTTGACCCAGCTTCGGATTTGCAGTGCGAAGAGAAGCATGAGCGCGAAGCCTAGGAACCAAGTGATGATAAAACTTCGCAAAAAAGCATCTCGCCAGTTTGCCCTCACATAAGAAAGATCCTGCGCTAGAATCATGACCAGCGTCTCTTGGCGAGAATCTGCGACGTGAGCTGGGCTCTCCAGCAAAAACGCCGAGTACTGAACTAGGAGCTTGGACTGCGCAGCGGACCAAGAAGTGCCCTGATCCGGCACAGTCGCTCGTGCCGCTAGACTCGCTCGTGGGCTTCTGCAGACGGACTCCCAGCCTGAACCGCGCGGAAAAGCGAGTGTCTTTGAGTTGACTAATTGGGTATCGGCGTCGAACGCGCAAATCGATAGACCAATGAGGCCTTGTTGCGCGCGCAATTTGTCGACCAAGCTAGCAATCTGGCCCAACTTCTTAGCGTGGTAGTTTGCAAGAATCGTTTCTTCTGAGCCTGTGGCAACACTCGTCATTCTGGCTCTCGCGTCGGCGGCAAGGCGCTTTTCCTCTAGCAGGGTTTGTACGCTTGCAGCAGCAAGGGCGGTTAGGGTCACTGCGTAAAGCCAGAGCACGTAATATCGTTTCATGCGGTCGGTCTAATTTGCAATCGATGTGCCCTTAGAAACTTTGCATGAAGCGGACTCTCTTGGCGTCGCGCTTGCTCAAGAACAATGGGCATGTCGCAACTCGACTACGGTCTCATTGGAAACTGCCAGATTTCGGCGCTCATCGATCGGTGCGGGACAGTGGCTTGGTGTTGTATGCCGCGATTTGACTCGCCATCAGTTTTTGCGTCGATTCTAGACCGTGAGCGAGGGGGGTATTGGAGTATTGAGCCTGCCGAATACTCTGTAGGGACTCCAAGCTCCAGCGGTTGGGAGTGCCGACAGCATTACATGCGCAATACCAATGTGCTGATTACGACTTGGACCGGGATTGATGGCGACCAGTTTGAGATCGTGGATTTTGTCCCGCGTTTTCAAGAGAACAGCGACAAGTTTTATAAACCCCCTGAAATAGTTCGTATCGTGCGTCCGATTCGCGGTATTCCGCGCATCGTAGTTCGTTGCCGACCTCGTTTCGACTACGGCAAAGACGATCCTCGCCTGGTTCAATTGTCCTCGACGATCGCATATGAGCAAAAAGACGGTGTTTCTCTTTTCCTGTCGACGGATGCCTCAGTTTCTTATGTCATGAGTGAGACCTCATTCGAGCTCAAAGAGTCCAAGCATTTTGTGCTCTCCTACGGTGCCCCGTTTCGAGGGCCCTTGCGGTTTGGTGTCGAAGAACAGCTAGACCGAACCATCGCATATTGGCGAGGCTGGGCAAAAAACTGCAATATCCCATTTGAGTTTCAGAACGAGGTTCTCCGGTCTGCGCTTGCGCTTAAGCTCCATATTTACGAAGACACAGGCGCGATCATTGCCGCAACGACGACTTCGCTACCGGAGGGTCCTGAGCACGGTCGCAATTGGGACTATCGGTACTGTTGGCTTCGTGATGCGTACTTTGTTGTCACTGCTCTCAATCGCTTGGGGCAGTTCGAGGAGATGGAAGCGTTTATTCGTTACCTGCAGAACCTTGGTGCCAATGAACCTTCAAAGATATTGCAACCTGTCTACGGCATTGGTGGGGAGAAGGAGCTGCTAGAGAGGCAGATTCCTTGGCTCCAAGGGTTTGGGGGATTTGGTCCGGTTCGAGTGGGCAATGCTGCCTGGAAGATGGAGCAGCACGATGTTTATGGCGAGATGGTACTAGCAATCACTCCCACCTTTTTTGACCGACGTTTGGATCGCACTGACCAAGAGCAGGCGCTCAAGAACGTCGAACACCTCATTGAGCAGGCTATTATCTGTTTTGAGAAGCCGGATGCTGGGATTTGGGAGTTTCGTGGCGAAATGAAGCATTCGGTGTTCTCAAAACTCATGAACTGGGCTGCCGTCGATCGAGGCGTGCGGATTGCAGGTCATATAGGAAGACACGATCTAGTCAGTCAATGGGCTCCCATTCGGGAACGAATGCACCGGGAGATCAGTGAGCGAGGCTGGAATGAGGCTGAGGGCATTTATACGCAGAGCTACGGAGGTAGCAGTCCGGATGCGGCAAACCTGTTATTTCCGGCGGTCAACTTCATGTCCTATCGCGATGATCGGTTTGGCAAGATGATCGATAGCTATCACAAGCAACTACGCTTTGGACGAGGCGTGTATCGCTATCGAACAGCGGATGATTTTGGAGTTCCGAAAACAACCTTCACAGTTTGCTCATTTTGGATGGCTGATGCTCTCTGGGGTGTAGGTCGCAAAGCTGAAGCTCGCGAGCTGTTCGCCTCGGTCGTTCGTCGAGCTAATCATGTGGGCTTGCTTTCAGAAGATATGGATCCAGAGACTGGAGAGCTTTGGGGTAACTTTCCGCAAACTTATTCCCACGTGGGCCTCATCAATACCGCGATGAGGATCTCTCAGAGCTGGGATGATGCGTTTTGATCGAATTTAATGGGGGGGAATGTAAAATGATCATGCGAAATGTCGGACTTTGGGTGCTAGCGACATCTATGGCCTCGCTGTCTGCGGATGCCGCGAAGATCTACCAGTATGGGGGCAAAGTCACTGCAATGGGAACCGATAGCGTTTCTGTCAGAAGAAATGGAGAGACGCTTGAGTTTGATCGTGCATCGATCCAAAGCAGCACGCGCAACATCAAGGTAGGTGACCAAGTTACGGTTTGGTACAGGCTCGATGCGCAGAAAATGCGTCCGCGGACGTTGCCGCTACAAGCGCCTGGCCAGGCTCCAGGGCAAGCGCCTGGGCAATTGATTGACAAAAGTCTGTTCGAAGAGAAGGGAATCATCAAAGATGATCGCGCATTTTACGATGCAAGAAACTTGAGGCGTGATGACGCATCTTCTCAGAAGCCTAATGGTTAAATAGTCGAAGTCAGTTTCGCGTTTTCTGAAGAGCGTATTTTCTTATGGAAAGTGCGCTCTTTTTTTATCTGAAGAGTATTTAACGCGCACCTCGAGAGGAGTGTGCTTGAGCCGCCTGGCACCTGGGTTGCAGCAGTCAGCTGATAACGAACCGACTCTTCATGGAGGAGAGAAAATGAAAACCTTCGCACAATATTCGCTCATGGCAGGAGCGATCGCAATTACGTTTGGAAGTTCACTGACTAGCTTGGCCGCCGATAATCTTTTAGCTTCGGGGGTGGAGGCCAACAGGGGCGAACACAGTTCCTTGATGAATAGACCAATTACTCATCCAGGGCAAAAGGGAGGCAAGGCAGAGCAAAAGCCTGTGACTGCTCCAGGGCAAAAGGGAGGCAAAGCAGAGCAAA
>CAZGCK010000039.1:0-10725 GCA_964524175.1 uncultured Bacteriovoracaceae bacterium | reverse complement strand
GGCAAAAGGGTGGCAAGGCTGAGCAAAAGCCTGTGACTGCTCCAGGGCAAAAGGGCGGCAAGGCTGAGCAAAAGCCTGTGACTGCTCCAGTGCAAAAGGGCGGCAAGGCTGAGCAAAAGCCTGTGACTGCTCCAGGGCAAAAGGGCGGCAAGGCTGAGCAAAAACCTGTGACTGCTCCAGGGCAAAAGGGCGGCAAAGCTGAGCAAAAAGCTGGCTTTGCTGGACAAAAGGGTGCTCAAAAAGGTGCCATGAATCCAGGCCAAAAAGGCATTGGCGCAGCTCAAAAGGGTGTAAAAACCCCCGCACAAAAGGGCGCTCAGAAGTAAAGTTCAACTCAAAGTGTATCCATGGGGAAAGGTGGCTTCAGAAATGAGGCTGCCTTTTCTTTTTGGCACGCCCGGCAGGAGGGCGCGTATCTAGAGAACGGTAAGCCGGGGCCGCATTCAGGTGAAAGAAGCCAGTTTAGAACTGACCATGGTGGGATTGAGTAGCAGAGGTAAGGCAGGCTTTTACGGCAGGCACTTAAGGCGGGTTCCTGAATGCGTCCCGGTCACGCTTCTAGATAAAGCATGCGTGGTGCCATTGTTTTTATGAGTAATATCAATATATTATGCAGGTCGGTGTCGTTGCTAGCTGGGTGTCTGACTCGACACATGCTGCGGATCGGACCGCTCCATATTGCTTAAGCCTTAAGATTCGGCTACCTATTCTCCTGCGATGTTTATCCGGCAACAGTGGATTTCAGCTTGTAGTTTTCATGAGCTCGTCGAGTCGCAAGTACTCGAAGAAGTTGTGCGTCGAGCGGGCGCGGTCGAGAGGCCTCTCGTTTTGCTCGATTTGGATTCGACTCTTTATGAGGTGGGACCTCGCACCTATCGTATTCTGCTCGAGTGGCTAGACAGCCCCCAAAGTCACGAGTTCCAAGATGTTCGTGAGGCACTTTCAAAATTGCAACAAAGCCAAGTCGGTTATTCGGTTCGAGATACGCTTAAGGCAGTGGGCTACGAATCAAGTGGTCCTCGTTATGAGGAGGTTCTTGAGGCGATTAAAAACTTTTGGGCCGATCGCTTTTTCACCAGTCAGTATTTGGCCTACGATCGCCCTTATCCAGGTGCGGCGGACTTTGCTCGTCGCCTCTACGAACTGGGTGTCGAAATCGTTTATCTCACGGGCCGCGATGAGCCTAATATGGGAGATGGGACCCGCGCTAATTTGCTTCGCGACGGATTTCCTTGGGAGCTACCCCGAACTCATTTGCTTCTGAAGCCTGATGCCAAGCAACCCGATCTTGACCATAAGCTCGATGCGGCTCACTACATCAGAAAGCACGGGACCTTGGTTGCGTCTTTTGAGAATGAGCCGCCCAATGTTGTCGCTCTCGCTAAGCTGTTTCCAGAGGCAATGCATGTGTTTGTTGACACGGTTTGCAGTGACCATCCTGCAGGCGCGCATCAGGGACTATTTAAGATTAGTCGATTTGCCTAAGAGACTGATTCAGGAAGCTTCTTAGCTAATACTTCAGAGCGCATCTCTTTTTTGTAGGCGGCGACTTGATCCAGTAAAGTCGTCTGTCCAGTTCCTAAGATCTGTGCTGCAAGAACTCCCGCGTTCCAAGCGTTGCCGATCGCAACCGTTGCTACGGGAACGCCCTTGGGCATCTGCACGATCGAAAGCAGCGCATCCTCGCCTTGAAGGGAGCCAATCGGCACGGGCACTCCGATCACCGGTAGCTCCGTGTATGCGGCGACCATGCCTGGCAGGTGGGCAGCCCCTCCAGCTCCTGCGATGATGACTCGAATTCCTCGTTTGCGAGCGCCCTCGGCGAAGGTAGCTACTTCATGCGGTGTGCGATGCGCGGAGACGACCGAGATCTCACTGGCGACGCCGAGTTTGGAGAGGGCCTCGGTCGCTGCTTTCATTACAGGGTAATCCGAGTCACTTCCCATTACGATGGCGACTTGGGGGGCGGCTTTTGCTGCGGTCATGAGTTTCCTTTCGTCGAGAGACTGGATATCCAGGCCTGATGGCAATCATTGAGCTCTCGCTCGATGCGAGCAAGGTCTTTTTCGTCTGAAGCCGTCGCGTTGAGGTGCCCGAGCTTTCTGTGAGGCTTGATTTGCGATTTGGCGTACCAATGCAGGCGCACGTGTTTTAATGCTCCAGAAATAGAGGGCCGCCAATGAGGTGAGACCTCTTGAACGACGTGCTCTGGGCCAATCAAGTTGAGCATCGCAAACGCAGGTGTGTGAGTTGTGGATCCAAGCGGAAATCCAAGAAGTGCGCGCCAGTGATTTTCGAACTGACTCACTGGGCAGGCGTCCTGTGTGTAGTGACCCGTGTTGTGAACGCGAGGTGCGATCTCGTTAATCAGGAGCTCGCCTTGTCGCGTCTCAAAAAACTCGAGAGCAAACGTGCCGGTCATTCCGACTCCGTCAGCCAGTTTCTTCGCAAATTCTTGAGCTCGTGCCTGAGTCGCAATCGGGATACCGACAGCGGTCGCCGGTCCCTTCACTCTTAAGCAAATGCCTCGCTCTTGCTCGGAGATAACCAAAGGATAGGTGTTGAGGTCGCCAGTCGTGCTCCGGCAAGCAACGATCGCAAGCTCCCTTTGAAAAGGAATCATGGCTTCTGCGTAAACCGGGATCTTCTGATCCAATGCTCCTTTGATGAATTTTAAAATCTCCGGCGTCGATAGGCGCGGTTTGGTCCCGCCGCCAGCCAATAGGACCCCTTTGCCGTCATATCCTAAGCGACTCCATTTAAAGACGACTCCGTCGGCAAAACGGCTAAAGGCTTCTTCGATCTGAGCAGCGATTTCATTAGACCCAAATGAGCTTTCAAAAACGAGGTAGGGAGCAGTGGGAAGAGATAAATCTGCGAGAATCTCTTTTTGCATGAGCTTATCCTGAATTCTGCGAATGACGGAAAGGTCTGGACCAAAAACGGTCGAGGGTCCTGCCTGCCGAAGCAAGTCGGTATCCAAGAACTCATTTTCGAATGCGACGACGCTTAAGCCTTCAAAAAAATTTTTCAGACGTCCTTCGTCCTGAGGACTACCGACGGTACAGAGAGTTGGATGCAATGTAAAAGCGGGCGCGCCGGTTTCGGCATAGATCCTAGGCTTCAGACCGAGCGCAATTGCCGCATCGGCCAGCATACAGCCCAGCTGACCGCCGCCTAAGATTCCGACAGGAGGAGTGCCAGGCACTCCCGATGAAGCCGCTGAAGCGAAAATCATAGTAAAGTCCGACTCTAACACAAGGACATCGAGGCGCAAAGAGCCTGCTTGCTGCGAGTCAAATCGCAGTCTTGCACGTCAGTTCAAGGGGTCCGCTCAGTTGCAGGAGGCACGTTCATCTTACTTTGTTTAAACATTCTTGAACGAACCCCGTGTTCAACGACGCGTTCTATTGAGAACGCGTGGGGCAGACGGGCAAAGTATGCCTAAGCCATTTTGAGCATGCATTGAGACAAGCGCTTGACAGGGGTAGACTCCCGAGTTGATCAGCGCATTGAGAACAGAGACAATAGAGGTTGAATATGCGCAATCGCAGCAACGCAATCCAGGTTGGACTGTTTTTGTTTGGATTCGCGTACGCTTGGTTTTTTTCGCAAGGGATCCCGCTTTGGGATGATGACTTCACGAGTTGGTTTTGGAAAATCAAGGATCGTCAGATTACCTCGATCGTTTGGGAGTGGATATCCCCTGTTTCTACTCAGCCTGAGCATTGGGGTTTTAACGAACGCCCTTTGCAGGCGCTGATCTATAAGCTGGGCTACGCTGTGAGCGGATACGAGTCCTGGAGCTACTTTCTTTTTAAGAATGCTGTTTATGGCGCTCTCGGAGTGATGATTTATCTCTGGGGGCTGCGGCTTGTGCCGGAATCGCTGAGTCCAAGTCGGGCAAGGACTGCGGCTTTGGCAGTGGCAATTCTGTTCTTGGTGGCTCCAGCCCCGATGGCGGCCCATGTGATGTATGCGGATTTTGCGCCGATAGCGGAGCTTATTTTTCTTGGGATGACGTACTTGCTTTGGGCGGCAGTAGAGAAGACTCCTGCTTATTTTTCCGGTAGTCCTCGGCTTTCTAACCCCGAGCATCGGCGCTGGCTGCTTAAGATGTCACTGCTCTCGTTTTGCACCTATCTAGGCTACAAATCCAAAGCCGACCTCAAGGTGATCCCCTTGGTCCTGGCGGTCTACGTGGCGATCGTGCGGAGGGCGCAATGGAGGTTTTTTGCCATCCCTGTTGCCCTCATGCTGCTGCTCGCAGTTCCTTGGGGACGGGAGGTCTTTGAGAAGCTTCCGCCGTTTCTTCCGGGCTCCAAGGGAAGCGAGGTCGGTTGGATGTTTCAGCCAGCGAGCTTGGATCGGTTGATCGAGTTCTTTTGGTCTTCGCAAAGTCACGACTTCGTCACTTCGCTGCGAGCCCCGACGATGTCGTTGGCAGCGGTGCTTGGACCCTTTTTGCTGATTCCTCTGCTTTTGTTTTTGTTATGGCGAATAGAGGCCTTCGATAAAGTTCATTGGACTCGTCTGAAGTCCTCCTCGGATCGCAGCAGGCTTTTTGTGCTGATTTGGTTTGTCGCCATCACCTTAGCCGTGAGCGCTCTGCCTGCCTTGAACTATTCGTTTAGGATTCGCTACGGGATCCTGCCCTGGGTGCCGGTATCGATTCTTCTGGCGTGGGTGTTTGGCTTGTTTGCCGATTCACTGGAGAAGCTGCCTCGCGGGGCTCTGGCGTTAGCGATTGTCTGCCTGGCGCTTCAAGGTGGCATCAATGTGAGTCGATCGATTCAGTATCGACGCGAGCTCGGGCAGGTCATGATCGGCGTGGATCGTGCGTATGAGTATTTTTCGAAAAACCATCCTAGGGAGAAGCTCGTGCTGGCGCCTGACTTTAGGCCGTACGACTATCGGCCCGATGCCCCGGACTCGGTCAGGCAGAAAGTGTGGGTAAAGACCGGCGAAGAGCTTCAACGGCGATCTTTTGAGAAGGATCACACTTACCTGCTTTCTTGGAAACCGGCGTTCTGGGAGAAGGTAGAGCTCGTGGGGCATTTTCCTGGATGCCGCGAGACCTCGGTATTCGACCTGATTTTTGGCTGCGCTCCCGGGACTGGAGCCTTTCTCATGAGGTACATCGGCGAGAACTCGGACTATGCTCGAGGAGAGGCTTTGCGGCAAAAGGGCGATTGGGACGGCGCTTTGAGGGAGTTTGATCATCTTCTTAATTCCTATCCCGGCAGCCTTCTGGGGCAATTCGCTCGCGGGATGACATTGGCTCAAAAAAAAGACTGGCCAAGCGCCCAGGATGCTTTTGCCCGTTTAGAGCTCGTTTTTCCGATGCATCCAGCGGTGCTATACAACCATGCTCTGGCGTTTGAAGGTCTAAGCAACTACGCGAGTGCCATAGAGAGGCTCAGAAAGGTGGCTGCTCTCGAGCCTCTCAACTCGGCTGCCCTGGTTCACCTCTACTTTTGCTACGAGAAGGCAGGAGAAAGCCGATTGGCAGGAGAGGTCCTAGCCGGAATCCAGAAGTCCTTCCCCGATGACCCCGAGGTCAATCGGATCCTTGCTGGCATCCAAGAGTCAAAGCTGTAGAGATGGACTAAGTCTGTCGATACGGTTTTTTGTTAAATATATAATATTTAAATAGAAAATGAAGATCGACCTTCTGTTGCCCTCCTGTTGTCCCTATGATAGTCGACCGAAATAATTATGGAATGGCTCCGGCTATTGGTATCACTTTGCCGTTGTTTCAGTCGAAAGCCAGCTTTTGGGGCGTGGGTCGTGGCCGCATGTCTTTTGGCCTCGCCGCTCTCCCAGGGCTCGAACAATGGCTCCCTTGTCATGCACGTCGAGCAGGCTCAAGGTAAGCTCAAGATCTGGCTCAAGGGTAATCTCATTTATGCGGGCCCAGAAAAGGAGCCTAAGGCCAAGGCAGCTCAGGGGCCAAAGCCTCATGAGCGGTCCCTGATCTGGATCAAGAATCTTCCGCCTGGGAAGTACCCACTTGAGGTTCGCTTCCAAGATGAAACGCGCGTCACCCGCTCTATGTCGCAAGCGCAGGGCAGATTTATGATCAGCTTGGGTGGCTGCAGTAAGGGAATTCTGACTTCGGGTGATCGCCCGGAGGAGTTCGCGACTTTGGATTCTACGACCCTGACTCCTTGGAAGCCTAGACGCATGGTCCGCCGCAAATGGGAAGTGCTCGTTGGCCCCGTAGACAGTCAGCTCGAGTGCGAAGAAGATGCCGTGGAGCGAGCCCTAGCTCAAGCGCAAGAGGCGGCACAAAGGGATACTACTGCACAAGCTCCGATCGTGCTGAGGTCCTATCTCTCGATCTGGTCAAACTTTGGCACCGCTGGAAATGAAATTTCTCGGCTGAGAATGCTCACGCAGCGCAAGCGCAGGCAAATCGTCCGGTTCGCGCGTTCCCTCACGGCGCCAGAAGCAGGAATTTCTTATTCGCAGGATTGGAGTCTGCGCACGGGTCCTTCGACGTTTGATTGTAGTGGCATGGTCTGCGTATCCTACCGCAAAGCGGGCCTCGACATGCCTTGCGGAAGTGTTGAGCAGCTGACTGAGGGGCCATTGTTTTATGAGGTTCCTCGCTCTGAGGCAAAGCATGGCGACCTGATTGTTCATCTTAACAGGGACGACGGCGCCAAGGTCAAGCGCCCCAATCATGTGGGTATCTATGCTTCTGATGGGCGAGACGGCTCTCCCCAAGAGATCAGCGCGACTCCTCGAGGCGGCAATGCGATTCGCCCAATCGATGATGACTTGTTTGAGAACTCAGTTTATCTGGCTTCGGCTGACTCTTTTGGAGAGCATTGGCGGGTCTATCGCTGGCTACTTGAGGAGTAGCGAGTTCGTCGGGTGGGTTAGTTGAGGTTGCTTACCTAAGGGTAAAGCCTCTCCAGCCACTTCTTCCAGTCTCCGGCGAGGCTTTGATAGTACATAGAAGAAGAGAAGTCATCGATTCGTCCCCTGTACTCCGCGCGGCTCATCGGAAACCAAACCGACAAAGCTCTGAAGCCCAAGAGATAGAGGTTCTCTTCAGCTCCCGTATAGCGCGTGCCTAGCGCGTAAGAAATCATCGTGCGATGAAGCGCTGACTGAGCTTGCTGGATAGCCAGATCCAAGGACTCAAAGCTGGCCCACGGGTCGAGCTCCTCGGGATCTACTTCTACTTCTTCTTCCAGTTCTTCTTCTAGGTCGTCCATCGCATTTCGGATCCCTTGGCGCAGGAGGCTCAGCATGGCGCCGAGCTCAACTGAGCCTCCCATGAATCCGGGCGTTCTTTGCAAAGCTGCGCGTATCGATATCCCGCGGATAGAGTCCTCGCTCATGAAGCGATCCAGTTCCCATGCCATGTTGCTCAACGCGGGTAGAAGCGCGCCGCGGAGCTCGTCACTTGAGATCGAGCTCATCGTGACGGTCTTGATCGCTTCCGGCGCAAAGCGCGCGCGTAGTCCACCGGGCTCTAGCGATTGCCTAAAGAGGCGCGGGAGCATGAGCGCCATGAGGTAGGGCTCGTCGCTTTCGGCCTGACTTCCACTCACGCTGGGGGTGCGTCCCTCTGTGGCAAATCGTCCTGTATTGACCTCAAACATCATCCGGCGATAGGGCAGACCTAGGTAAGTCTCGACCTGCGAGGAGCCTACGATAAACCGCGCGGAGTCCGAGATCTCGGTGGCGACTTCAATCATTTGCATGAGGCATGCGTCGGACGCGTAAACGTCGATTGGTTTCCCACCCAACCAGTTGTCCTGCACATGCTTGAGCGCGCGTCGTAAGCTCGGAGTGTCTAAAAAAGTATCGCCCCCATCTTGAAACGCAAGACCTCCAAATCTTCTGCCCGCAAACGCGGAGTCGCGAGTTGCCAAAGGGGGAGGGATGAGAGCTCCTTCGATGGTAAAAGACTTGGGCTCGATGAGTCGGGGTGCCCAGCCCTGGCCATGTCCCCACACCGCGACCATATAGTGCGTTGCAGGATACTCTCGGACGCCCCACTCGATAAAGCTCTCGAGATCGTCGGCGGGAGCAACGGGTTTGTTGTCAGGCAGGTAGCGCGGGACTTCTTGAGCGATCGGAGAGCGAATGTCCGCCGGAGTGCGGTTAAAAAAAGTCTGAAGTTCGATTTTCTTGTCGAAGGCCTCAGGGGTTTGAAACACATGGATCCGCTTTGAAGTTTGCGAGCGCGGCGTGGAGAGTTGCACGAGCAGATCCGAGCGGGGCGTGGATCCGGCAGCGAGGCGATTGCTCGCGTATCCCGCCTCCATCTCGTAGAGGTCCCAGTAAGCGTAAGGCTCAAGGTCATTGTCGGCCGCCATGTAGACGAGGATCGTCCAAGGTTTGTAGCAGTCGCGTCGGCGGGCGCGTTCTGAGTAGGTGCTATAGGGTTCGCTAGATGAAACAGCTGCTTGAGGCGGGATTTTGTATTGAATACTGTCGTCGGTCGGGCAAGGCCGGGATGGAAACCATGAAGGCTCCATCCCAAATGCCAGATTCAGCTCGAGCAAGCCCGTGATGATCATCAACGAGAAGGCAAGTCGTTGAGAACCGATCACGGGCTTCATGTCTGGATCCTTACTTGCTAGCCATCGAAGAGAAGAGATCGACGATCGCGCTCAGAGGCATGCCACTCTTTGAAGTGCGAGTCGCAGCCCTTCGCCAACTGAGAGGCATGGGCCCTTCTCCGTTCCAGGCTTCAGTGACTGCACTGTCGCCGGGAGTTTCAGGAGCGGTGCCAGGAGCAGCGGTCCAAACAAAATCCGGGTGCAGGTTCTGATACCATTCGCCACCGATGATCTCGTGATTTTTGTTGAGTTCAAGGTCGTAGAGGTAGCGAACTGTGTGGGTTGCATCCTGTTTTTCGCTATCGCTCTTGGCGTGAGAGGGGTCGGTTTCGACGACGTAGGTGACGTCCATGGCAATGCCCACGACATAGCTAGCCTCCTTGGAGCGATAACGGCTGAACTTGTCTTTCGAGAAGTCAGCAATCGCGATCATTGCGCCGTCGAGCTTTGCTGATGGCTCATTGGTTTGAGGATTGAAGTAGGAGTACTTGTAAGCCGAAACGGGTTGATTCCAGACTTCGTAGTCAAAGGTCGCGTCGATCACGAGGCTGCGTTTGGCGATGCCGAGTTGATTGACAACACCCATGTGCCAGGAGCCGGGATTGGTATCGAAGCATTCTTTGTCTTGAATTCGTCCGTTTGCGTCAGTCTTGGGGTTCTTCGTCCCGCAGCGACCCCCGATCAACGGAGTTTGTGGAGAGGCCTTAGCCCAAAGCAAAGAGGACAGCGCTTTGATGTCAGAAGGGTAGAAGGTGAGCTCTGTTTTGCCGTCCGCAGCCAGCATCTTTACCGGGCGGACTGGGCGAGCAACCATGTAGGATGCGGTTGCCCAGCCGTGGCAGATGCCCATCCAGGTCTCGACTTTGCCGTCCACAGAGTAATACTCTTCTCCGTCAGCCCACATGGCTTGGGTGAGCGAGCCTTTCTTATCGCCGACGAGTAGATCGTATTTTTCGGAGGGAGAGAGCTTGTCGATTGCTTTGGCATCGCCGGTCTTGAAGATTTCTAGAAAATCGTTTCCAGACTTGTGAACGTAGGTCTGGTTTTTTTTCCAGTCGTTATTCTTCGGGAACTTGTTGTCGGCGTAGCGGTTGCCAAGTACCCCCATGTAGATCGGCCAATAGTTGTCTGACCAAGGTTGGGATTGGAGAGTCGTGCTCGTGAGCTCGGCTTTTTCTATCTCCTCGAGAGTGCGGAGCATTGAACGAGGCTTGTCGACGAGATTGGCTGCGTCGTCATCAGCCTCAAAGGGAGACTTGCCGGGGAGCACGTCTCTTAGGCAAATGCGCACGCCTTCATGAGTAGTGCAAAAGTCTCCGCGCTTGCGATCTTTTGCGAGAACGAAGTTGCCGCTCTCGATGTCGTCTTGGGAGAAAGCGCTTCGAGCTTCGACAGGGTTGCCGGCACGATCCCATTTGGTGGGCTTGCGCTTCATGAAGGTCGCAGTATCAGCGTCGAACTCGAGCAAGCTCTTTTTGATATCGTCCGCGCGATCGGCCCGAGCAGAGAGTGAAAGGACGATAGATGCAGCAGAGAAAACCGCTAAAATAGGCGTAAAAGGCTTTGAATTTTTGTTCACAGAGACTCCCCCTAAATCAAGGAATAGATATTGCGTTGCACCATAGGTGAGGCTGGTGTGGCACGCAATCAATTTGTAACGCACAACATTTTGAATGATGCGTTAACGCTATGAGTTAATTTGAAAACATTTCGGCTCGACGTCGACTCGTGGCAAGCTTGAGTGCCTATGCCGGATAAGCATTGCTGGGTATTCAGACATGGAGAAACTGATTGGAATGCGGAGGGTCGCTTCCAGGGACACACGGATATTCCGCTCAATCAAAAAGGTCGGATGCAAGCGCACGATTTGGCGGAGAGATTGCGCAGTGTGGGACTTGAAGCGGTTCTGAGTAGCGACCTGAGTCGCGCGAGCGAGACGGGGAGTATCGTTGCTGAAGCGTTAGGGATTCGGCTCTTCATGGATGCTAACCTGCGTGAGGCTTTTTTGGGGAATGCGCAAGGGCTTACTTTTGAAGAGATTGGCAATAGGTTTGGTCAGGAGATGACCCACCGTTGGCGCTCGGATCATCCCACTGATGCCGATGTGAGTTACCCGGGAGGTGAGACAGGGGCGCAGTTG
>CAZGCK010000038.1:21708-30905 GCA_964524175.1 uncultured Bacteriovoracaceae bacterium | reverse complement strand
CGCCACCGGAGCTCTTACCTTCACCACCACCGTGTGGGTGGTCGATCGGGTTCATAGAAACACCGCGGTTTGTAGGACGAATGCCGAGCCAGCGATTACGACCAGCCTTACCAATCGTAATATTCTCGTGATCGGTATTTGCAAGCTGCCCAATAGAAGCCCTGCAGCGAGAGTGAAGCAGACGAATCTCACCGCTTGGCATCTTCACCTGGCAGTACTCGCCGTCCTTCGCCATCAACTGAGCGAAGTTGCCAGCTGAACGAGCTAGCTTACCGCCCTGCTCAGGAATCACTTCAATGTTGTGAATCAGAGTGCCGACCGGAATCGCAGACAAAGAGAGGTTATTGCCGGGCTTAATGTCGGCCTTGTCGCTCGCCAAAACCTGATCGCCCACATTGAGATTCAAAGGGGCAATAATGTAACGTTTCTCACCGTCAGCATAAGCCAGCAGCGCGATGTACGCAGTACGATTTGGATCGTACTCCAGAGAGATAATACGAGCAGGAATCTCGCGCTTATCCCGGGAAAAATCAATCACGCGGTACTTACGCTTATGACCACCACCAATATGGCGAACAGTCATCTTACCCAAAGCATTACGGCCACCAGACTTAGTCAGCCCAGCCACCAGCGCCCGAGGCTTGCTAGGTTGCTTCTTCTTGGGAGTCAGTACCGAAAAATCCGCTACGTTCTTGTAACGAAGCGACGGAGTGGTTGGTTTAAAGGATTTAATTGCCATGAATCATCTCACTTCGTTTGAAAGAAATCGATTTTCTGACCTTCAGCCAGAGTCACGATTGCCTTCTTCCAGTTGGTGCGCTTGGATTGAAACTGCCCCACGCGCTTCTGCTTTCCGTGCATCATCAACGTATTCACGCCGCGAACTTTCACTTTGAAAAGCTGTTGAACTGCATCGCGAATCTCTTGCTTGTTTGCCTGAGGAGCGACTTCGAAAGCATAGCGATTTCCGACTTCAGCGAGAACCGTACTCTTTTCGCTGATAATGGGTCTTAGGATTACGTCGTAAACATTGCGCATCTTGTTCCCCTCACGCCAACCGAGCTTCGACCGCTTCAGCGGCGCGCTTAGTGATGACAATCCAATCATTGCGGATGATGTCGTACACATTGAGGCCCTCAGTGCGCAAAACCTTCACCTTAGGAAGGTTGCGACCGGAAAGCTCCAAGTTCTTATTAGCGTCATCAACGATGAGCACCTGTTCGACCTTAAACTTGCCCTTAAGCAAATCATCCAGAGTCTTGGTCTTAATTTGATCTAGCTTGAACTCATCGACTACGAGCATGCGATTTGCTTTAACGCGATCGCTGAGCGCAGAACGAAGTGCTCCACGCATCATCTCTTTAGGAGTCGCTTGTTCATAGGAACGGGGCTGTGGACCAAAGTTCTGGCCACCCCCTGGTTGCAACGGAGACCGGCTAGAGCCCTGACGAGCATTACCAGTACCCTTTTGCTTGAACGGCTTACGACCACCCCCACGGACTTCGGACTTAACCTTGGTCTTGGCGGTACCCTGGCGCCGTCCAGCCATCTGAGCCTTAAGAACTTGGTGCACGAGCGCGACATTAATGTCCGCAGCAAACACATCATCTTTCAGCTCGATGGTGCCGACTTTTTTCTTCTCTTGGTTGAATAAATCGAGAGTAGGCATAAATTACTTCACCTTCTTCGCGGTCTTCACTGCGCGACGAACCGTTACGATTCCGCTACGTGGCCCGGGCACGCTACCATGCACCAAAAGGAGTTGATTCTCAGTATCGACACGAATGACCTTCACGTTTTGAACGGTCACTTGAACGTTGCCCATCTGGCCGGCCATTTTCTTACCAGGAAACACGCGACCTGGATCAGCACGATTACCGATCGATCCAAGTGAGCGATGCACAAGAGATGCGCCGTGGGACTTAAAACCACCGGCGTAATTGTAACGCTTCATAACACCCTGGAATCCCTTACCCTTGCTTTCAGAGGTAAGGTCAACCAAGTCACCTGGCTTAACGAACTCAGCAGAGAGAATCTTGCCAACGGTTAGCCCGTCGAGCTTGTCGTCTTCTGCGAGACGGAATTCTTGATAGTGGTAGAAACCAGTAGCACCAGATGGTTTCACGTGGCCTTGCTCGGGTTTCGTAGCAGACTTAGCTTTCTTCTCCAAGAAGCCGACTTGAACAGCTTGATAGCCATTCTTTTCCTTCGTCTTCACCTGAGTGATGACGGCTGGCTTGAGATCAATAACGGTCACAGCAATTGCATTGCCGTCGTTATCGAAAACCTGGGTCATCCCGGCCTTAACGCCAAGAACGCCGCTTCGCTTGCTGGTCAAAGCTACCGCTTCGCGGGCCCCCTGACCGGCCTGTGCTTCAGGCTTTTGTTCCATTTCAAATCTCCGAAGGCGGAATGCGCCTAAAATACACTTTCATCGATTTTACCGCCACAGCATCACCGGGAAGCCACCTTTGACTTTACTTTCATCACGTTAGGCCAGAACCAACGATAGATTCTGGAAGATGAAAGCGGTACTTAAAGGCCGCCGGATGCTTTCATGAGGGTAGTCGTAGATCTTTCGACTTTCTCACTGGGAAAAGCCTTTTCAGACTAATGCAGCAAGGAGTTTCGACCGACCTCTACCAAGCCCTGAGATCAGGACTTGATTTCCACGTCCACGCCAGCTGACAGGTCAAGCTTCATTAGAGAATCGACCGTCTGCTGAGTAGGCTCGAGGATATCCAAAAGCCGCTTATGAGTCCGAACTTCGAACTGTTCGCGGGATTTTTTATCTACATGGGGAGACCGGAGAACGCAATACTTATTAATCACAGTTGGAAGGGGAATTGGGCCACGTACCGTAGCGCCAGTTCTCTTTGCAGTATTCACGATTTCCCAGACGGATTGATCGAGAACACGATGATCAAAAGCCTTTAGCTTGATCCGGATTTTATGCTCCATTGCCATATACTTCACATCTCCATTTTAAATCTGGGGAGTTACCCCGGCCGCAATGTGAACTCGACCGGGCAATCTCTCCCAAAACGTCATTACAGTTGGAAGAGAGGCTATACAGGGGCCGATTTCCAAGTTCAATGAGAAACCTCATTAAAACTCGAAATACTAGCGGAGGTTACCTAGAAATCACGCCCGAACGAATTTTGATCTCTTCCGCTATTTGCGAAGTCACGGGCTCGTAACTCGCAAACTCCATAGAAAAGGTTGCTCGCCCCTGCGACGAGGAACGCAGAGCTGTCGAGTACCCGAACATCGTTGATAACGGCACCTCCGCCTTGATGACCTGAAGCCCGTGACGCGTGGACATATTGAGAATCTTGCCGCGACGGCTATTGAGATCGCCAATCACGCCACCCATGTACTCATCAGGACAAACGATCTCACAAGCCATGATGGGCTCTAAAATCAAGGGATTACCCATGCGGGCGGCATCCTTGAAAGCCATGGAAGCCGCGATTTTATATGCAACCTCTGTTGAATCAGTGTCGTGAAAGGATCCGTCAAGTAGAGTCGCGCGAATATCGACAACTTGATAGCCGGCAATGATCCCGCCGAGCATGGACTCCTGAAGACCCTTGTCAATCGCAGGGATAAACTCCTTAGGGATCACGTTACCCTGGATCTTATTAACGAACTGATAACCCTCCCCCTTCTTGAGGGGCTCAAATCTAACCACACAATGGCCATACTGATTACGGCCGGCAGCCTGGCGCACGAACTTACCTTCAGCTTGAGCCGCAGTCGAAATGGTCTCTTTATAAGCGACTTGGGGCTGTCCAACATTGCCTTCAACCTTAAACTCGCGCTTCATGCGATCAACAATGATCTCAAGATGGAGCTCACCCATTCCGCTGATCAGCGTTTGTCCCGTATCTGGGTTGCTAGTGATACGAAAAGAAGGATCCTCCATCGCAAGGCGCTGGAGGGCACTCGAAAGCTTTTCCTCGTCCGCTTTAGTCTTAGGCTCGATCGCGATCGAAATCACTGGCTCTGGAAAGTCGATCTTCTCTAGCAGGATCGGCATACCTTCATTGCAAAGAGTATCCCCAGTCGTAGTAAAACGCAGACCAACGGTGGCGGCGATGTCTCCAGCCTTAACAACGTTGACGTCTTCACGCTTGTTCGCGTGCATCTGAAGCAAGCGCCCCAAGCGCTCTTTTTTTCCTTTGGCTACGTTAAAAGCAGTCTCCCCCACTTCGATCTTACCCGAATACACGCGGAAATAAGTAAGCTGCCCGACGTAGGGATCATTTTGAATTTTGAATGCGAGCGCAGCAAATGGCTGCGCAACATCACATTCGCGATGAAGAGTTTTTTCTATATCGCGCGGATCTTTGCCCTCAATCGCAGGAACATCCTTGGGGGATGGCAAATAGTCAACGATCGCGTCCAACATCGGCTGTACGCCTTTATTTCTGAAACTTGCGCCACAGAGCACGGGCACGAGCTTAAGGGTTATACAACCTTTGCGTAAAGCAGACCGAATCTCAGCAGGACTTACAGATTGTCCACCCAGGTACTTATCCATGAGGGCCTCGTCGCACTCAGCGACAGCCTCGAGGAGTTTATCATGATATTCGTCAGCCAGATCTTTTAGGTCCTCAGAGATCTCTTTAGCGGTGAATGAAGCGCCTAGATCGTCGGACTCCCACTGGAGCTGCTTCATTTCGATAAGATCAACAAGGCCTGCAAAAGTATCGGAGGCTCCTACAGGAATTTGAATGGCAACTGGATTTGCTCCTAATCGTTCGCGAACCTGATCAAGAACATCGAAAAAGTCTGCACCGATGCGATCCATCTTGTTCACGAAGGCAATGCGAGGAACATGGTACTTGTTGGCCTGTCGCCAAACCGTCTCCGATTGCGGTTCCACTCCACCTACTGCGCAAAATACGCCCACGGCGCCATCAAGGACTCGCAGGGAGCGTTCGACTTCGATTGTGAAGTCCACATGTCCAGGAGTGTCGATGATGTTAATGCGATGGTTACGCCAAAAGCAGGTCGTCGCAGCGGAGGTAATGGTAATGCCACGCTCTTGCTCTTGCGGCATCCAATCCATTACGGTCGTTCCCTCGTGGACTTCGCCCAATTTATGGGTTTTGCCGGTATAATAGAGAATTCGTTCGGTGGTAGTGGTCTTACCGGCATCGATATGGGCCATGATGCCGATATTGCGAATCTTCTCTAGGGACGTGCTGTCTTCCGCCATCGATTTGTACCCCTGAAAATTGGAAATCCCGCGTGAACACTCAGTCCACGCGGGATTTCGTTTTAATTCATGCGCTAGACTAATTACCAGCGATAGTGAGCGAAAGCCTTATTGGCATCCGCCATCTTATGCACGTCTTCGCGTTTCTTCATGGCTCCACCGCGACCATTGGAAGCTTCGATCATCTCAGCGGCCAGACGCTCTGCCATGGAGTGCTCAGGACGGGAACGAGCAGCATCGATCAACCAGCGAGAAGCCAACGATTGGCGACGAGCAGGTTTCACTTCGATCGGCACTTGGTAAGTGGCGCCGCCGACACGACGGGACTTAACCTCGAGAAGTGGCTTCACGTTCTCAAGAGCCTTCTTGAAAAGCTTGATGCCTTCTTCACCAGTACGGGTTTGCATGACATCCATGCAACCGTAGAAAATCGCCTCAGCCGTAGACTTCTTGCCTTCTTTAAGCAAGCTGCTGATGAACTTGGCAACAACTACGTCGTTGAACTTAGGATCTGGTAGAATTTCACGTTTGCGAACAAATTTCTTACGGCCCATTTTTTAAACCTCTGAAAAATTTTACTTTGCGGCTGGAGCTGCTGCACCGGCGGCTGCACCACCACCTGCAGCGCGTTTCGTGCCGTACTTGGAACGGCTTTGCTTGCGGTTAGCAACGCCCTGAGCGTCCAGGGTGCCGCGAACAGTGTGGTAACGAACACCCGGAAGATCCTTCACACGACCACCCCGAATCAACACAATCGAGTGCTCTTGCAGATTGTGTCCGACACCTGGGATGTAGGAAGTGACTTCAAAACCGTTGGTCAAACGCACACGGCACACCTTACGAAGCGCAGAATTCGGCTTCTTAGGAGTCGTGGTGTAAACGCGAGTACAAACACCGCGTCTTTGAGGACAGCTTTGAAGTGCAGGAGACTTGGTTTTCCAAGCCTTATCCGCGCGTCCTCTGCGAATGAGCTGGTTAATCGTTGGCATGAACTACTTTTCCTTTCAAATTGCTGATCACTTCTTGAACAAACAAACTTTTGCGAATTGATACACGTGTTTGAAAAAAAGGACACGGAGTTTCGCGAAGGGCCCGAAAATAGACGAGAGGTACACTAGGGTCAAGGAGATATTATTAACTAGTTGCGGTATGGCTCAGTAATTGCGGTTACATAGATAGACAGCAGGCTAGAGGATAACGACACTATGAGAAGTAACGTGCAAAAATTCTGGCTGACATCATTCGCACTATGGGCGACCTTAGCCGCCAGCTGCCCATTGGCGCAATCAGCCAACCCAGAAGATTACGAGGGGTCCGGGAGCTCATTAGCCTATGGTGGCGCGCTCTTAGGTATCGGAGTCGGGAATAACGCCACTGGGACAAACCTCGCATTTGGGATCAATGCCGGCCACAAAATCCTGCCAGACATTGGGGTGGGAGGCTACCTCTCTTATGTGGGCTTGGGCACCACAACAGTAATCAGCCCCTTAACCCCCACACTCAACACAAGTTACTCGAGCAGCCTAGTTACTATTGCCGCAGCGGGAGATTACTTTTTGGATGATGCACTGCCCGGTCTTTATGCCGGCTTGAGAGGGGGACTTGGGCTCATTTCTACATCAGAGCCCAGTGTCTCCGGCGGGACCCATCTCACTCTTGGACCCGCGATTGGATATAATTACGCATTGGGAAGCGGATTGACGCTTGGAGGAGAGTTCAATTTCCTGTCCTACACAACTAGCCCTCTACTCCACATCTTCAACCTATTAGCTACGGTAAGGTACTGGTTTTAGAGCCTAGCTCAAAGCAAAAGGCCCGTGGAGATGTCCTCTCCACGGGCCCTCAACCTTTCTAACGAAGAAAAATTAGTGTTTAATAGCCGCCGGACTATCCCCAGACTCGTCACGAGCGAGCGGAATGTCGAGTGGACCAATCCCTTTGCGCATCAAGAACTCCTCGGGCTTATCGAGCTCGAGAGCCAAGCGCAAAACTTGATCGCCATGCTCAACTGGGATGATCCGCATGCCCTGAGTGACCTCTTTGGGGATCTTCTTCATATCTGCGACGTTGCCCTTGGGAATTAAGCAGGTCTTGATGTTGCCAATCTTAGCGGCCAGAAGTTTCTCCTTCAATCCACCGATCGGAAGCACTCGACCCCGGAGCGTGATCTCACCAGTCATAGCTATATCGCGCTTGCATGGGATCTTGGTCAGCGCGCTAGTAATCGCAGTGGCCATGGTAATCCCTGCAGAAGGGCCGTCTTTGGGGACTGCGCCTTCTGGCACGTGCAAGTGGATGTCGATGTTTTGGTAGAAATCTTTTTCTAGATTGAGCAGATGAGCTCGAGAGCGGACATAGCTCCATGCAGTCGCTGCCGACTCTTGCATGACCTCACCCAGCTTGCCGGTGATCTTGATGCCGCCTTTTCCTGGAACGACGCTGACCTCGATTTGAAGCAGATCGCCGCCGGCTTCGGTGTAGGCTAAGCCGTTGGTGAGACCAACTTCGCTTTGTTCCTCGGCTTTACTGGTGATGTACTTCGGTGGGCCGAGCATCTCTTCGAGATCGGCTTCGCGAACGACAATCGGCCCAGTAGTGACAGCGGCAGTCTTCGCACTCTTGGATGCTTTACCTGCTTTTGCCTCTTTGCCGTCGCCTTTACGCTCATCTACGACGCTTGCGCTTTTACGCTCGACGATCTTCTTGGCGACCTTGCGACAAACGGTAGCCACCGTCCGCTCCAGATTACGCACCCCTGCTTCGCGAGTGTAGTTGCGAATCAGCATGCTCACTACTTCGTCGGTGACTTCGATGTCGCCTTCTTTGAGTCCATGCTGCTCCATCTGCTTAGAGATGAGGTACTTGCGAACGATATTGAACTTCTCGACTTCCGTGTAGCCACTGATCGTGATGACTTCCATGCGATCAAGTAGTGGCTTGGGAATGTTGTAGAGAGAGTTCGCCGTCAGAACGAAGAGCACCTTACTCAAATCGTAGTCGACTTCGAGGTAGTGATCCCCGAAAGCATGATTCTGCTCGGGGTCCAGAACTTCGAGCAATGCGCTAGACGGGTCACCGCGGAAATCCATACTCATCTTATCGACTTCGTCGAGCAGAAAGACGGGGTTCGAGGATCCAGCCTTTTTGAGGGACTGAATGATCTTGCCAGGCAAGGCGCCGACGTAAGTGCGACGATGCCCACGAATCTCGGCTTCGTCGCGCACGCCACCCAAAGAGCAGCGAACAAACTTCTTGTTTAGAGACTTGGCAATCGACTTAGCCAAACTGGTTTTACCAACACCCGGAGGACCGGCAAAACATACGATTTGACCCTTTGAATTCTCAGTCAAAGTGCGAACAGCTAGGTACTCGAGGATACGCTCTTTGACGTCTTCTAGGCCGTAGTGATCCTCTTCGAGGATCTCCTCGGCTAGCTTGATGTCATTGCGATCAGCGGAGTTGTCACCCCAAGGCAGGGTAATCAACCAGTCAATGTAGTTGCGAACGACGGTGGCCTCAGCCGACATAGGCGACATCATCTTGAGCTTCTTAAGCTCGCGGGTAGCCTTTTCTTTAGCTTCTTTGCTCATGGGCTTGCTGCGAATCTGTTTCTCGATAGCCTGGATTTCGGCCTTAAACTCGTCTTTTTCACCGAGCTCCTTCTGAATCGCCTGCATCTGCTCGTTGAGGTAATACTCCTTTTGCGAGCGCTCCATTTGTTTTTTTACACGGGAACGTATGCGGCGCTCAACCTGCAAGATCTCGATCTCGCCTTGCATGAGCTGCAAAAGCTTTTCGAGACGCTTAGTCGGATCCTGAATCTCGAGAATCTCCTGCTTGTCTTCGAGCTTGAGATTGAGATGCGCGACAATCAGATCGGCAAGCCTGGAAGGCTCCTCAATCGTATTAAAAAAACTTAAATCTTTAAATAATACTTTCAATGACTTTAACAATCTGTGGAAATGTGTTA
>CAZGCK010000038.1:15483-21698 GCA_964524175.1 uncultured Bacteriovoracaceae bacterium | reverse complement strand
ATTGAGCTTTACGTAGTTCTCGAAGGTAGCCTTGAGGGAACGAACCAGCGCTTCGAGCTCGACGTTGCTTTCGATCACGTCGGCGACTTCTTCGACCACCGCTTCAATCATGCGATCGTTTTCGGAATACTCAACGATGCGCGCGCGACGCTTACCTTCGATCAACACTTTGACCGTGTTGTCAGGCAAGCGGAGAATCTGGAGGATCGTGCCGAGAGTTCCTACTTCAAAAATATCATTTTCGCCGGGACTCACCGTGGTGGCCTGACGTTGAGCGACCAAGAAAAGATCCAACTTCTTGTTCACGCATTCTTCTAGTGCGTTAATTGATTTTTCACGCCCAACAAACAGAGGCACAACCATGTGCGGGAATATTATCACGTCTCGAAGTGGCAAAAGTGGAACCGTAATCTTCGCAGACTTTTTATCTTTCTGATCTCTTGAGCTCATGAAGCCGCCCCTTCCTTAGGTGAAAGACCTCGATGCCGAAGTCCTTAATCCAAGTACAGCATAGTTCAAAAAGGAGTGCAAACCTGCACGTTTAGCCGATCGCATTAAAAGTACGTCATTTCGGTGGGTTAAATGACTCTATAAAAATTAAGGTAGAAATTGCACAAATTTGACTCAATGAGTCAAATTTGCTAAATAATGCTGCCTGCTAAACGACCTTTGCTGCGAAGAGAGGCCCCGTGCGCTTATTTTTTGGCTCCAAGCTGCCTTTCTTGAACCCTCTCTTTGTACTAGCCTCCTTAGCGGCATTGAACGGATGCATGTCCGAACCTCACTCCTCCTCAGGACCCGACGCCGTCGGGCCTTTTGAAACGACCTCGGCAGAATATAGCCTCCCGGAAAGTGTCGATCCCGAGATCTTGATCGGGCAAACTACCCAGATCCGAGCTCGGCTCTATCGTCCAAAAAACTGGGATGACAAACCTCACCCCATATTGATGTTCTTGCACGGCAATCATGCCACGTGTGGGTATGGAAGCGGGCCCCGCATCGACCAGAACTGCCAGTATACCTTTGATGGCACTTGTCCTTTCGGACAGTCTGAGGTCCCCAGCTACCTGGGCTATGAATACCTGGCCACCCGCTTGGCTTCGTTTGGCTATGTTGTTGTGTCGATCAACGCCAACCGCGGGATCAATTGCGGCGCCAATGACCAAGCCCATGGCGACGAAGGGCTCATCTTGGCCCGTGGTCGACTAGTTCTCAAACACCTCCTCTCGCTCGCTCAATGGAACCAAGCTGGTGGAGAGCCCTCTTCACTAGAAACTAGTCTCAAGAACAAGCTAGATTTTGCACAAATCGGCTTGTTTGGGCACTCCCGCGGAGGCGAGGGCGTGCGCGCCGCCTACAATCTCTACAAAGACCCGGGCAGCCAATGGCAGCCGCGTTTTGGCGAACTTACTGGAGGCGCGGGACTGACCATCAAGGGAATATTTGAAATCGGGCCTGTCGATGGCCAAAGCTCCCGTACACTCAATGCCTTTGGAACCGCTTGGAACGTCCTGCTCCCAATGTGCGACGGAGACATCGTCGACCAAAGAGGCATGAGAGTGTTCGACCGAATGAAGGCCGCGATGAGCGAAGACCCAGGCCTTCCCAAATCGATGTATGCCGTATGGGGCGCGAATCACAACTTTTACAATACTGAGTGGCAGCAGAACGAATCCAAGGGGTGCTATGGCCACCCACAACTTTGGGCAAGCGAAGGCGGCTCCAAGCAACAAAGGGAAACAGCACTCGCTGCAGTCTCCGCCTTCTTCAGAGCCTTCGTTGGCGCAGATCGAGACCCGCTTTTGGCTGCTGCCTTTGATCCCCGCTTCTCCCTACCCGATAGCGTGCAGCAACTTACTTTGATCCATCGTACTTTTCTAACCTCTCCCTCAAACGCGTTCACAACCGTGCTCGAGAACTTTCAAGGTGAAGAGGATAAGGGCCTGCTCGGCGAAAAGCATGAAACAAGCGGAATCAATTCTGTACCTTCTCCCTTACGCGGCCACATATCGACGATGAGAGCTCAAAGAATCAGCTGGATCGCTTCGAGCCCGAACACTTGGTTTCAGAACAACTGGGCACCCACTGGCTCAAGTATCAGTCTTGCCGGACAAGTCACACTGGACTTTAGAATCAGCCGCGCTGACTCACCTTTGAACCCAACTGAGAACACGGAAATGAGCGTCGGATTGGTCGGCCCAGACGGCTCAATCGGGCCCACGGTCAAGCTTTCTAAATACATTCAGCTCATGGGCCCCCCGGGCAGTTTGGGCGAAATCAACTCGCCCATGAACGTTGAAATCACGCATCTCACGCTTCCCACGGTGAGAATCCCTCTTCAAGACTTGGGCAATTTCACCGCTGCACGCGGAGTTCGATTCATCCTCGACAGCACAGCCACCGGCGAAGTTTTTATCGCAGACATCGGCCTCTCTGCACAAAACTCAGACTACTGGAGCAGTCTCGCTGCCGGAAGCGACCCAAAGGAGCTCACGCAACTTCTTTCTCCCTGGACACCTCAAGTGATCCAACCCACCGTGGCCACTAGCCCCTCCTCACTCGCGACGCTCAACGAGGCTCAAAAGCAGATAAGAAACCGTATCGTGGTGGCGACTCCCATGATTGAAGCCAATCTTCGCAAAGTCGAGATCGTAGTGGAGAGCTCAATTCCCTTTAGAGTCCGTAACGCCCTGCCCGCTCTGCGACTGGGAGACAAGACCGTGGCCACAGGTTCATTTGATCGGAGTGGCGATCTCAAACGCATTATTTTTAAGGTGAACGCGGACCAACTAGACGACTTGCCCGAAGAGTTTAAGATGGGCGTCTACCACCTTGAGGACGCCCGCGGGGAAGTCCGAGACTATGGTTGGATCAGTAAATCGCGCCTTCGCTAAGTTCATAACGCCGCACTAAAACCACAACATCGTTGTGCTGAATTGACAATGACACTCCCACCAATCACAAACCCCTCCTGACGCTTATGCATCAGAAGGGGTCTGCTTTTTTACGGAGGAAACTCTTATGAGGACTAAGCGATCTCGGCCTTTTCGGATCCCGCTTTAGCGGCCGGCTCAGGCTCACCCTGAACCATCACAGGACGTTGCTGCTTGAGGATCACGTCCTTGGTCACGATGCACTTCTTGATATTTGGCTTGGTTGGCAGCTCGTACATCACCTCAAGCATCGACTGCTCAAGGATGGCACGCAGCCCACGAGCGCCGGTATTGCGCTTGATAGCCTCTTTAGCAATCGCTTCGAGCGCATCCGGCTCGAACTCGAGCACAACATCATCGTACTCAAATAGCTTGGAATACTGCTTCACCAACGCGTTCTTAGGCTTGGTGAGAATCTCAATCAAAGCTGCCTCATCGAGCTCTTCGAGGGTCGCGATCACGGGAAGACGGCCGATGAATTCAGGAATCAATCCGAAACGAATTAGATCCTCAGGCTCGACCTGTGAAAGCATCTTGGAAGGGTTCTCTTCCGCCTTGGACGTAATCGTGGCCGACAACCCCAAGCTGCGCTTGCCCTTGCGCATGCCGATGATCTTGTCGAGACCCACAAAGGCGCCACCGCAGATAAACAGGATATTGGCAGTATCGACTTGAACGAACTCCTGTTGCGGATGCTTACGGCCACCCTTTGGAGGGACATTGGCAATCGTGCCTTCGATAATTTTTAATAGTGCTTGTTGAACGCCTTCGCCGCTAACATCGCGGGTAATCGAAGGGTTCTCGCTTTTGCGGGAGATCTTGTCGACTTCGTCAATGTAGACAATCCCCTTCTGAGCGCGCTCGACATTGTTGTCACAGGCCTGAAGTAGATTGAGGATGATGTTTTCGACATCCTCGCCGACGTACCCAGCTTCGGTCAGTGTCGTGGCGTCCGCCATAGCGAACGGCACATTGAGAAGCTTAGCTAGCGTCTGAGCCAAAAGAGTCTTGCCGGAGCCCGTCGGGCCAATCAGCATGATATTACTCTTTTGAAGCTCGATGGCGTCCTTGTCCTTATTGGTCGTGCCGGGCTTCTTGTCGCCTTGGTGCTGAACGCGCTTGTAATGGTTATAGACAGCGACCGACAGGACGCGCTTTGCTCGCTCTTGGCCAATCACATATTGATCGAGGATGACCTTGATCTCAGCCGGCTTAGGGATCGACTGACTCGAGCGAGCAGGAGACTCTTTCTGCCCCTCTTCAGCAATGATGTCATTGCAAAGCTCGATGCACTCGTCACAAATGTAAACGGTTGGGCCGGCAATCAGCTTTTTGACTTCACGCTGGTTTTTGCCGCAAAAAGAGCAGCACAGGTTCCCAAATCCGTCGCCGTATTTTCTTCCGTCCATAGTCATTCCTTTCAAACCGCTCCGCGCTTCTCGACGACCTTGTCGATCAGCCCGTACTCAACAGCTTCCTTGCCAGAGAGATAGTTATCGCGATCCGTGTCCTTCCTGATCTGCTCCATAGTGCGACCTGAATGGTGAGCTAAGATCGCATTGAGCCTTTCTTTCAGATAAAGGATTTCTCTCGCCTGAATCTCGATGTCCGAAGCCTGACCCTTGGCGCCGCCGAGCGGCTGATGAATCATGATTCGGGAGTGAGGCATGCTATAGCGCTTGCCCTTGGCTCCGGCGGTAAGAAGCAAAGCTCCCATGCTCGCTGCCATCCCAATGCAGTAGGTACAAACATCCGACTTAATGAACTGCATGACATCGTAAATCCCAAGGCCCGCGTAAACGGAACCTCCTGGAGAATTGATGTACATGTGAATGTCCTTGTCTGGATCCGAAGACTCGAGAAAGAACATTTGAGCCACGAGCAGATTGGCGACTGTGTCGTTGACCTCAGTGCCTAGAAAAATAATTCGATCTAAGAGCAAGCGCGAATAAATGTCGTACTGTCTCTCTCCTCGAGCAGTTTGCTCAACGACAATTGGATTAGGAATGTAATTGTTCTGAGGGTGAAGGCTCTCGATCCCTCCAAACCCGACAAGGTCAGGACGAATCAGACCGCTTGGAATCTTGTTAAGGGAGGATCGAATCAGCATTGCATCATCTCCTAAAGGGGGGCTTACGGGGCATACAACGCCTAATAATTAATTCTAGTATACATGTACCGAGCCCATGTCGCTCTGAGTCAAGGCGGAATATTTCTACTTAAAGACTACTCGGAAAGAACAGGAGCTTGTTCAAGACTCATTTCGGAATTTTCGAGCGATTCCTGCATCATATCTGCATGCATCGCTTCCAAATAGGAAATCATGGCGGACCGCAGCTGTTCAAGTGTCAGGTTATCTGACGCATGACCCGAATGCTGAAGAATTTTATCCACCTCCTGGTGAGCAAGTTCTTCTGGTAACTCGGTGAGTGTAACAACGGTCTGAATCAGATCCTGACCTTCGGGGCCATTGCCGAGGACTTCCATATCCCCCTCCAAATTATATCGTTCTACCGATCTTGTGAGCCGCCCATCTTGAACAACTCGAGACCAGTATAGAGAGGTCAATTTCCTAACAGCAAGTCCAATTTTGCGAGAGCGAGCACAAATCTTATGGAATCTTATATTTTAAGAATTTAAACTTTGGGCGCAACGTCAGCCGATCGCCGCTCTACCCAGCTTTGCCCAAAGACCGCGGCTAAAATCATAATACTTCCAAAAAGTTGAGTCAAAGTGAGGCGCTCATCTAAGAATATGGCGCCCCATACTGGACCCAAGATAGGCTGCACAAAGACAGTCAGCGCCAGACTCGCTACTGGGGCACTCGGAAGGGCCATCATCCAAAATAGATAAGTCATCGCGGTACCCAAAGGCCCTGTCCAGAGAACCCCCAAAATACTGCTCCATGGTGCCGACGCAAGCTGCGAATAAGAGGGCAGAGTCCCCATCACACCCGACCCAAGCGTCTGACAGAAGACCCCAACAGCAAGTGCAGAACCAAAAACTGCCATGGGAGGATAGCGCACAATGAGCTTTCGACCCAAAGTTGAGTAAAGAGCCTCGCCCGTGAGAGACAGCAGCAGAACCAGGTTTCCGGTCAGATGCGAGTTCCATCCGTTTGCGAGACCTGCTGGAGTAAGCCCTGCAAGCAGGGCGAAGCCAACGAGAGCCAATCCAAAAGCAACCAAATGAGCTCGCGTCAGCCTCTCTCCCAAGAAAATCCAAGCAATCAATACGGTCATCATCGGCTCCAACGCGATGATCAGAGCATTGTCAGAGGCG